>NZ_CP160849.1:1327500-1667385 GCF_040790665.1 Sulfitobacter pontiacus | reverse complement strand
GCCCTGCGCCGATAAGCGCGATCTTGGGTCTGGCCATGTGGTATACTCCGACAGGGTTACATTTCGCTTCGGGATACCGAAATGAAGCGCACCGTGCAAGTTGCGCTTGGTCCGGCATCACGTCACATCGCACAGAGCCATAAAAAACGGGACCGTTTCTTTCGAAACGATCCCGTCTTTGTCAGCGTTTCAGCAAGCTATTGCCGAATTTGACTGAGCGTGAAGCTTAGCCTTGGTATTCGGGCTGTGCTTTCAGCGCTTCTTTGCTGCTGTCGATGTAGATGCGGAAGTCGTCGCCTTCAGCGTTCTTCATGATCTGCAGTTCGTCCCAGGTGACAGCAACGGGCTTTTCGCCAATGCCCAAGAAACCACCGACGTTGATCACAACTTGGCCAACTTCGCCGTTGTCACCCATAACGAGGGCACCGATTTCACCGACGGTCTCGTCGTTGGCACCGTAAACATAGGACCCTTCAAGGTCTTCTGCGGTCAGCGCGTTCCGGTCTTCGACTGTGGCGTTGGTATAGCCTTCACGCTCAACCGCTGGGGCTGTCAGCATGGGGCGTTCCATGTCTTGTTCAAGTTCGTTTGCCCCGTCGGCCATTTCGGTGGTCGCTTCATCAACGGCCTGCTCTGTTTCAGCGGCTGCTTCTTCGGCTTCCATTTCAGCTTCGTTTGCCAGTGCTTCGGCATCCGCTTCCATCTCGGTCTCTGTGTCGACCTCGGCTTCGGCGTTCATGTCGGTCGCTGCCATGTCTGTGTCAGCCTTCATGTCGGCGTCGGCGTCCATGTTTGCTTCGGTTTCCATGTCAGCTTCGTCGTCCATACGTTCGAACGCTGGGGCTTTTTCAAGCATCTCTTTGCTTGTGTTCACCACGAGGAAACGGTCGTCGCTGTCACCTTCTTCGGTCACGATGCGAATCTCGTCCATGTTCACGCTCACGTCGCGCTCACCCATGCCGAGGAAGCCGCCAATGCCGAGGATAACGGCCTTAACGTTGCCTTCGGAATCCAGCAGGACGTCGTTGATTTCGCCGATGTCGTCCCATTCCTTTTCGCCGTCAGCGGCGATGGTGGAGTTTGCTTCAACTTCTGTCTCGGAATTGTAGATACGCATGCCGATCAGGTCGGACGCGAAGAAGTCAGTTTCTTGCGCTGTCACGGTACCAAAACCAGCTGCATGTGCATCTGCAAATGCGGGACCAGTCAAGCTCAGGATGATTGCGGTTGTGCCAAGAATACGTTTCATTGTTGATACTCCTTTAGAAGTTCCGGGTGATAATCACTCGGTTGTGATATCAACGATGATGTGGCGATTGCGTTCCGGCGATCCGCGTCTTTTTTCGCCGCTTTTATAATCTATGACATATCAAATGGGGCCCACCGCCTTAGTTTGTTGATCCTGCGGCGGGTGCGAAATTTTTGCGGAAATCTTGTGGTATCCGTCACAACCTGCGGTTCGCGTTCCCGCCGCGACATCCTGCGTCAGCGCCACCACCGCCGCCGCGGCAGTTGCCAGCCCGATCAGGTTAAGCAGTTTTACCATTCTACACCTCTTACACTTACACACGCACCAAGACGCCTTTCCTTCTGGCAGCAAAACCTGAAGGCCGCGTTAAAGCCGCAAATTATCTGACGCTGCGCTGCGGCGCGTTTGCGCTTGAAGTTTTCGTCTAAAAATGCAGACCTGCACGCAATATTATTTCTTGGAGAGTCGCAAATGTCGAAAATCACCCGCCCCCTGCGTTCCGTTCTGTATATCCCCGGCTCCAAGGCCCGCGCGTTAGACAAAGCCCGCGGGCTGCCGGCCGATGCGATTATCTTTGACCTCGAAGACGCTGTGATCCCGGAAGAGAAAACCGCTGCACGTGAAACACTCGCCACGGCGCTGACAGACGGCGGCTACGGCAGCCGGTATAAGGTGATCCGCATCAACGGGCTGGACACCGAATGGGGTGCCGACGATGCCCGCGCCGCGGCGAAGATGGACTGCGACGCCATTTTGCTGCCCAAAGTCGGCAGCCCCGCCGATCTGGATGCACTGGCCGAAATCACCGGCGACATCCCGCTTTGGGCGATGATGGAAACGCCGGGTGCGATGCTGAATGCCGCCGCGATTGGCGCGCATCCCAAGCTGCAATGTATGGTGATGGGCACCAACGACCTGAATAAAGACCTGCAAACCCGCGTGCGCGCCGACCGCCTGCCTCTGATGACCGGGCTTGGCCTATGCGTACTTGCAGCCAAGGCCAACGGCATCGCGATTGTCGATGGCGTTTACAATGCGTTCAAGGATGACGAAGGCCACCGCGTTGAATGTGACCAAGGCCGCGACATGGGCTTTGACGGCAAAACCTTGATCCACCCCGCGCAGCTGGACGTCGCGAACGAGGCATTCTCCCCCTCCGAGGCCGAAGCCGATCTGGCGCGCCGCCAGATCGAGGCGTTTGACGAAATGCAGGCGACAGGTCAGGGTGTGGCCGTTGTGGACGGGCGCATCGTTGAAAACCTGCATGTCGCCACCGCACGCGAAACATTGGCAAAGCTGGACGCGATCGCGGCCCTGCAAACGGAGTAAACCTGATGATGGCACTTTTGATCCTTGGTCTGATCTTATGGGTCGGTGCCCATTATTTCCGTCGCTTCATGCCGGACCAGCGCGCAGCTATGGGCCGACGGGGCAAAGGCATCATCGCCGTCGCCATCGTGGCGGCGCTAGTCATGATCATTATCGGATACCGCGGGGCCGCGTTTATCCCCGTCTGGACGCCCCCGCCCTTCCTGACACATCTTAACAACCTGTTGATGGTGCTGGCATTCTGGGTCTACGGGTCCAGCGCCGCCAAAGGGGCCAAGGCATGGCCCGCGTCGAAAACCCGCCACCCGCAGCTGATGGCCGTTAAAATCTGGGCCGTCGCGCATTTGCTGGTGAACGGCGACGTCGCGTCTATCCTGCTGTTTGGCTCTATGCTGGCTTGGGCTGTCGGTTCCGTGATCCTGATCAACCGCGCCGAACCCAGCTGGACGCCCCCTGCCCCTGCGGGCAAAGCTACCTATATCCGCCTTGCGGTGATTACGCTGGTGATGCTGGTTGTTGTGACCGCGATCCACACCCTGCTTGGCGTCTCTCCTTTTTCCTGAGTTACTGAAAGAACCCCCATGAAACTCTATCGTTTCCTGTCCGAAGAGGACACTTCCGCCTTTTGTCACAAAGTCACCGACGCGCTGAATAAGGGTTGGGAACTATATGGCACCCCCACACAGACTTGGGACGCGGCGGCGAATGTTATGCGTTGCGGTCAGGCCGTCACCAAGGAAGTCGAAGGCACCTACACGCCGGATACCAAACTAGGGGCGCATTGATGGCACAGGCAAAGACCAACAAAGGGCGCTTCTTCGAAGACTATAAAGTCGGCGAGACACTGCACCACGCGGTCCCGCGCACCGTCAAGGATGGCGAGCGGGCATTATACCACGCACTATATCCTGCGCGTCATGCGCTTTATTCCTCTGACCAGTTCGCGCAAAGCTGCGGCCTGCCTGCCAGCCCGCTGGACGATATGATTACCTTTCACATCGTGTTCGGCAAAACCGTGCCGGATGTATCGCTGAACGCCGTGGCCAACCTTGGCTACGCGCAGGGACGCTGGCTGGCACCGGTCTGGCCCGGCGATACGCTGCGGTCTGAATCCGAGGTGATCGGGCTCAAGCAAAACTCGAACGGGAAAACCGGCGTCGTCTATGTGCGCACCACTGGCTTTAACCAGAACGACACCAAAGTGCTGGAGTATGTCCGCTGGGTGATGGTGCGCAAACGTGATGTCGATGCCCCCGCCCCCGAAACGGTCGTGCCCGATCTACCCAAGGCGCTGACGGTTGACGATCTGACGATCCCCGAAACGCTCGATTTCAGCAATTATGACTTTACCCTCGCGGGCGAGGCGCATCGTTGGGGCGATTATTCCGTGGGCGAGATGATCGACCACGTGGATGGCGTCACCGTCGAAGAGGCGGAGCATATGATGGCCACCCGCCTGTGGCAGAACACGGCAAAAGTGCACTTTGACACCTCTGCCCGCCCCGACGGGTCGCGGCTGATCTATGGCGGGCATGTGATCTCTATGGCGCGGGCGCTATCTTTCAACGGGCTGGCCAATGCGCAGATGATCGTGGGGCTAAACGGCGGGGCCCATGCGAACCCCTGCCTATCCGGCGACACAATCCGCGCCTGGACCGAGGTTCTGGACAAAGCCGATACCGACAAACCCGGCGTCGGCGCATTGCGCTTGCGCTTGGTCGCCACCAAAGGCGGAGAGCCGTTCAAGCTGAAGGGTGAAGACGGTAAATACCTGCCCGATGTCCTGCTCGACCTCGATTACTGGGCACTGATTCCCAAGTAAGACGCCCCCTTGACGACGGCTGACCGGTCGCAAAACAAACAACTATATGTCGCGTTCGGCCCTTAAAACGTGGGGTTTCCGAGCGCGACAGCCGCTGCGTCGGCAACATTCCGCAGATTTTCCACCGTTAGCGCTATTTTGTGATCACACGCGAAATTCGTGTGATCACAAATGTCGCTTTTATCTGGAAAACCCTGTATTTCTCCGAAAAACTGTTTACCGAGTATCAAGACTCAATCGTATACCGCGATTAGACTGGAACAAAGACGGGACCGTTTTTTATGAACATCCACGAATATCAGGCAAAAGCCCTTTTGCGTAGCTACGGCGCGCCAGTATCCGACGGCCGGGTCGTGCTGAAAGCTGAAGAAGCGAAAACAGCCGCAGGCGAGATGGACGGACCTCTTTGGGTCGTCAAGGCACAGATCCACGCAGGTGGCCGCGGCAAGGGTTCTTTCAAAGAAGCCGACGCTGGCGACAAAGGCGGTGTACGCCTGACCAAATCGGTTGAAGAAGCCGCCGAAGAAGCCAAGAAAATGCTGGGCCGCACCCTGGTCACGCACCAGACCGGCCCCGCGGGCAAACAGGTCAACCGCATCTACATCGAAGACGGTTCGGGCATCGAAACCGAATTGTACCTCGCGCTGCTGGTGGATCGCCAGACCTCGCGCATCGGGTTCGTCTGCTCCACGGAGGGCGGCATGGACATCGAAGAAGTAGCCGAGTCCACACCTGAAAAAATCATCAGCTTCTCTGTTGACCCCGCCGCGGGCTTCCAGCCCTACCACGGCCGTCGCGTTGCTTTCGCCCTGGGGCTTGAAGGCAAGCAGGTCAAACAGTGCGTCACCCTGATGGGTCAGCTGTTCAAAGCATTCGTCGAAAAAGACATGGAAATGCTCGAAATCAACCCGCTGATCGTCACCGACGGCGGCGACTTGAAAGTGCTGGACGCCAAAGTCAGCTTTGACGGCAACGCGATGTACCGCCACGGCGATATCGCCGATCTGCGCGACACCACCGAAGAAGACCCCAAAGAGCTCGAGGCGTCCAAGTACGACCTGAACTACATCGCTCTGGACGGTGAAATCGGCTGCATGGTGAACGGTGCCGGTCTGGCAATGGCCACAATGGACATCATCAAGCTTTACGGCGCCGAGCCCGCGAACTTCCTTGATGTGGGTGGCGGTGCTACCAAAGAGAAAGTGACCGAAGCGTTCAAGATCATCACCTCCGACCCGCAGGTCAAAGGTATCCTGGTCAACATCTTCGGCGGCATCATGCGCTGTGACGTCATCGCCGAAGGCGTTGTGGCAGCCGTGAAAGAAGTCGGTCTGCAGGTTCCGCTGGTTGTCCGTCTGGAAGGCACAAACGTTGAAGAAGGCAAAGCCATCATCAACAACTCCGGCCTGGACGTGATCGCTGCGGACGACCTGAAAGATGGCGCGCAAAAGATCGTGAAAGCGGTCAAAGGCTAAAACTGGCTGGAAAGCTTGGATGATGCATCGTCTCGCCTTTTGTTTTTCCATTGCTGCGCTGGCTGTCCCTTTCGGGGCGGCCAGTAACGCTATGGCACAGACAACGCGCGCAGCCGACATCGCTCAGGCCTTTGCAGACCATTGTTTCAGCCCGCGTCTGACCGCACGGACAGCGCAGGAACAGCTTGGCAGCAACGGGGCACGGGTCGATTTCTATGATCTGCGCCCCTTTACCTCGGCACCTCAGTCTCCGGTGACGGGCGCGGCAGCAACGGCGGGCACAGACCGCCGCTGCGAAGTGTCCTTTGACGGGGCGGCACCGCAGGTTGCGCGACAGGGGATCGCCACCGGATTGGCTCAAGAACAGCTGACTGATCTCGTAGATGTCCCCGCAGGGTTTCCCACCACAACGGGGGCCACCTATCGCGCCGCCGTCATGCTGAACCCCAACCGCATGGCTGTGGTACAATCGGGGGTACGCGACGGGGCGCAGGGGGTTGAAACCTTTGCCCGCGTCGAACGCCTGATCCCGCTGAACGAGGCAAGCCAATGACCACGACCGCACAAAACACCGTCACCGGTGGCAAGGCCATCGTCCTTGGGATGACCGTTCTGGTCTTCGCAATGATGGCTGTCGTGGCACAGCTGCCCATGCCGATGCAGGATTCTCTGCTGGCCGAAGGCGGCCCGTTCGAGACGCTGTCGGTCGTTGGCTATGGCCTGTGCATCTTGCTGATGTTTGTGCTGTGGCCCGCGGGTTCGGTGGCGCGTCGGTGGTACTTTGCGGTGTTCATGGCCCTGTTCGCAGCCCGCGAACTGGACCTTGATAAAAAGCCGTTCACCGAAGGACTGCTGAAGGCGCGGCAATTTTCCAGCGATGGCGTCAGCCTGATGGAAAAGGGCGTTGCCGGCGTCATCCTGCTGGCGATCATCGCAACCGGTCTGACCCCATGAAGCTGCCCCCGCGCGACATGGGGCTTCATCCGTGGGGTCGCCAAAGGCGCGGCACCGCAGCTTGCTGTGTTGATCGGGCTGCTGTTCATCGTCGTCTACAAGATGACCGACGGGCTGGCGCGCAAGCTGGAACCCTTTGGCATCACGCTAGGCCAAGATCAGATCGATCTGGCCTACGTCATCGAGGAAGTCGGCGAACTGGGCATCCCGCTGATGTTCGCTGTTGCAATCTATCTGACATACCGACTGCCGCGCCTTGCGGCGGCGGCACCTTCCACCGCGCCCTGAGACCGGCGCCACCTGAATTGAACTTGAGAAGAAAGCACATAACATGGCCGTACTCGTAAACGAAAACACCAAAGTGATCTGCCAGGGCCTCACCGGCTCGCAGGGCACGTTCCACACCGAACAGGCCATCGCCTATGGCACCAAAATGGTCGGCGGTGTGACCCCCGGCAAAGGCGGCCAGACGCACCTTGACCTGCCCGTGTTCAACTCTGTCCACGAAGCCCGTCACGTCACCGAAGCCAACGCCACGGTCATCTACGTGCCGCCCCCCTTCGCCGCAGATTCCATCCTCGAGGCGATCGACGCCGAGATGGAGCTGATCATCTGCATCACCGAAGGCATCCCTGTTCTGGACATGATGCGCGTCAAGCGCGCGCTCGAAGGGTCCAAATCCCGCCTGATCGGGCCAAACTGCCCCGGCGTGATCACGCCTGACGCCTGCAAAATCGGCATCATGCCCGGCCACATCCACAAGCGCGGCACCTGCGGGGTTGTCTCGCGCTCGGGTACGCTTACGTACGAAGCTGTGAAACAGACATCCGATCTTGGCCTCGGCCAATCCTCTGCGGTTGGTATCGGCGGCGACCCCATCAAAGGGTCCGAGCATATCGATATCCTCGAGATGTTCCTGGCCGATCCAGAAACACAGTCGATCATCATGATTGGTGAAATCGGCGGTTCTGCCGAAGAAGAAGCCGCACAATTCCTGGCCGACGAGAAGAAAAAAGGCCGTTGGAAGCCCACAGCCGGTTTCATCGCGGGCCGCACAGCCCCTCCCGGCCGTCGTATGGGCCACGCCGGTGCGATCGTCGCAGGCGGCAAAGGTGACGCGGAATCCAAGATCGCAGCTATGAAAGAAGCAGGCATCGTTGTTGCGGATAGTCCCGCAACGCTGGGTGAAGCTGTTCAGGAAGCTATCAACAAAGGCTAACGCCAGATGGTGGGGCCTGACTTTTCAGGCCCCGCCGCTCTTACTTAAACGTCGCGCTCTCATCAGAGGTATCGCCATGACAGACCACCCGAAAAACGACCAGTTCCACGATACCTCCTTTCTCGAGGGGCAGAACGGCGAATACCTAGAGGCAATGTATGCCCGCTATGCCAGCGATCCCAATGCGGTTGATGGCGCATGGCAGGCGTTCTTCGAGGCGATGGACGATGACCACGCTGATGTTCAGGCAGAGGCCGCAGGCCCGTCCTGGGCGCGCAGTGATTGGCCCCCCGTCCCGCAGGACGATCTGACCTCTGCATTGACCGGCCAGTGGCCCGTCCCGACCGAAGCGAAAGCCGCCGGTCAGAAGATTACCGAAAAAGCCTCCTCCAAGGGGATCGAACTGTCTGACGCGCAGGTACAACGCGCCGTGCTCGACAGTATCCGCGCGTTGATGCTGATCCGCGCCTACCGTATCCGTGGCCACCTTGCCGCCGATCTTGACCCGCTTGGCATGCGCGACAGCGACACCCAACCTGAACTGGACCCGGCCGCCTATGGGTTCGGGCCCAAGGACATGGATCGCCCGATCTTTATCGACAACGTGCTTGGCCTCGAGATCGCGACGATGAAACAGATCGTCGATATCGTCAAAAGCACCTACTGCGGCACCTTCGCACTGCAATACATGCACATCTCTGATCCCGAACAGGCCGCGTGGCTGAAAGAGCGGATCGAGGGCTACGGCAAGGAAATCCAGTTCACCCGCAATGGCCGCAAAGCCATTCTGAACAAGTTGGTAGAAGCAGAAGGCTTCGAGAAATTCCTGCACGTCAAATACATGGGCACCAAGCGGTTCGGCCTTGATGGAGGCGAAAGCCTGATCCCCGCGATGGAACAGATCATCAAGCGCGGCGGTCAACTGGGCATTCAGGACATCGTGATCGGCATGCCGCACCGTGGCCGCCTGTCGGTGCTGGCAAACGTCATGCAGAAACCCTACCGCGCGATCTTCAACGAGTTTCAGGGCGGCAGCTTTAAACCCGATGATGTCGACGGCTCCGGCGATGTGAAATATCACCTTGGCGCGTCCTCTGACCGTGAATTCGACGGCAACACCGTCCACTTGTCGTTGACCGCCAACCCCTCGCACCTTGAGGCCGTAAACCCCGTTGTTCTGGGCAAGGTCCGCGCCAAGCAGGACCAGCTGAACGACAAGGAACGCGCATCCGTGATGCCGATCCTGCTGCACGGGGATGCCGCTTTTGCCGGTCAGGGCGTTGTGGCCGAATGTTTCGCCCTCTCGGGCCTGCGCGGGCACCGTACCGGCGGGACCATGCATATCGTGGTGAACAACCAGATCGGTTTCACCACAGCGCCGCACTTCAGCCGCTCCAGCCCCTATCCGACCGATAACGCGTTGGTCGTCGAGGCTCCGATCTTCCACGTCAACGGCGACGACCCCGAAGCGGTCGTGCACGCCGCGCGCGTGGCCACTGAATTCCGTCAGAAGTTCAAGAAAGACGTGGTCATCGACCTGATCTGCTACCGCCGCTTTGGTCACAACGAAGGCGACGAGCCGATGTTCACCAACCCGGTGATGTACAAGAAGATCAAAAAGCAAAAGACCACGCTGACGCTCTATACCGAGCGGCTGGTGAAAGACGGCCTGATCCCCGAGGGCGAAATCGAGGATATGAAAGCCGCCTTCCAAGAGAAGATGAACACCGAATTCGAGGCCGGCAAAGAATACCGCCCCAACAAGGCCGATTGGCTGGATGGCAAGTGGTCGCACCTCGATAAGGCCAAGGAAAAGAAATACCAGCGTGGCAAGACCGCCATCGCGCCCGAAACCATGGAAGACGTGGGCAAGGCCCTGACCGCCGCACCCGACGGCTTCCCGCTGCATAAAACCGTGGCGCGCCTGTTGGACGCCAAGGCCGAGATGTTCAAATCCGGCGAAGGCTTCGACTGGGCCACAGCCGAGGCGCTGGCCTTTGGCTCCCTTCTGACCGAAGGGTACAAGGTCCGCCTGTCCGGTCAGGACTCCGCCCGCGGCACCTTCTCGCAGCGTCACTCGGCCCTGATCAACCAGGAAAACGAAGACCGCTACTACCCGCTGAACCACATCCGCGAAGGTCAGGCAGAATACGAAGTCATCGACTCCATGCTGTCGGAATACGCGGTTCTGGGCTTTGAATACGGCTACTCGCTGGCGGAACCCAACGCGCTGACCCTGTGGGAAGCGCAGTTCGGCGACTTTGCCAACGGCGCGCAGATCATGTTCGACCAGTTCATTTCCTCGGGCGAAAGCAAATGGCTGCGCATGTCCGGCCTCGTCTGCCTGATGCCCCATGGCTATGAAGGGCAAGGGCCCGAACACTCCTCCGCGCGTCTGGAACGCTTCCTGACCATGTGCGGCGGTGACAACTGGATCGTGGCGAACTGCACCACGCCCGCGAACTACTTCCACCTGCTGCGCCGCCAGCTGCACCGCAGCTACCGCAAGCCGCTGATGCTGATGACGCCGAAATCCCTGCTGCGCCACAAGCTGGCCGTCAGCAAGGCCGAGGAATTCACCACCGGCTCCTCTTTCCACCGCGTCCTCTGGGACGATGCGGAACAGGGCAACTCGGACACCACATTGGCGGCGGACGACAAGATCAAGCGCGTCGTCATGTGTTCGGGCAAGGTCTATTACGACCTGCTGGAAGAACGCGACGCCCGTGGCATCGACGACATCTACCTGCTGCGTTTCGAACAATTCTATCCGTTCCCCGCGCAATCCGCTGTGAAAGAGCTGGAACGCTTCAAGAATGCGGAAATGGTATGGTGTCAGGAAGAGCCCAAGAACCAAGGGGCATGGTCCTTCATCGAACCCAATATCGAATGGGTTCTGGGCCGTATCGACGCCACCCACACCCGTCCGACCTATGTCGGTCGCGCCACCTCGGCCTCGCCTGCGACCGGCCTTGCCTCCCAACACAAAGCACAACAAGCAGCCCTCGTTGACGAAGCGCTGACCATCGAAGGAAAATAACCATGACAAGCGAAGTACGCGTCCCTACCTTGGGTGAATCCGTAACCGAAGCGACCGTGGCAACATGGTTCAAAAAGCCCGGCGATAGCGTCGCAGTTGACGAAATGCTCTGCGAGCTGGAAACCGATAAGGTCACCGTCGAAGTGCCCTCCCCCGTGGCGGGCACTCTGGCCGACATCGTCGCCGCCGAAGGCGAAACCGTCGGCGTTGACGCACTGCTGGCCAATATCTCCGAAGGGGATGCGGCCCCGGCGAAATCCGAAGCCCCGAAAGCGGTCGATGCCGGTGCCGAAGACGTGAAACCCCGCGACGCTGCGGATGATGTCGATGTCATGGTCCCCACCTTGGGCGAATCCGTGTCCGAGGCGACCGTCAGCACGTGGTTCAAGACCGTCGGTGACCACGTCGAAGCCGATGAAATGCTGTGCGAGTTGGAAACCGACAAGGTCAGCGTCGAAGTGCCCGCGCCGAAATCGGGCACGCTGACCCAGATCATCGCCGAAGAAGGCAGCACGGTCGAGGCCAACGGCAAGCTCGCCGTGATCAGCCAGGGCGAAGGCGGCAGCGCAAGCAAACCCGCCGATGATACCGCTGAACCCAAAGCGGGCGGTCAGGTCCCTGCCCCCGGCAACGCGCCCTCGGGCGATGTCGAAGACGCGCCTTCCGCCAAGAAAGCCATGGCCGAAGCCGGCATCAGCCGCGATCAGGTCACCGGCACAGGCCGTGACGGACGTGTGATGAAGGAAGACGTGGCCAAGGCCGTTGCCGCTGGCAAGAACGCGGCAAAACCTGCCGCCGCCGCGCCACGCGCCCCATCGCCCCCCCAAGACGCCGCCCGCGAGGAACGCGTCAAGATGACCCGTCTGCGCCAGACCATCGCGAAACGTCTGAAAGACAGCCAGAACACCGCCGCCATGCTGACGACCTATAACGAGGTCGACATGACAGAGATCATGGCCCTGCGGAACGAATACAAAGACCTGTTCCTGAAAAAGCACGGCGTCAAACTCGGCTTCATGTCCTTCTTCACCAAGGCCTGTATCCACGCCCTGAACGAAGTGCCCGAAGTGAATGCCGAAATCGACGGCACCGATTTGGTCTACAAGAACTACGTCAACATGGGCATCGCAGCCGGCACACCCACCGGTCTGGTCGTGCCCGTGGTCAAGGACGCGCAAGCGATGTCCTTTGCCGACATCGAAAAGGAAATCGGTGAACTGGGGGCCAAGGCCCGCGACGGCAAACTGTCCATGGCGGAAATGCAGGGCGGCACTTTCACTATCTCTAACGGTGGTGTCTATGGCTCGCTGATGTCCTCGCCGATCCTGAACCCGCCACAATCGGGTATCCTCGGGATGCACAAGATCCAAGACCGCCCCATGGCGATCAATGGTCAGGTCGTGATCCGTCCGATGATGTATCTGGCGCTCAGCTATGACCACCGCATCGTGGACGGCAAAGGTGCCGTGACCTTCCTCGTCCGCGTGAAAGAAGCGCTCGAAGACCCACGCCGCCTGCTGATGGACCTGTAACCCACCACACCCACCGCCCAGAAAGGACAAATGATGACAGAGACCACGATACTCGCCGCCTATGGCCTGCTCGTTATGCTGACAATCTTGCTTCAGGTTCTGGGCGGTGCGCAACAACTCAGCCTGGGCTATCTGCTCTCGTCGCGCGACGAGGACCGGTCGATGACCGGCATGACGGCCCGGCTGAAACGCGCATTGGACAACTCCATCGTGGCAATGGCGCTCTTTGCCCCGGCGGTGCTGATCCTCGAAATGCTGGACCGCACCAATGCCACGTCCCTGCTGGCCGCACAGGTCTTCCTCATCGCACGGATCATCTATCTGCCGGTCTATGCGCTTGGCGTGCCCGCGATCCGGACCCTCGCATGGCTGGCGGGCTTTGCCGCCACCGCCATTCTCTATTTCCTCGCGCTATAGCGGACCGCCAAGATGACACCCGAACTCACCGTTCTGACCCTCGCAGCGCTGCTTCAGGTCGTGACCTTTGTGGCCTATGCGATCCCTGCCAACCGCGAGGTCGGCCCCGGCTACACCATGTCCGCGCGCGACCGAGAGCCGTCGAAATCGCTCTCTGACAGGACCGCCCGTCTGGGCCGCGCGTTCAACAATATGTTCGAAGCGCTGGCGCTTTTCGCCGTCGCCGTCGTGGTGCTGCAAATGTCCGGCCAGAATACGACCTACACCGCCATTCTCGCATGGATCTTCCTCG
The DNA here is from genome assembly GCF_040790665.1 of Sulfitobacter pontiacus. Lineage (NCBI taxonomy): Bacteria > Pseudomonadati > Pseudomonadota > Alphaproteobacteria > Rhodobacterales > Roseobacteraceae > Sulfitobacter > Sulfitobacter pontiacus. Next base: position 1,654,056 of record NZ_CP160849.1, on the reverse strand, counting down.
CGGCCCGCGTCGCCTATGTGCCAGCCTATGCGCTTGGCCTGCGTCCCGGACGCTCGCTGATCTGGGCCGTGGGCCTGGGTGCAACCGTGCTGATGCTGCTGGCCGCGCTGTTTTGATCTTCCAAATGGCATAGATCCCGGGGGCGTGCGCTTGCGCACGGGGGCAGCGCCCCCTAGCCTTGACCGCAACACGCCCCGCCCCTTCATGCCTGAACGCCACCTCTTCTACTCTACCCCAATTCCCGACCACCAAGGAGACCTTCCATGTCCAGCTACGATGTCATCATCATCGGATCCGGCCCCGGCGGCTATGTATCCGCCATCCGCTGCGCCCAACTGGGCCTCAAAACCGCCTGTGTCGAGGGCCGCGAGACGTTGGGCGGCACCTGCCTGAACGTCGGCTGTATCCCGTCCAAGGCGCTGCTGCATGCCACGCATATGCTGCACGAAGCCGAACACAACTTTGCCGATATGGGCCTCAAGGGTAAAAGCCCTTCGGTCGATTGGGCGCAGATGCAAACCTACAAACAGAACACGATCGACACCAACACCAAGGGGATCGAGTTCCTGTTCAAGAAGAACAAGATCGACTGGATCAAGGGCTGGGCCACCATCCCCGAAGCCGGCAAGGTCAAGGTCGGCGACGAGGTCCACGAGGCCAAGAACATCATCATCGCCACGGGCTCCGAACCCTCTGCCCTTCCCGGTGTCGAGGTTGACGAAAAGGTCGTCGTCACCTCCACCGGCGCCCTGTCGCTGAACAAGATCCCGAAAAAGCTGGTCGTGATCGGCGCGGGCGTCATCGGGCTCGAACTCGGCTCTGTCTACGCGCGTCTGGGGGCCGAGGTGACGGTTGTCGAATATCTCGATGCGATCACCCCCGGCATGGACGGCGAAGTGCAGAAGAACTTTATGCGCATCCTGAAAAAGCAGGGCGTCAACTTCGTCATGGGTGCCGCCGTACAAGGCACCGAAGCTTCCAAGACCAAAGCCAAGGTGACCTACAAGCTGCGCAAGGATGACAGCGAACATACGCTGGACGCCGATGTTGTTCTCGTCTCCACAGGCCGCAAGCCGTTCCACGACGGGCTGGGCCTTGAAGGTCTGGGGGTCGAGCTGACCAAACGCGGCCAGATCGCGGTAAGCGACACCTGGGAAACCTCGGTCAAAGGCATCTACGCTATTGGCGACGTCATTGAAGGTCCGATGCTGGCGCATAAGGCCGAAGACGAAGGCATGGCCGCAGCAGAGGTCGTGGCGGGCAAACATGGCCACGTGAACTATGGCGTGATCCCCGGCGTGATCTACACCCACCCCGAGGTTGCCAATGTCGGTGCCACCGAAGAGCAGCTGAAAGAAGCAGGCCGCGCCTATAAGGTCGGCAAGTTCAGCTTTATGGGCAACGCCCGTGCCAAGGCCGTCTTCGCGGGCGAAGGCTTCGTCAAGCTGATCGCCGACAAGGAAACCGACCGCATCCTCGGCGCGCATATCATCGGCCCCGGTGCCGGTGATCTGATTCACGAGGTCTGCGTTGCAATGGAATTCGGTGCCTCTGCCGAGGATCTGGCAATGACCTGCCATGCGCACCCGACCTACTCCGAAGCGGTCCGCGAAGCGGCGCTGGCCTGTGGCGATGGCCCGATCCACATGTAAGGCAGCCGCCTGTATTGAAACGACAAAGGGTGGACCGTTTGGCCCACCCTTTTTTGTGTTCTAACCGTCGTGCTCTATCCGTCGTGCGCGCCGATCGGTAGGGGCAGCGCCTATCTCGGTTGAGGGGCTTTGAACCCCGCTTCGGCCAAGAGCGCGTCCGACCGTGTCTCGACCGTTTCTTCAAGCCGCTTCATGAAGGCGGCCCGCTCCAACCCCGGCGCGATGGGGGTCAGGAACTCGACCACTGCCACACCCGGACGCCGGTACAGCCCGCGCCGTGGCCAGAAGTAACCGGCATTGGTGGCGACGGGGACACAGGGCTGGTTCATCTGCTCGTAAAGTGCGGCAGTGCCTGCCTTATAGGGTACCGATAGACCGGGCGCGACGCGTGTGCCTTGCGAATAGATGACAAGCTGGCCCGGTTCGGCCTCGCCCGCTTTGACATCGGCCAGCATCTTGGAAATCGCCGCACCACGTTTACCACGGTTCACCGCGACCATCTGCATACGCTTGGCATATTGCCCGATCACCGGCGTCATCAGGATCTCGCGTTTCATGATAAATTTCGCGCGTGGCAGAATGTGAAAGATCATCAGGATATCAAGGAAAGACTGGTGTTTGGCGGCCACCAACACGGCCCCGTCCGGCACGTCGCCCCGCACCTCGCACCGCAACCCGACGATGACCTTCGCCATCCACATGGTCCCCGCCGCATAGGCCTTGCACGCCGCATAGGCCCCCCGCCGCGAAAACATGGCCCAAGGCGCGTAAAACAGCCCCAGAAGCGGCATATAGACCGTGGCCAGCACGATGAAGGACAAGGATCGTATCCACTGCAACATTATGCGAGTTCCTTTAATGTACGGCGCGCGGCCGCCCCTGTGGCCGCAAAGGCGACGCCACCGGACAGAAACGGGATCACCAGCGGCACAACCCAGTGCCAGCCCTGAAAGCCCAAACCCGTCAGAAAGCCCCCCGCGTCAGCGGTGCTTGGCAACAGCAGTATCGCCAGCAGCCCGACCCCCGTGCCTGCCGCAGCGCCGGTCAGCGCGCGCAGGGTGAAACGCCGGATAAAGGCCTGCGCGATATAGCTGTCGGTCGCGCCCACCAGACGCAAAACGGCAATGACCTGAGCGTTGGCCGACAGCGCCGCATTGGCGGCAAGTGTCACCATCGCGGCCAGCGTCGCGATGATCAGGATCATGGAGACCCAGCCCAGAAGCTTCAGACGCGACGCGGCCTTGACCAGCGGCGCGCGCCAGCGGCTGTGATTGTCCAGAACCGCCCCCGGCACCTCTGCCGCGAGGCGCAGGCGCAGGCCATCGGCGTCCATGCCGTCGTCCTCTTCGATGATCTCGATCAGGCGGGGCACCGGCAGGGCATCAATGGCCAGTTCCGGCCCGAACCAGGGGGCCAGCAGGGATTGCTGCTCTTCATCCGTGAGAGCGCGGGCCGTGGCGACGCCTTTGGTCGTCTCGAGGATGCGCAAGGCGGCCTCGGTCTGGGCACTGCGCTGGTCGATGGGGGCCACAACCCGGATCGTCGCGGTGCGTGCCAACTCTTGCCCCCAGATATTCGCCAACCGCCCCGACGCCAGCGACAGAGCCAGCGCAAAGACCGCCAGAAACGCCATCGTTCCGGCGGCAAACAGGGTCAACTGCGCCGTAAACCCCGACGGCGGCACCACACGGTCCGCCTGACGGTCGCCGTTCCACAGCGCGGTCAGCGCAATGCGCAGCATTTTCATAGATCCGCCCCCGCCAACTGGATGCGCCGGTTAGCGATGCGCAAGACACGCGCCTGCACCTGCGCCTTGGTGGCACGGATCAGCCCCAGATCGTGGGTCGCGATCAACACGGTCTTGCCCATGCGGTTCAGCTCTACCAGCAGGCGAAGCAGGCGCTGCGACATTTCCCAATCGACGTTGCCGGTGGGTTCATCCGCAAGCACCACATCGGGCGACATGATCACCGCACGGGCCAGCGCCGCGCGCTGGCGTTCACCGCCCGACAGCTCTGGCGGCAGGGCCTCGGCGCGGCTGCTCAGCCCGACCCACGACAGCAGCTCTTGCAGATCGTCGCCGCCGGTTTCCGCATGGCGGCCCGACACGGTCAGCGGCAAACCGATGTTTTCCGCAACCGGCAAATGGTTCAGGAATTGGCAATCTTGGTGCACCACACCGACACGTCGCCGGATCATCGCGATATCATCGCGGTCCATCGCACGCACGTCCTTGCCAAACAGCGACACATGCCCCGCCGTGGGCAGAAGCGCGCCATAGCAGAGCTTCATCAAAGTGGTCTTGCCAGAGCCGGACGGACCCGTCAGAAAATGGAACGACCCCGGCGCCAGCTTGACCGAGATATCGGACAAAAGCTCGCCCCCGCCATAGCTGTAGGCCACGTTTTCAAACTCGATCACACGCATATCCCGCTTGGTTTGAACTGTTGTGCCCCAGCACCGCTTGGGTTTCAATGCACCCCGGCGCAGCCATTGCATGAAGATTGCACTTTTCCTACGGTTTTCTAGGACATAAGGTTGATCTGACGTGAAAACGAAGAGGTTTCCAATGGTTCGGGGCGCAACATGAGACTGATCTGTCCCAATTGCGATGCGCAGTACGAGGTCCCGGACGAGGTGATGCCCTCTTCCGGTCGCGATGTGCAATGTTCGAACTGTGGCCAGACCTGGTTCCAGCATCACCCCGATTTCCCCCCTCTCGATGAAGAGGACGACAGCAGGATCAGCACGGTTTCCGCCGCTCTGTCGGCGCGCGATGATGCGGATGACGGCGTCGCGCCCGAAGGCGATGCAGATGCGCCCGCCCCAGCAAGCCCACCCGAGCCCGACGAAGACGCAGCGGAAGACCCCGACGCGGGCGAACCCGCGCATCCCGCCCCGCCACCGCGCAAGCAGCTTGACCCTTCGGTCGCCGATATTCTCCGGCAAGAGGCCGAGGCGGAACAAGAAGCCCGCCGTCGCCGTCAGGCTCAGACCCTTGAAAGCCAGCCCGATCTGGGGCTTGAAGAAGCAGACCAACCCAGCGAAAGCGACCGCGCGCAGCAGGCCAAGGCCCGCATGTCGCGTCTGCGCGGCGAAGAGCAGCACAGCGTTGCCGAGACCACAGCCGCCGCGGCGGCCGTTGCATCGCGCCGCGAATTGCTGCCCGATATCGAAGAGATCAATTCCACCCTGCGCACCGGATCAGAACGGCGCGTGATCCCGAACACGGGCGCAGACGCCGGGCGCGATACCCATGCGGACACGAAACAGCGTAGCGGGTTCAGCCGCGGGTTCGTGCTGATTGTCGCGCTCGCCTCTGTGCTGGTGCTGCTATACGTCTTTTCGCCGCAAATCTCGGAAGCGGTGCCCGCGCTGCGCCCCTATCTTGCGCTTTACGTCGCGCAGGTGGACAGCGCGCGCCAATGGCTGGACGGGATGTTGCAATCAACACTGCAATGGCTGGATGCACGGGCGTCGCAGTCGGGCAGCTAAAACGGATCGGGCCCGTCCTTTTGGCGGCCCTGTCCTTGGGTCATCAATCCTATCAGAAGCGGTCCAGCAGACGGCGCAGGTAGTCGCGTTCGACCTCCGGCCGCGTCGCCTCGCCCGAGCGGCGGCGGATCTCGTCCAGCAGTTCACGCGCGCGGCCATAGGCGTCATTATCCAGCGCCAGATCACCCTCTGACCCCTGCGCGCCATTCGCCCCCTGCTCGCGCCCTAAAGGGTCCGTGTTCTCGGCACGGCGGTTGCCCTGCGCGGTGCCTTGCCCTGGCTCGGACGCTTGCTGGTCCTGTTCCATCGCCTCGCCCAAGGCGCGCATGCCCTCGCGCAGCGCTTCCATCGCCTGCGATTGGTTATCGATCGCTTCGGCCAGATCGTCGCGGCGCAAAGCCTCTTCGGCGCCGTCCATCGCGCGGCCGGCACGGTCCAGCGCATCGCGCGCGGCGTCACCTTCGGGGGTGCCGCCACCGGGCAGACGCCCTTCCTGACGGCGCAGCTCATCGCGCAGCGCTTGCTGACGGTCAGCGATCGATCCCTGTCCCTGCCCGGGTTCGCCCTGGCCGTTGTTCTGGCCCGGCTGCTGCCCCGGTTGGCCGGGCTGGTTGCCCTCCTGTTGCGGGCCGGGTTGCTGGCCCTGGTCCTGACCCTGTTGCTGGCCGTCATCGGCATTGGGGTTGAACCTGTCCTGCAAATCGCGGAACGCCTGATCGCTTAGCTCTTGCTGCTCACGCAGGCTATCGGCCAGCCCCTCCATCGCCTGTTCACCCTCGGATTGCCCCCCTTCGCCCGGCTGGCCTTGAGTAACGCGCATGTTCTCCATCATCTCTTGCAGCTCGCGCAACGCCTGTTCGGCCTCTGCCATGCGACCCTGCTCCATCAGCTCCTGAATCCGGTCCATCATGCGTTGCAGGTCGTCCTGCGTCATCTGCATGGTCTCGCCCTGCTGGCCTTGCTGCTGGTCGCCGTTCTCACCTTCTTGCGCCTGCTGGCGTTGCAGCTGGCGCATATAGTCGTCGGTGGCGCGGCGCAGCTCTTCCATCAGCTCTGCGATCTCGGCGTCCGAGGCGCCGTTCTTCATCGCCTCTTGCAAACGCTCCTGTGCGCGGCGCATCCGGTCCAGCGCATCGGCCAGCACGCCTTCCTCCAGTTCAATCGCCAGATCCCATAGATCATCCGCGATCTCGGTTTGCACCTCGTCGGACAAACCATAGCGGGCGCGAATTTCGATCCGTTCAATCAGCCGCCGCAAGCGCAGCGCCGCCGTGTCAGAGCGGAACACATCCTCCGGACGATAGGACACCGCCCGCAAGACCTGCGCGAGGGTGTCGGCGTTGCCCTTGGCCCACAGCAGATCGCGCCGCTGTTCAATGACGGCCGCCGCCAGCGGATCGAAAAAGCGTCGCCCCGGCAGGATCATCTGCGTCGGCGGGGTGGTCGCCTGTTGTTCCGACGCATCCAGCACGCTCAGCGTGACGGTGACCGGCAGGTTGGCCCACGGATGTTTGGAAAAATCGTCGATCAGGTTCTCTTCGAAATCGCGGCGGTCCCCGGCAATGGGCAGCGACAGCGGCACGATCATCTCGGTCCGCGGATCAGGGTCGATCGCCAGCCCATAGCGGCGGTCCACAGCGGCCAGATCCAGATCAATCCGCGCCTCGCCCGCTTCGACGCCATAGTCGTCCCGCGCCACAAAGGGCAGTTGCATCTCGCCAAGGGCGGTCACCTCGGGCGGGCCTGCAATCTCGACCTGCGGCTTGGCATCAGGCAGCATCGTCACGTCCCACGCCCGCCCGTTCGGGCCGTCGATGGCGATCTGCCCGCTTTGGCTGACCTTGAAATCCTGCACGATGGCGGGGGTGTCCCCCTCTGGCTGGGGCTGGCCCGAGACGGTCTCGGAAACCGACAGCGCCCCCACTTCGCCATACATGCGCAGGGTGATCAGCGTGCCGGCAGGCAGGTTCAGCGGCCCCTCCGCAAGGTCGGACAAATACAGCGTCGGCTTGCCGGTATAGCGCGGCGGCTCCGCCCAGCCTTCCCAGACCGGACCGGAGGCCAACGCCCCCCCGCCCGCCGTCAGACCCGCAACCGACCCGATGCGCAGCACCGACCCAAAGACCAGCGCCGTAACGAAAGCCAGCAGCGCGACATAGCGCAGGGCAAAGGGATCACGACGCGCAATGCGCAAGTCCGCGGGCACCGCCTGCGCAGCGGCGGCACGGGTGGCCATGCGGCGCTGATGCGCCTGCCACACCGCAGCAGAGGCATCATCCCCCGTGCCGATCGCCTGCACATCCATCAGCGCCTGAATGGGGCGTCCGGGTAGGCTGGCGTCAAGGCGGGTCAGCGCCTCTATCCGGCGGGGGATGCGTAAATGGCGCAGCGCATAGACCAGCGCCCCGACAGCGGCCAGCGTCACTGCCACGACAGCGCCCGTCACGACGGACATCGACACGGTATCGTGCAGCCCCAGCATCAGCACCGCGAGAACAGCCAGCACCAAGGCGATCAGCGGCCAGAACGCCTGCACCAACACCTCGGCCCAGATACCGGCCCAGGTCAGACGCAGGGGCCAACGGATCGACTTGAGACCCTGATCGGGCGAGTGGTCGTCATCCTTGGCGGTGAAAAGCGTCATGCGGGCCCTGCTTTCAAAAGCCGGACACGCAAGGCGCGGTCACAGCCATTCAGGAATGGTATCGCGATTTATCATTTCGTCAAAGGTCGGGCGTCGGCGGATAACTGCAAATTGATCGCCATGGACCAGCACCTCGGGGATCAGCGCACGAGAGTTGTATTCGCTGGCCATCACCGCGCCATAGGCACCGGCACTGCGGAAGGCCACCAGATCGCCCGCCGCCAGCTTTGGCATCATGCGCTGCTTGGCAAAGGTATCACCGGTTTCGCAGACCGGCCCGACGATGTCATAGGGCTGCTGCTCTGCCCCTGCTTCGGCTTCGACGACGGGGATGATATCGTGATGGGCTTCGTACATGGCAGGGCGGATCAGGTCGTTCATCGCACCGTCGATGATCAGGAAATCGCGGCCCTCGCCGGATTTGACATAGATCACCTCGCTCACCATGAGGCCGGCGTTGCCCGCGATCAGGCGGCCCGGCTCGATCTCGATCTCGCAGCCCAGGTGGCCAAGCGTCTTTTGCACCATCGCGCCGTAATCCGTGGGCAGTGGCGGGGCGGCATTGCTACGCTCGTAGGGGATTCCCAGCCCGCCGCCCAAATCCAGACGACGGATGGTATGCCCGTCGGCGCGCAGCTGCTCGGTCAGCTCCGCAACCTTCTGGTACGCCAGTTCGAACGGCGTCAGATCGGTCAGCTGGCTGCCGATGTGCACGTCGATGCCCACGACCTCCAGCCCCGGCATCGCGGCGGCCATGCGATAGACCTCGCGGGCGCGGGCGATGGGGATACCGAATTTATTCTCGGACTTGCCCGTCGCGATCTTGGCATGGGTTTTGGCGTCGACATCGGGGTTCACGCGGATGGTGATCGGCGCGACCTTGTCCATCGACCGCGCGATGGCGTCCAGCATCTCCATCTCGGGTTCGGATTCAACGTTGAACTGGCGGATGCCGCCCTCAAGCGCGAGCCGGATTTCCGACACGGTCTTGCCCACGCCCGAGAACACGATCTTGTCGCCGGGCACGCCTGCCGCCTTGGCACGCAGGTATTCCCCCGCCGACACCACATCCATGCCCGCCCCCGCCTGCGCGAGCGTTTTCAGCACCGCTTGGTTCGAGTTCGCTTTCATCGCGTAGCAGACCAGATGGTCCATCCCGTCCAGCGCATCGTCAAATGCCTTGAAGTGGCGCAACAGCGTGGCGGTTGAATAGACGTAAAAGGGTGTGCCGACCGCGGCTGCGATCTCGGAGATGGCGACATCCTCGGCGAACAGCGCGCCATCACGGTACAGGAAATGATCCATAGTTTCAGGCTCCTAAGCTTTTCCCGCCGAAAGCTGCCGGCGATCGTTTACGGGCGGCGGACCGCAGGGAAAGGCATCGCGGCAGACCACAGCTTACCCCAATACCAAAGGCGGCGGGAATGGCAATCAGCGCCACCCGCCCCGCCGATCAGAATGTCTTGGAAACGCCCACATCCACATGCCCCGAGATATGCACACCGGGCTCATAGTTGCTGCGATGCTTGCGGGTGGCGGTATCCGTCGCGGGGGGATAGGCGCGGCTGTCATGGGCGCTTGGCGCATGGCGTTGCGCGCTGTCGCAGCCCGCCAGTACCGCCAGTGCAACCACGGCCAGCACCGCCGCGCGGATCACAGCGCCGCCCCCAGACCCAGCCGGAACGGGCCGCGGCCAAGGGTGACGCCAGTGCCCACCGACATGCCTGACGACGACAGCGTCACCGTGCTATTGACCTGCGGCGGCACGGGTTCCCCGTCCACACCACAGGCGGCGAGAGTCAGCAACAAGGCAATAGCAGCGACGGGTTTCATCCGATGATCCCTTTCCAGCGGGCCACCTGCGCGCGCACCTGTGCGGGCGCGGTGCCCCCGTAAGACATACGCGAATTGACAGAATTTTCCACGCCCAAAACGTCAAAGACATCTGCCGTGATGTCGCCATGGGCCGATTGCATCTGCTCCAGCGTCAGGTCCGGCAGGTCGCAGCCATTCTGTTCGGCCAGCGCCACCAGCGATCCGGTGATGTGATGCGCATCGCGGAACGGTAGCCCCAGCACGCGGACCAGCCAATCGGCCAGATCGGTCGCGGTGGAAAAGCCCGATCCCGCCGCCGCAGCAAGGCTTTCGCGGTTGGCGGACATATCCTTGACCATGCCTTCCATCGCGGCCAACGCCAGCATCAGGTTGTCCGCGGCGTCGAAGACCTGTTCTTTGTCTTCCTGCATGTCCTTGGAATAGGCCAGCGGCAGCCCCTTCATCACCATCATCAGGGCCACATTGGCCCCCATGATCCGGCCGATCTTGGCGCGGATCAGCTCTGCCGCATCGGGGTTCTTTTTCTGCGGCATGATGCTGGACCCGGTCGAGAAGCGGTCCGACAGGGTCACGAAACGGAACTGCGCCGAGGACCAGATCACCAGCTCTTCGGCGAAACGGCTCAGGTGCATGGCGCAGATCGACGCAGCGCTCAGGAATTCGAGCGCGAAGTCACGATCACTAACCGCATCGAGCGAGTTGGCCGACGGGCGATCAAAGCCAAGCGCCTGCGCCGTCATGTCGCGGTCGATCGGAAAGGACGTGCCCGCAAGCGCAGCCGCGCCCAAAGGCGATTCATTCATCCGCGCCCGTGCGTCGCGCATCCGGCTCAGATCGCGGCCAAACATCTCGACATAGGCCATCATGTGGTGGCCCCAGGTGACCGGCTGCGCGGTCTGCAAATGGGTGAAACCGGGCATGACCCAATCGGCTCCGGCCTCTGCCTGACCCAGCAAGGCCTTGATCAACGCCAACAATCCGCTTTCGGCGGCGTCGAACTGGTCGCGGGTCCACAGTTTGAAATCGGTCGCGACCTGATCGTTGCGCGACCGGCCCGTGTGCAGACGGCCTGCGGGTTCGCCAATCACCTCTTTCAGGCGCGCCTCGACGTTCATGTGGATGTCTTCCAGCGCGGTCGAATAGGCAAATGTCCCGCCCTCGATCTCTGACAACACCGTGAGCAACCCTTTCCGAATGGCGTCGGCATCGCTATCACTAATGATGTCTTGTGCAGCCAACATGGCAGCATGGGCACGCGACCCGGCAATGTCCTGGGCGGCCATACGCTGGTCAAACGAGATCGAGGCGTTGATCGCCTCCATGATCGCGTCTGGTCCGGCGGCAAAACGGCCACCCCACATTTTGTTCGAAGTCGTATCGGTCATCAGGCAACCCCTCGGAGGGAAAATGAAAAAGATTATGCTCGCGCTCGTTTATACGGCCCTTGCCCTTGGTGCAAACCCCAGCTTTGGGCAAAGCGCCGACATCAAGCCCCTGCGCGACGGTGATATGAAGAAACTGGTCGTGCACGATTCCCCCGTTGCCACCTCCTCTGTCGCGTTCCAGCTTGAGGATGACGGCGGCGAGACGACGCTTGAGGCATGGCAGGGCAAATATGTGCTGATCAACTTCTGGGCCACATGGTGCGCCCCCTGCCGCAAGGAAATGCCGCAGCTGAACGCGCTGCAAAAGGAATTCGGCGGCGATGATTTCGAGGTGCTGACCATCGCCACGGGCCGCAACACGCCCGACGGGATCAAACGGTTCTTTGCGGATGCGGGCGTCGATAGCCTGCCACGCCACCAAGACCCGAAACAGGCGCTGGCCAGCCAGATGGGCATTTTCGGCCTGCCGATCACCGTGATCATGGACCCCGAGGGACGCGAAATCGCGCGTCTGCGCGGTGATGCGGATTGGTCGAGCGACAGCGCAAAAGCCATCGTTCAGGCATTGATCGCGGGCAAGGCAGACAGCTAGGCCCGCCCCAAGAAAGCAGGCGATCCGGCAGCGTCAGGCGGCGTGCGCGAGGATCGCCGCTTCGGACATCGACAGATTGCGCCGCGCATAGCCGCCATAGGTATGCGGATCAAAGGCGATCTGCGGAAACTGGTCCAGCAGCCGCGCGCGGTCGGTCGCGTCCAATGTCTCTAGCGCGGCAGAGGCAGGGTGAAAGCTTTCCGTCTCTACGCCATTGGCCCAAAGCACCTCGTGGAAATCGAGCAGGAGATGGATATAAGTCACCTCGCGCGCATGGGCATCGATGGTGACACTGCGCCCGTTCACCAGATCCCGCGCGGTGACAAGCACCTCGTCCGTGTTGAACAAGTCATGCGCGACGCGCCCCTTCACCAGCATCCGGTGGCTGGGCGACACCAGCAGATCCGCGTCAGGCTGAGCATCCCCCAAAGCACCGGCGCGAAATCGGATGGGGCGCAGCTGCGGCATCGCGAACAATCGCGCCCCGCTCATCCGGCGGCTACCGATCCAGCGCACAGGTTGCAGGCCGTTGTCTTTCGTCTGGACGTGATCGCCCTCGCGCAGTTGTTCGATCCGGCGCGCGCCGTCGGCGGTGCGGATCATCGTGCCGGGGGTAAAGCAGATGACGCCGCTGCTGTATTGCGCCGCCCGATCCGCCGCGGCGGTGTTCAACGTATGCGCGACGACCCACAGATCGGTATTGCGCGGCGGCAGCGCGTCAAGGAACATCAGCAGCGGCTGGCTGCCCTGACCGACCTCGATCACTGTCACCAGATAGGTCTGCGCGCCGTCGGTCACGGTAAAGCTGTTGTCCATCAACGGGGTGTCGCGGTCACTGGCGAAAGACCGGTGCGGCGGCGTGGTGCCGTCCAGGGCGGCCCCGACCAAACGATGCACCATCCGCGCAGCCCGTCTGCGCAGATCCCCTGCCTCGTCCGCCTGATCCAGCCGCAACACGTCATTCGGCCCGTCAACGCGAATTGAATCGCCCCGCCATGCCCAGGCTGCCCCCACCTTGAGGGATTGCACCGGTGCGGCGTCCAGCCCGTCTATTTCTGTCTGCGACCAGCTTATGACAAACGTGCCTCGAAAGCCCGTTTTGACCACTGTTCGTGCCTCGTCGTATTATTATTGCCCCAAGGCTATCAAAACCGTTCCCCGCTGGAAAGAACGAATCACCCTATGCACGGTGCCTGCGCGTCAGAAGTCGATCTTGATGCGTACAGAGCCGACAAGCTGGTGATCGGGCTGCGTCTCGTATTCCTTGCCTAGCCACGTCAGACCATAGAACGCCGAGGCCCGCCTGCCCTGCCAATGCACCCCGGCACGCACACGATCACGGCGCGGGGTCAGGTCATAGCCACGATCCGACGGCAGGAACACGCTGTCGCTGACGCGCGCGATATCGGCCCCAACGACAAAGCCAAAGCCCGTCGCTTCGCGGTTCTGCACCACGCGGTAACGCTGGCCGGTGGTGCTGTCGCGTACCAACATTTCCCCGCGTGTGATGTCGCCAAAGGTCAGGTCAAAGCCCGCGCGAACGAATGTCTCTATCCCCCCCTGCCCTTCGACAAAGGGGCGCAGGCTTGTCCGCGCGCCAATCGGAAAGCTGCGCCCGATCTCGACCAGAACCGTGGGGTGAAAGCCGTCTTCGATCTGGTTATCCAACACCCGATCAGAGGGCGAGGTCGCGTCGATGATGTCGTGAATGCCCCGTTGCAGATCATCCAGATGGGTCTGCGGGCCGGTGGCGTAGATCGCCGCCCCGACCGAATATTCCACAGCATCGCGTTCGAAATGGGTGTGCATCCCGACGGACAGGGCACCGGCCCAGGGGCGCGATCCGGCTTGCGGGCGACGCAGGTTCGCGGGGGAGAATACCTCTACCCCCAAACGCAGCTCGATCAACTGCCCAAAGCGGTCGGGCAAGCGCCCCGTCCACTCAGGCCCCCAGACGCGGGACGATACATAGGCACCCGTCCGCTCGCGGTCGCGAAACTCTCCGATGGAATCATTGGAAATCAGACGGCCATAGCCAAGGCGCTCCCGCTCTGTCGCCTGCGCACCCACGGGCAAAAGCAAAAGCGCGGCCAATACCGGCACAAGAAATCGCAGCATCGTCACTCCTATCGCAATGGCTGTAAGGGTCGGCACCCGTTGCCCCTTTGCTACCGCGCCCTGCCGCGTCGCGCTATCCTTGGTACATTTTTCTTAGGCGGGCGTGTCCTTGGCGCACAGACGGATTGCGCGATACCGACAATTCGCTAACATAACGACAGTGAAAACCAGCCTTGAGGCACTGATGTCAGACCCAAAATCGCACCCGTCCCGCCGTATCGTCTCGTCCCGTCACCTTGCCGAGGGCGAAGGATGGGAGGCGTCCGAGCTCGAATACGGGATGATCATCGCCTACAACGCCTTCTCGCGCTGGATGTCGCGCTGCATGGCGGCGGCGGGCAATGCCGACCTGACCCCGCTGGAAATTCTGGTGCTGCACAACACCAACCACCGCGACCGTGAAAAACGGCTGACGGACATCTGCTTTCTGCTGAACATCGAAGATACGCATACGGTGAACTACGCGCTGCGCAAACTGCTGAAATCCGGCCTGCTAGAGGCCGAGAAACGCGGAAAGGAGGTGTTCTATCGCACCTCCGCCAGCGGGGCCGAGCTGATAGAGACCTACCGCGCGGTGCGCAACACCTGCCTGATCGACAGCATGGGGCGCACCGATATCAAAGGCGACGACCTGCGCGAGATCGCGGCGCAGCTACGCGCGATCTCGGGTCAGTATGATCAGGCCAGTCGCGCGGCGGCGTCGCTTTAGCCGCGGCTGCCTAGGGTACTGGCGGCGCGGGCCAGTTCGGTGATCGCTGCCCAATCGCCCTTGCGCATCAGATTGTCCGGCGCGACCCAGCTGCCGCCCGCGCAAACCACATTGGGCAGCGACAGGTAGCTTTCCGCATTGGCAGGGATCACGCCGCCCGTGGGGCAGAACCGCACCTGAGGCAGCGGCGAGGACAGCGATTTCAGGAAGGGCGCCCCACCCGCAGCTTCAGCGGGGAAGAACTTGAGCATATCATAGCCGCGTTCATAAAGACGCATCGCCTCTGACGCGGTGGCGGCACCGGGCAACATCGGCAGGCCCAGATCTTCGGCCGCTTGCAGCAGTTTATCCGTGGCACCGGGCGACACACCAAAGGTCGCGCCCGCATCCACCGCACGTTTGACATCATCGGGGGTCAGCAACGTGCCCGCCCCGACAACGCCGCCTTCGACTTTGGCCATCTCGGCAATCACCTCAAGCGCGGCATCGGTGCGCAGCGTCACCTCTAGCGCGGGCAATCCGCCTGCGACCAAAGCTTCGGCCAGGGGGCGGGCGTGCAGCGCGTCATGCACGACCAGGACCGGCACGATGGGGGCACGTTTACAGATGGCATAGGCAGCGGCGCTGGCGTCTTGCGGGGTCATCGGATCTTCCTCTGGTCAGGTTCAAATGCTGCTGGCGCCGGTATCAGCCGCGCCAACCGTGTTGCGGAAAGTGGCAAACAGCTCGCGCCCCTGCCCGTATTCATTGCCCGACAGATCAGCCGTGGCAACCGGGCGCTCCATCGCGCCGGGGGTCAGGACCGTCAGCTGCCCGTCGCGGGCGTCGACGCGCACGATATCACCGTCTTGCAAACGTGCAATCGGCCCGCCGTCCACCGCTTCGGGACACACGTGGATCGCGCTCAATACCTTGCCCGAGGCACCGGACATACGCCCGTCGGTGACCAGCGCCACCTTCAGCCCGCGCGCCTGCAGGTTCGCCAGCACCGGCGTCAGGCTGTGCAATTCGGGCATGCCGTTGGCCTTGGGCCCCTGAAAACGCACGACGACGATGACATCCTCGTTGAACTCACCATTGCGATAGGCGTCTTTCACGCTTTCTTGGTCATGGAACACGCGGATCGGGGCTTCGACGATGTGATGCTCCGGCTTCACGGCAGAGACTTTGGTGACCGCATTGCCAAGGTTCCCCGCCAGACGTTTCAACCCGCCGGTGGGCTGGAACGGATCGCCAATGGGGCGCACGATCTTTTCGTTCAGCGTCTCGGTCGGGCCTGCGACCCATTCGACGGCGCCATCCTTGAGCTTGGGGTCTTGGGTATAGCGCGACAGCCCGTCGCCCGCGATGGTCTTGACCTCGTCATGCAGCAAGCCGCCCGCCATGAGCTGCCCGATCATAAATCCCAAGCCTCCCGCCGCGTGGAAGTGGTTCACATCGGCCAAGCCGTTCGGATAGACCCGCGCCAGCAGCGGCGTGACATCGGCAAGATCCGAGAAATCCTGCCAGTCCAGCACGATCCCACCGGCCCGCGCCATCGCGACAAGGTGGATCAGCAGGTTGGTCGACCCGCCCGTCGCATGCAGGCCGACGATGCCGTTCACATAGGCTTTTTCGTCCAGCACATCGCAAACGGGTGTGTATTCATTGCCCAGATGGCTGATCGCCAGCGCCCGCTGCGTCCCCGCAACGGTCAGCGCATCACGCAGGGGAGTATTGGGGTTCACAAAGGACGCGCCGGGCAGGTGCAGGCCCATAAACTCCATCAACATCTGGTTGGTGTTGGCGGTGCCATAGAAAGTGCAGGTGCCCGGCCCGTGGTAGGCCGCCATCTCCGAGGCCATCAGCTCTTCGCGCGTGGCCTCGCCTGCGGCGAATTTCTGGCGCACGATCGCTTTCTCGTCGTTGGAGATACCCGAGGTCATCGGCCCCGCAGGCAGGAACACCGCCGGCAGATGCCCGAAAGCCTGCGCCGCGATCACCAGACCGGGTACGATCTTGTCACAGACCCCCAGATAGATCGCGGAATCAAATGTGTTGTGGCTCAGCCCGACGCCCGCCGCCATGGCGATGATGTCACGCGAGAACAGGCTCAGCTCCATCCCCGGGGTGCCTTGGGTCACGCCGTCACACATGGCAGGTACGCCGCCTGCAACCTGTGCCGTCCCGCCCGCCGCGCGCGCGGTGTCGCGGATCAGGGTCGGAAAGCGTTCGAACGGCTGGTGCGCCGAGAGCATGTCATTATAAGTCGTGATAATCCCGATATTGCCCGCCGATTGCGTCGCCAGCGCGGCTTGGTCCTGCCCCGCACCGGCATAGGCATGCGCCTGCCCGCTGCACGAAAGATGCGCCCGCGCCGGCCCTTCCTCGGCGGCGCGGCGCATCCGCGCCAGATAGGCCCCCCGGCTTGGCGCGCTGCGTTCGATGATCCGGTCGGTGACACGGGCTACGGTATCGTTCAACATCATGCTTTCCTTCGTGACGTGGGCGGGCCTAAGGGCCTTCCTACAAAGACGTGAGTATGTTAGCGCTAACTTATCACGCGCATGTGCCATTTGCAAACCCGTTGCGACCATGGGTAAAACGAATGGCGAAAATTGTCTTTCCCCGCCAAAACAGGTGCCCTAAACAATTCGGATGACACAAATAGACCCTCCTTTCCTGATCGGCGTTGACGGAGGCGGCACCGGTTGCCGCGCCGCTGTTGCCACCCCCGATGGCCGTATCCTTGCCGAAGGCAAAGGCGGGCGGGCGAATGTCAGCACCGATTGCGCCACCGCGATCGACAGCGTGCTGACCGCGACGCGCAACGCGATAGAGAGCGCCGGTCTGGATGTCGCCGACATGCCCCGTGCCGTGGCGCACCTGGGGCTTGCGGGATACACGGGGCCGGAAATGGGCCCACGCGTGCAGGCGGGTCTGCCCTTTGCCAAATCCGTCGTGACCGAAGACACCACCACCACCATCGTCGGCGCCGTCGGAGAGCAGGACTGCCACCTGATCGCCCTTGGCACCGGCACCATCGTGGGCCGCCAAAAGGCCGGCGTGCAGACCTGTATCGGCGGCTGGTGTTATCAGGTCTCGGATCAGGCGTCGGGCGCGTGGCTGGGGCATGGCGTGCTGGAGCAGACCTTGCTCGTCGTCGACGGGATCACCCCCGCCAGCCCGCTGTCGCAGCAAATGCTGGATAAATTCGGCGGTGGCGCGGGCATCGTGCAGTTCAGCCTCAAGGCGCGGCCCGGCGATTTCGCTACCCTTGCCCCCGATGTGGTACAGGCCGCCGCGGCGGGCGACAGCATCGGACGGGCGCTGATGGCAAGCGGGGCCGATTACCTGACCCGCGCCCTGATCGCGCTCGACCATCAACCCGGCGGCCCGCTGTGCCTGACCGGCGGCGTCGGCCCCCATTACGCCGCCTATCTGCCCGACACGCAGACCGCCCATCTGGTCGAAACCAAGGGCCGTGCACTGGATGGGGCCGTCGCACTGGCCCTGCGCGCCGCGCGGGCATGACCGCACCGCTCACCGCCTATACCGGCGCGCGCATTTTTGACGGGCACGATCTGCTGACCGGTCACGCGCTTGTGGTGCACCCCGACGGCATCCCGCGGATCACGCCCCTGACCGCGCTGCCGACGGGGGCCAAAACCCGGAGGCTCAACGGGGGCATCTTCTCCCCCGGGTTTGTGGATCTGCAAGTGAACGGCGGGGGCGGCGCGATGCTCAATAGCGCGCCCGATCTGGACACGCTGCGCACGATGGCCGCCGCGCACCGACGGCTTGGCACCCGTGCATTTCTTCCCACGTTAATCACCGACACGCCCGCCCATAGTCGCGCCGCCATCGCCGCCGTGGCAGAGGCGTTGCACCTCGGTATGCCCGGTATTGCGGGGCTCCACCTTGAAGGGCCGCATCTGAGCGTTGCCCGCAAAGGTGCCCATGACGGCAGCCTGATCCGCCCCCTGTCTGACGATGATATGGCGATGCTGACCGATGCCGTGGCCCGGGTCCCGAACCTGATGATGACCCTCGCCCCCGAAAACGCCACACCCGATCAGATCGCGGCGCTGACGCAGGCGGGCGTGCTGGTGTCGCTGGGCCATAGCGATTGCGACTATGACACCGCCATGCGCGCCTTTGACGCTGGTGCCCGCATGGCGACGCATCTGTTCAACGCCATGAGCCAGGCCAACGCGCGCAGTCCGGGGCTGGTGGGGGCGGCGCTTGATCATCCGCGCGTGGCATCCGGCCTGATTGCCGACGGGGTGCATGTCCATCCGGCCATGATCCGCGCCGCACTTGCCGCCAATCGCGGCGCGGCAGAGGTGTTTCTGGTGACCGACGCCATGGCGACTGGCGGCTCTGATATCACAAGCTTCACCCTGAACGACCGCGAGATCCTGCGCCGCGACGGACGGTTGACGCTGGCCGACGGAACGCTGGCCGGGGCCGACCTGACCCTGCTGCAAGCCGTGCGCTATATGCACAACACCGTGGGCGAGCCGTTAGAGCGGGCGCTGGCCCGTGCCACAGTAATCCCTGCGCAACTGCTGGCGCACCCACCCGAAACCAATAGCGTCGATGCGATGATCTGGATCAACGACGACCTGTCAGAACTGCACTGGCTGACCGAGCTGTAACGCCCGCCCACCCCGCGCCCACGAAAAAGGCGGCGCAGGTTTCCCGCGCCGCCCTATGTCTTTTACGTCTATGTCTTTTGCGTCAGTCACGCGTCGCGCAACGCCCCGATGATCTGGTCGAACGCCTCACGCGCCTTGGCGCGCATTTCGTCGTCCGTGGCATCCTGAATAGGATGCGGCACCAGCACATAGCGCGCGCCCTCCATGCCTAAGGCCTTGCGCTGCGTTTCAGCGGCTTGGCCAAACACGCTTGAAGCGATGGAAACGGACGGGATCCCCTGGATTTCAAACCAGACTGTATCGTGCATACTGCACGTGGTACATGATCCTCAGTCCGCCAGCCCTTCGACCAGAAAGTCGCATTCATCGCGGATCTGGTGGCGCAGCGTGTCGGGGCACGGTTTGGCGAAAGTCGGCTTGGTATAATGCCGGATCTCAACGCCGGGTGCGTTTTCGGTCAACAACCTGTCCAGTTCATCCAGCAGGATATTGCCGCGCGGCTTGCTGATGTTCAGCAGCCCGACAACCCCCTGCACCGAACCGGACCGTTCGCTGATCTGACGCGCGACGGGGACACGTTCGTCCGTCGGGTCAAGAATTATTGTCATTCACGTCCTCCTCTGCTGTGAAAGCTAGCCTAGATCGATCTTTCTGGAAACGGAAATCGACCCCACTTCGCCCGTGGCCCACCCGTGGAACGCGGACGAGAATTTGCCCGCATCGCCACCGGCCACGACGATATGGATATATTCCTTGCTCGCAAATTTAGGGGCCAACTGCGCCAGTTTTTCCGACCCCATGCGTTCGGCGTCCGCCACGGGGATACCCGCGCCCGAATGGTCATCCTGCACCATCTCCGACAAGGGGCGCGCCGTGACCTCTTGGATACGGTCACGCAGCCTGTCCTTGGAATAGGGGCCATCGACGGTCAGCGTCTGGATATGCTCGGGGCAGACCACCAGCAGCGCGTCAATCGGCAGGTTGTGCATCTTCGGCAGGAACACCCCTTCAAGCCCCTGCCCCAACGACCCCGCGATCTGGTCCGGCCTGCGCGAGGTCTGGTCCACCAGATGCACCGGCCCGCCCGTCATGGCAAAGACGGTCACGACCGAATCTTCCGCCTCGAACCCGCGCTCCACATGCAGCGGCTCCCACGGCGAGGCCGCCTCGTTCTCCGCAAAGCACATGGTGTATTTCATCGGATTACCCAGGACCGACCGTTCGACCCCGCCCGTGGTCGCCCCGCCGACATTGCGGATGATCAGCCGAAGCGCGCGCCCGATGGTGGCATTGGCACGGTTCCCCGCGCCCAAAGCGCCCAAGCCGCCGTTCAGCCCGATCTTGTCCACGATCGGCCCGTTCACGACCATGACCGTCGCCGCGCCCATCGTCGTGGCAGTGACCCCGTGGACGTTGAATTCATCCGTGCAGACAGCTTCGACGGCTGCGATCACCACGGGCAGATATTCAGGCTTACACCCCGCCATCACCGCGTTGATCGCGATCTTTTCGACCGTGGCGATGCCCATGTTTGGCGGCACCGTGGCAATCACATCCTGCGGATCACGATGCGTCCCCTCTAGCATGCGGATCACCCGTTCGGGCGTCGGCGGCACCAAGGGCAACCCGTCCGAGAACCCCTGATCGAACATGAATTCCGCCATGTCATCGCCGCTGGCGACCTCTACCTTGCGGGCGCGCAGACGGCTGCCTTCGGCCTCTGCCCGCAGCGCGTCGTAGACCTCGGGGTCAAAGTGTTTCGACCCGCATCCCGGACGCCAGGCGGGCAGGCTGTCCCAATCGATCTGCGCCGCAGCTTTGCCCGTCGCACGGGCCATCTGGTCGGACAATGCCTGCCAGTCATCGCGCACGAAGCCTTCAAAGTGGGTCACGACAGCGCCGCTTTCATCAATCCAGTAGAGCGCGGGTACGATCTCGAAATCCCAGTCGAACGAGGTCTTGCAGCCCGCATCCTCAAGCACCGGCATGGTCAGCCCGTGGCGCTGCGCGAATTCGCCGTTCTTCTCGCCGGATTGCCCCGGCACCAGAAACCGCACCGCATCGCCATAGGCCTGCGACAGCGCCTGCAGGACCGGCCCCGCGATATTGCAGGTCTCGCAATCCTCTTTCACGAAACAGACCAGCGCAGGGCCCGTGCCGTCAAAATGATGGGCCGCCCCTTGCAGATCCGTCAGGGTAAATTCCGGTTTCCGATCACTCATGTCGCCCCCTCCCAAGTATGCCGCTGCATACTGTGGGGGATCGTCAGGCATGTCCAGACAGCTTGGCGGAGACGGATGGGAATCGAACCCACCACACGCCGTATCGACGCGTCCATGGTTTTGAAGACCAGGGAAGCCACCAGACTCCGGTCGTCTCCGCATTGCCATACCGTAGCCCTGCCGCAGGGCAAGCGAAAGCCTAATGCGCCTGCGGCGCGATCTGCCGCGTGTCACCATCGCGCAGCGTCATACCAAGCGCATCCAGATGCTCAAGCAGCGGCACGATGAACTTGCGGCTGGTGCCCAAAGCGGTGCGCGCCTCGCTGGTGGTAAAGGCCGTGGGCAGGGGGAAGATTGCCGCAAGGCTCCGCTGCGCTTGGCCGATGGTCGCCGCGTGAAACACGACCTGCTGTTTCAGCGCGATATTCGCCAAGGACACCAACCGCCCCTGCGCCACCATCAGCGCGATCAGATCCGCGTCCTCAGGCGCATCGAACTGCCGCACATCAGGGGGGGAGGTGCCGCCTGCGCGCATACTCTCTTCGATCTCCGTCAGGCGGGCAAGCTGTTGCGGAGCAAGCGCTGCAAAGGGGTCATGCCGTGCGAGACTGACCAAACCGTCGCGCAAAACAACCTCTCCGCCCCTAACCAATTCGGCTTGGGCGAAAGGCACCAAACCCCGCAGCGGCGTCACCCGTTGCAGCATCGAAAGCGCCGCCCCTTGCTTGATCGGGTGGTCGGTATGAAAGCGCTGCAAAGTCGCCACCACCGCCGTTTGCACCGTGGCGAGGTCGTCGGCCAGCGCGATATGTTCCGGTGATAACCGCACAACGCCCGTGGGCAGCGCAGCCGTCGCATCGCAGCGCGCCAACCGGACAAGATCAGACCACAGCGCCACCCCGCGCCCCTGCGCACAAAGCGCTGCGGCAAGCGCGGTTCCATCCTGCTGCTGTGCCGCCTGCATCACCGCCAACCGACGTCTGTCGCCCGCCCCGACTGCCGTGGCCTGCGGGTCAAGGATCACCGCGCCCGCCAGCGTCGCCGCAGGGGAAAGCTGACGCAACACCGCCGCCTGCCCCGCGAACGCCACCACGGGGCGTTTGAAGCGCAGCTGCCCCAGCCCCGCGCCCCCCGGCGCGATCTGGCCACCGCCCATCAGCCGCAGGGTCGCGACCTCATGCGCCGTGCCCCACAGCACGCGCAAATCCTGCATATGTTTGACCGGTCGCGGTGCCGTATCAGAGACGGTCAACCACACATCCATACAAAGCGTCGCCCCCTGCCCGCCCGTACAGATCACATCACCGCGAGTAATATCCTCGAGCGCGATACCGCGCAGGTTCACCGCGACCCGCTCGCCCGCCGTGACCCTCTCCCGCGCCGCGCCGCGTGCTTGCAGGCCACGTACCACCGTGGCCGCACCGCTTGGCTGCACGGTCAACGCTTCGCCAACCGCCAACGCGCCGCCAAGCAGCGTGCCCGTCACCACCGTTCCGCGTCCCGCCAGTGTGAACGCGCGGTCCACCGGCAGGAACGCCCCCATCGGCGCGGCCCGCGCGGGCAAAGCGTTGAACCGCCGCGCCAAGACCTGCCGCAGATGGTCCGTCCCGCCAGCGGCCGGGGCCGAACAGGGCACCAATTCGGCCCCGGTAACGCCTTGCGCGGCAAGGGTATCCGCAATTTCCGCCAGACGGGCGGGCAATGCTGCCTCGGGGATCAAATCCACCTTGGTCACCGCGACCACCGCCACGGGCACCTGCAACAGTCTTGCGATCTGCAAATGCTCGCGCGTTTGCGCCGCGACGCCCTCCACCGCCGAGACGACCAGCATCGCGCCCTGCGCGCCGCTGGCACCCGACACCATGGTGCGGATGAAATCCTCGTGCCCGGGCGCGTCAATCAGGTCGAGCGTCCCACCCGCCATCTCGCAATGGGCAAACCCCAGCGCGATCGACAGGCCACGCGCTTTTTCCTCGGCCAGCCGGTCCGTCTCCATCCCCGTGAGCGCGCGCACCAGCGCCGTCTTGCCATGATCCACATGGCCGATCACGATCACGCAGGCGGATGTCATGTGGCGGCGATCGCGCCCAGCGCCGCGACGATATCGGGTAGTTCGTCATCCATTACCGTGCGCATGTCCAGCCACAGCTTGCCCTGATGGATACGCCCGACAATGGGTACCACCCCGCCCCGTAAACGATCCGCAAGGGTTTCAGCAGACAGCGCGGCAGAGGCCACGACAACACTGAAACTGTCCAAGTCCTGCTGCGGCAGCGACCCGCCGCCGACATAGGCGGCTGACGCCATCACCTCAACATCCACCCCCTTCACCGCAACGAGGGAACCCGCGAGCCTTTGCGCTCGCGCCTCTACCTCTGCCAAAGGCTGCGAGAGCGCGCGCAAGACCGGCACCCGCGCCAGCGGATCATGGGGCGGCAGGTAAAGACGCAAGGTCGCCTCGAGCGCGGCAAGCGACAGCTTGTCGATGCGCAAAGCCCGCAGCAACGGGTGCTTGCGCAGCCCCGCGATAATATCCGCCCGTCCCGCGATGATCCCCGCCTGCGGCCCACCAAGCAGCTTGTCGCCCGAGAACATGACCAGATCGACACCCGCCTTGAGGATATCCGCCACCACGGGTTCGTCGCGCAGCCCAAAGGGGGCAAGGTCAATCAGCACGCCGCTGCCCAGATCCTCCATCAGGATCAGATCCCGCTCCGCCGCCAGTTGCGCCAAATCATTGCGGGACGGGGCAGAGGTGAAGCCCACAATGCGAAAGTTGCTGGTGTGGCTTTTCAACAGAACCGCCGTATCCTCGTCCACCGCATCGGCATAATCGCTAAGCCGCGTTTTATTCGTGGCACCCACCTCTTTCAGCTCTGCACCGCTTTGCGCGATCACATCGGGCAGACGGAAAGACCCGCCAATCTCGATCAGCTCCCCGCGCGAGGCGATCACCTTGCGCCCCGCGGCGGTGCCCATCAGGGCCAAGACCACCGCCGCGGCGCAGTTGTTCACGATCAGCGCCGCCTCTGCGCCCGTCAACTGACAGATCAGCGCCTCGGCATGGTCATAGCGCGACCCGCGCTTTCCGGTTTTCAGGTTCAGCTCAAGGTTCGAAGGCCGCGCACCGATCTGGTCCATCGCCTGCAGCGCCTCGGGGGCAAGACGGGCGCGGCCCAGATTGGTGTGGATGATGATACCCGTGGCATTGATGACAGGGCGAAGGTTCGGCTGGCGGGCTGCCTTTATCCGGTCGACAAGGCTTTGGGCAAAGGGTTCACCGGCGTAATCGGGCAAATCGACCACCCCGCCGCCCCGAATATCGCGGCGCATCTGGTCGAGCGTTTCGCGCAGGGCGCGGCGCACCTCGTCGTGGCTGTAGGTCGCAACCAAAGACGCCACATGCGGTTGCTGCAACAGCGTATCGATCTGTGGCAAATGTCTAAGCTGGCTGTTCACGCGTCACGCCCCCCGATGGCTGAACGCGCAGTGTAATCGCGCGGGCCACGGGGGCAAGCCGGAACGCAGGCCAAAGGCAGGCGACCAAAAGGCCCGCAGCGCGGGTTACGCTGCCAGCGCTTCCTTCACCGCGATGTCGGCCATCTGCAAAATCGCCTCGCGGCTATCGGCGACGGCGATAAAGCGGCCGTTGTGGCAGAACTTTGCCCCTTTGACGCCTGATGCTTCCTCAAGCGCGGCGTCTTTTTGACCCGCCCAAGCGACCGGAAGATCAGCGCGGTTCTCGAACGTATCATCCCCCGACCGGATCGTTGTCAGCGTCCATTCCTCGCCGCGCGGGTGGATGACGAACAGCAGATGATCCGCCCCCGCCTTCACCACGGCCCCGCGAAACGGCATGCCCATGGGCAGGTCCAGCACATGCCCCTCGCCCGCGGCATCAATGGCGGTCATGACCATCGCTTCGGCGCGGAACTTGGCGGCTTTGCGACGGATCGACGCTTCGACAAAGGCGCGCGCAATGGGCAAGGCGGCGGCAAAGGCGCGGTCGTCCACGCCTTCCTCGCGGTCATCGAAGACGGGTTTCAGGCTTTCCAACAGCGCGGGCAAGGTCAGACCGGCAAACAGCGGCCCCGCCTCTGACGCGTTGACGGCACCATTGTCCAGCAGGTCGATCGGCAGAACAAACCCGCGATCGAAACTGTCGTGGATGGCATTCACATCCGCCTCGGGCACGTCGAGCGCGCGCAGATAATCATGCCCGTAATGCGCCCAGATCAGCCCGAAAGAGCTATAGGGCTGCCCGTCTTCACGCAGCGGATTGGGACGTTGATGGTGATCGAAAATCCCTGCTTCGGCATCAAAGTCACCGCCCACGTCGTAGATGATGCGCCCCTCGGCCGGTGTGATCAGCGCCTTGTCGCGGCTGCGCAGCACCGTGGCGTCGGGAAACAGCCGCGTCAGGATGACAGAGGATAGGAGTTCATCCGCATGAAAACCGCCTGAGTGGGTCACGAGTTGGGTGATCGTCATGTTTCTGTACCTTTGCGCATTTGTTCAGCAGGTCGAAATGAAAACGGGCGACCGTGCGAGGGGCCGCCCTGTGAATATGTATCGCTCACACCGCCCGTCACGGGCCTAGCATAAGAAAACGTAGAAAGAGTTAATGCGTCCAGGCCCCGCGGCGCCCTGTGGCGAAATTCTCGCCATAGCCGCCGGCGCGGACATTTGCGCGGCGTTTGTTGGGGTCTTGCACCAGCGCGTCGATGTTGTGATCGCGGGCGTATTCCACCGCTTCTTCCTTGGTGGCGAACTGCAAACGCACCTGCGTTTGCGTGTCCTTCGACGAGGTCCAGCCCATCAACGGGTCAATCTCGCGCGCGTGCTCTGGGTCGAATTCCAGCAACCAGACACGGGTTTTGGCCGTGCCAGAGGACATGGCAGTTCGGGAAGGCTGATAAATACGCGCGCGCATAGCTGAATCTCCGCTGTGATCAGGCGGTTTATCAGCCAAATACGGCCAAGGATCAAGGCATCACAGTGATTTGTGCCGAATTCGCGTTACATATGCTGCGGCGCAGCATAGACTGACTTCATGCAATCGGAGCACCTCTCATGAACCCCCTGACCCTGATGACGCTCAATGCCAACCTCGCCAAGCTGATGATCGACACCCAAGCCGTTATGACACTTAGGCTTTTGGGGATGGCCGGTGCCCTTCCCCAGACCCGCGGAGAGAACGCCCGCATGGTCAATGAAAAAGGCCCCGCCATGGCCAAAGCCTATCAGGCGGCCACCAAAGCCGCCTTTGCCGGGGGCACGCCCGACCAGATTTTCTCGGCCGCGATGGTCCCGGTCAGCAAAAAGGTCCGCGCCAATCGTAAACGACTGAGTAAATAAGCCTGCGACGAAAGCGACATATGCGCGTCGCGCAAAGCTCCGCCCCTTGAACCCGCGCGAAAACATGACACCTTAGGGAACACCCCCAAAGGACGATGTTATGGCCTACGCCCACTCTGACAGCCTGCCCGAGCGCAAAGACGCCTATCTTGCCAATCCCGCGCCCAACGTGCGCGAACGCCCCAAGCTCGAGGGCGGCAAGAAGTTCAAGCTGGCGACCGAATTCGAACCCGCAGGCGACCAGCCCACGGCGATCAAGGAACTGTCCGAAGGGGTGCGGTCAGGCGAACGCGATCAGGTGCTTTTGGGGGCCACGGGGACGGGCAAGACGTTCACGATGGCCAAGGTGATCGAGGAAACGCAGCGCCCCGCGATCATCCTCGCGCCGAACAAGACGCTAGCGGCGCAGCTTTACGGCGAATTCAAAGGGTTCTTCCCCGACAACGCCGTGGAATATTTCGTCTCATACTACGACTACTACCAGCCCGAAGCCTATGTCGCGCGGTCCGATACCTTCATCGAGAAGGAAAGCCAGATCAACGAACAGATCGACCGGATGCGCCACTCTGCCACGCGGGCGCTGCTGGAACGCGATGACGTGATCATCATCGCGTCGGTATCGTGCATCTACGGTATCGGCTCGGTCGAGACCTATGGCGCGATGACGCAGGACTTAAAGACCGGTAACAACTACGACCAACGCCAAGTGATCGCGGACCTGATCGCACAGGCGTATAAACGCAATGACGCCGCCTTTCAGCGTGGCACTTTCCGCGTACGCGGCGACAGCCTTGAAATCTTTCCCGCCCACCTTGAGGACCGCGCATGGCGTCTGTCTTTCTTTGGCGAAGAGCTGGAAAGCATCACTGAATTCGACCCTCTTACGGGCGAGAAAACTGGTAGCTTCGACCAAATCCGCGTCTACGCCAACAGCCACTATGTGACGCCGAAACCAACGATGAACCAAGCGGTGATCGGCATCAAGAAAGAGCTGCGGATGCGGCTGGACCAGCTTGTCGCCGAAGGAAAACTGCTGGAAGCGCAACGGCTTGAGCAACGCTGCAACTTCGACATCGAGATGCTTGAAGCCACCGGCGTCTGCAACGGGATCGAAAACTATTCGCGCTATCTCACGGGCCGCGCGCCGGGCGAACCGCCCCCCACGCTGTTTGAATTCATCCCCGACAACGCAATTGTCTTTGCGGACGAAAGCCACGTCTCCGTGCCGCAGATCGGCGGCATGTATAAAGGCGACTACCGACGCAAATTCACGCTGGCCGAACACGGGTTCCGCCTGCCCTCCTGTATGGACAACCGCCCGCTTAAGTTCGAGGAATGGGATGCTATGCGCCCGCAGTCGGTCTTTGTCTCGGCCACCCCCGCCGCGTGGGAAATCGAACAATCCGGCGGTGTCTTTACCGAACAGATCATTCGCCCCACCGGCCTGATCGACCCCAAGATCGAGATTCGCCCTGTCGAGATGCAGGTCGACGATCTGCTGGACGAAGTGCGCAAGGTCGCCGCCGACGGCTATCGCACGCTTTGCACCGTTCTGACCAAACGCATGGCCGAAGACCTGACCGAATACATGCACGAACAGGGCATCCGCGTGCGCTACATGCACAGCGATATCGACACGATCGAACGCATCGAAATCCTGCGCGACCTGCGGCTTGGCGCTTTTGACGTGCTGATCGGGATCAACCTTCTGCGCGAAGGCTTGGACATTCCCGAATGTGGGCTGGTGGCGATTCTCGATGCGGATAAGGAAGGGTTCCTGCGCTCGGAGACCTCGTTGATCCAGACCATCGGTCGGGCCGCGCGGAACGCCGAAGGTCGCGTGATCATGTACGCCGACCGGATCACCGGCTCGATGGAGCGTGCGATTGGCGAAACCGACCGCCGTCGCGCCAAGCAGCTGGCCTATAACGAAGAACACGGGATCACGCCGACAACGGTCAAGAAGAATGTCGATGATATCCTCGCCGGTCTCTACAAAGGCGATGTGGACATGAGCCGCGTCACGGCCAAGATCGACAACCCGCTCGCGGGCGGCAACCTGCAAACCGTGCTCGACGCGCTGCGCACCGATATGCGCAAAGCGGCCGAGAACCTCGAATTCGAAGAAGCCGCACGCCTGCGCGACGAGGTCAAGCGGCTCGAGTCCGTCGATCTGGCCATCGCCGACGATCCGATGGCGCGACAGTACGCTGTCGAAAAAGCCGTCGACGACGCGCAAAAGGCGTCGGGCCGATCAACCGGCGGTCGCGGCGGGATGCGCGGCGGCAAATCCCGCTACAGCGGCAAAAAACGCTAGGCGGCGCGCCTAGTCATCCACCTCGTCCGGCAACCCGTCATGGTCGGTCGAGGCCATCTCCTCCAGCTCGTCCTCTGACATGCTGTCGTACATATCTTTCGACGCGCCTTGCAGTTCCTTGACCTTCGTCTCGCCCCGCTTGGCAGACAGGGCTGCACCGGCGGCGCGTTGTTGGGCTTTCGATTGGGCTTTCATCGCTGTCTCCTGTCAGTTGGATGTAGCGGCACAACCCGTCCAACCGCCCGCAGTTCCCCTGCTACGGCTTGGCGCAAAATTATTTTCATGCGCCCGTTGCAAGGTGATTGCTTTGCACCCGCACCCACCCCACATTCGGAGTCTGCGCTTTATCCGGAGGATCCCAAATGCGCCTGATCGCCCTTGCTACACTGGGCCTGACCGCCCTCTCTGCCCCCGCCTTTGCCGATGAGACAACCGGCACGATCCTTGCCTATGACCGCCTTGCCAATATCATCGTCCTACAAGACAAATCATCCTGGACGCTGGATGCCAAAACCCTTGTCCCGTCCGATCTGATGGCCGGCGATAAGGTCACGCTGACCTTCGCCTCCGACGGCGACAACGGTGCGAAACCCGCGACCAAACTGACCCGCAACTAAGCCCTGTCCCATAACAAAAGCGCCCCCTGACCAAATCAGAGGGCGCTTTCTGCGTTCAAACCATCAAACGATATCAGTCACCTGCGGGCGGAGTAACCTCAATACCGGGGACGGTGATCGTTTTCTCTTCGGTGGTCACTTCAACGTCCGGAACTTCAACGTCGACCTCTTCTTCAGTCACGGAAACCGAACCGGTCTGCGCGTCAAACTCGGGCAGATTGCCGCCTTCAACGGACACATCAACATCCGGCAGCGACCCTTCTTCAGTCTGATCGATATCGATGAAAAAGATCGCAAATGCGATGACCAGAATTGCGGCAAGGCCTGCGATTACTGCGGTAGAGGTCTTCATAGTATTTCCTTCCAAATTCACTTGCCGTTCTAGGCGATGCAAGGGCAACTCGGCGAAGCGGGAAATGGTTCCAGTAACAATTTCGGGAACATCTGGGCCACGCGGGAAGTTGTGACCCCAGACAGTAATGCAGATTACAACCCAGGAGCTTTACAATGGAATTCGGCCTTCTCGGACTCATTATCCTGATCGCAGACATCTACGCGATCTATCAAATCTTCACCTCCGGCGCTTCGGGGCTTGCGAAAATCCTCTGGATTCTCGGCGTCCTGATCTTCCCGGTCGTCGGCTTTATCGTATGGCTGATCGCTGGCCCACGCGGCGGCAGCGTCAACGTCTAAGCGACGCACACACCATTTGACAAAGGCCCGTAGCATTGCTGCGGGCCTTTTCGCATGCTGCCCCAAAGGTCTGTAAGTAATTTGTTAAGCATGACGCGCCAAGCTACCCGCCGAAAGGGTACCCCATGCGCTACTGGCCGTTCCTTCTGCTTAGCTTACTGCAGCTTCCCACCCCTGCACAGGGCGGCGCGTGGCTGCGCGAAAAGGGCACGGGATTTACCTCCACCACGGTAAACGTCACGCGCAGCTACGACATTTCGGAAAGCACCTTCATGGAATATGGCGTGCGCGACGACCTGACCCTGGGGGCAGAGGTCGGCTTTCTCGCCAGTTCCATCGGCCTGCAATCGGGATTTGCGTCGGTTTTCCTGCGCCGCCCCTTAGGCCGTCGCGACCGCCCTAACGTCTGGTCGGCGGAGCTGGGGTTCGGCGCGGCATGGGTGGGGGATGCGGTCTATCCCAATGTCAAAGCGGGGCTGTCTTGGGGCCGCGGCTATACGCTGGGGCAGAAACACGGCTGGGTGACCATCGACAGCTCCCTCGCGTGGGACATCTACCTGCAAGAGCATCTCGCCAAAGTCGACAGCACCATAGGCATCAACTTCGGCGACCGGTTTTCTGGGATGCTGCAAATCTACTATGCCTCGACCTCTGTCGCCAGCGCCACCTCTGTCGCGCCCTCTATCGTCATGCGCCCGCTGAAAAGCCGCCCCGATATCCGCTTCCAGATCGGGGCAGAGACGTTGATCAACGACACCTCCAACCCCGCGCTAAAACTCTCGCTCTGGCGCGAGTTCTAGCGTTTATCCATGCGCGCCTGCATAAAGATCGATCCTTTGACGCTGGTGCTCCAGACCAGATGCAGCAGATCACGATCCGCCCCCTGATCCGTCAGCACATAGGGCACGCTGTATTGCGCCACATTCGATCCGTTGCGCACCGGCCCGTCCATCGTGATGCTATCCACCGCAATCGCCCACCCGCCGAACGGAAAGCGGTCGGCAATATCCACCACCCAGGTCTTGGCCAGACTGGCTTCGGTATGTTCAACCTGCACCGGGTTCGATACCGGATTATGGATGCCGTGGAACGAGTTTCCCGTCATCTCGATATTGCGCATGCGCGAGAAATCCATATCGGCAAAGCTTGTATCGATCCGTTCGACCCGATCAATGAACCCGTTGATGCTGCGGAAGCGGTTGTCGTTGATCGTCAGCCCATTGATCACATGACCCGCCCCATGAGGCTTGATCACGATATAGCTGAACCACGGGGCCACCTCGCCCGACAGAAAGATATTACCGCTGATCGACAGGGAGCTGAAAGAATACTCGCTGCTGTAGTCCGGCGCCGGGTCTTGTTCGTTGGTCCATTCGACAAAGCAATTGTCGATATAGTTCCCGCTGACCACGCTCGCCGTGTGCTGCGCCGCAAGGATCAACCCGGCAGAGCGGACGCCGTTCTTGACCGTATCCCCCTGAAAGAAGTGGTTCCCCGTGACGATATTATTCTGCCCCGCCAGCAGCGCAAAATGGCGAAAGCGCGTGGCACGGTTGTCGCGAATCTTGACGTCATTGGCGTTGCAGTTGATCGCGATCGTGGTCCGGTCCGGCACGTCCAGCGCATCCTCGGCGGACAGGAACTGGCAACGGTCCACGAACATCCCCTGACAGCCACCGCCGATCGACGTGATCCCGCGATCCTTCGGGCGCGAGATAAAGCAGTCCCGCACATGGAAAATCGTCCCTGATGGCGCAAGGTTGATGGCACTGGCCACGTTGTTGCACTGGAATTCGATGTCATCCAGAACGAATTTGCTCAGCTGGCTGTAGTTGCTGAAATCCAGCAGATACTGGAACCGCGTAAAGGTAAAATTCTGCGTCCCCGCCGCATCATACAAAGGCGCGTTCAGGGTAATCTCTTGCGTGGCGACGTTCTTGGCGCGCACATAGATCTCGCGCCCGACCCCATTGCCCGTGATCAACGCCCCCACAGGCACATTCGCCACAT
Source organism: Sulfitobacter pontiacus (assembly GCF_040790665.1). Lineage (NCBI taxonomy): Bacteria > Pseudomonadati > Pseudomonadota > Alphaproteobacteria > Rhodobacterales > Roseobacteraceae > Sulfitobacter > Sulfitobacter pontiacus. The sequence goes on along the minus strand of NZ_CP160849.1, from coordinate 1,621,768 downwards.
TCACCACATTTGTCAGCTTGCGCGCATCCGAGGGCGAATAGCTAGCTTGCGAGGTCATCGTGACCGTATCCCAATCGCCATTCGTGGCCGCTTCAAACTGGCCGTTGCGGATCACCCGCCGCGTGGCATAGCTGCTGCGTTCGGGCGTCGCGGCCTGCATATCGATCGGACCAGTCACGTTGACCTTGCGCCCGCCCAGATCCAGCGATTCATGATCCGCATTGTTCAGCAACGCCTGAAACGCCTTGCGAAAGGCGATCTCTTCATTCCCGAAAGCCTCGATATAGTTCGGCAGATCAAAGTTGCGGCGCAAAAGCAGGATCGCGCTGGCGGGCATGATCACCCTCCCTTCAAACCGCGTCGGCGCGTCAAAGGTCACGTCCCCGTTCAGCAGATACGTCCCGCGCGGGATCAACACGCTGCGCCCCTGCGCATCCGCATTCGCCGCCACAAAGGCCGCCGTATCATCGGTGCTGCCATCCCCCACCGCGCCATAGTCCCGCACATCCACCTGTGCCAGCATGTCGCGCAGAAAGACGCCCGTCACATCCTCGATCTGCAAATCGTCAATGCGAACGACCCCGCCATTCTGCCCCGTCAGGTCCAGCCCGAAATGCCCATAGACCGGCGCGTTACCCCAGACCATATCGACCCCGCCGCGCAGCCCCGACCCGACAATCGCGCTGATCTCGACCACCTCGCCATAGCTGGTCAGCGTCACCTCCGGACCGGCCTCCACCAGCCCGCCCGCGCGGCTGCCATTGCCAAGCGCCGGATACCCCGCGATCCGCACCGACGGCAGATTCCCACTGATCGCCTTCACCCGCGCCGTAATCCGCAAGTAACACCCCGGCAAAAGTGGCGTTTGCCCCATATATCGCAGCTTTTGCGTGGATTGCGTCTTTATCAGCTCAAGCGCCCCGCCAAAGTCCTGATCCGCAGGGATAAACGCCGCATTTATGGCATTGGCATAGGTATCAGACCCCGCCGTGCCATCCCCGCTTGAATACACATCCAAGCCCTGTGCAAATGCCGCAGGTGTCAGCAGCAGACCGTCTGTGATTGCCTTGTTCATCGTCATCCCCTTCGTCGGGTTGCGATGTCGCCCCCCATGAATTGCAAAACTCCGGCGCTTGGCCGGCAGGGGGAAAGATTTATGCACAAAGGGTTAACCACGCCTAACCGCAGCGTACGCCGCAAACGGTCACATGAGCGTGCCAAAGATGTCGCGCCTGTCAGGCAGAAACGCTTGGCGCATCCAGCAGTTGAACGGCGGCAATACGCCAGCCCTCGGGCGTCTCAACCATCTGATAATCCAGCAAATAGGTAAATCCTTTCAGGTCCGTGACCTGCACCTTCTGCCACTGCGCACCAGCGATCTCGCGCAGGTCCAGAAACCGCACCTCGGCGTGTTTCCAGACCATCGGATAGCCCGTGGTCACCATACGTTTAAAATTTTCCGAAGACTGAAACATCATCTGCAGATTGGGGCTCGCATAAGCGAAGGCACCCTCGAAATCATCTGCTTTGAAAGCCTCGAACTGGCCGCTGATCGTGCTTTCGATATCCGCCTGCTGCGCCGTGGCACCAAGCGCCGTCGCAAAGGTCAAAACCATCCCGAAAAAGGCCGAAAGAACCGCGCCACGCATGAGAATGCTCCCTATGATGTGTTGAACTTAACCTAAGCCACGCACATCATAGGGCAATAGTTTCACGCCGTGGTCAGCTTGCCTGCCAACGCATCGTCGATCAGCGCGACCGTTTCATCCACGCCATACAGCGCGATGAACCCGCCGAAACGCGGACCTTGGCTGGCGCCCAGCAACACTTCGTAAAGCGCGGTGAACCAGTCGCGCAGCGGGTCGAAACGCTCTTTCCCGACGGCGAAAACCATCGTCTGCAACGCCTCGGCATCCAGCCCGCCGTCCCATGTCTTCAGCTGGTCCCGCAGGTCTTCCAGGGCTTCCCGCTCCAGCTCGGAGGGGGCGCGGAACACTTTGGCGGGTTTCACGAAATCATTGTAATAGCGCACCGCATGCTCGGCCGCCGCATCCATACCGGGGTTGCCTTCGGGCGTCGCATCCGGCGCATACCGCTGGATAAAGCCCCACAGTTGCGACTTGTCCTCGGCCGAGGAGACCGACGCGAGGTTCAGCAACATCGAGAAGGGCACAACCATATCCGACTTGGGCACATCGCCCCCGTGGATATGCCAAACGGGGTTATTCAGCTTGCCCTTGTCGTCCTGCGTTTCATAGGCGCGCAGCTGCTGGTGGTATTCGTCGACCGCCTTGGGGATCACGTCGAAATACATGCGCTTGGCCGTCTTGGGCTTGAGGTACATGAAATACGACAGCGATTCCGCGCTGGCATAGGTCAGCCATTCGTCGATGGTCAGACCATTGCCCGAAGACTTGGAGATCTTGTGCCCGTCCTGATCCAAGAACAGCTCGTAGGTAAAATGCTCGGGTGGGCGGTTGCCCAGAATACGGCAGATCTTGTCATAGATCGGCGTGTTGGTGCTGTGATCCTTGCCGTACATCTCAAAGTCGACATCAAGGGCGGCCCAACGGGCACCAAAGTCGGGCTTCCACTGCAACTTCACATTGCCGCCGGTCAGCGGCAGAGTCATTTCGGTGCCGTCTTCATCGTCGAAGGTGATCGTGCCTTCCTTGGCGTTGACCGCTTTCATCGGCACATACATCACCCGCCCTGTTTCAGGGTGGATCGGCAGGAAGATCGAATAGGTCTGCCGACGCTCCTCGCGCAGCGACTTGAGCATCACTTCCATAATCTCGTCATATTTTTCAGCAGCGCGCAAAAGCACCTCGTCGAACTTGCCGGAGCCGTAGAATTCCGTGGCCGAGATAAACTCGTACTCGAACCCGAAGGTATCCAGAAAACGCCGCAGCATGGCGTTGTTATGCGCGCCAAAGCTGTCGTATTTGCCGAAAGGATCGGGCACCGATGTCAGCGGGCGCTGCAGATGTTCTTCCAATGCGGCGGGGTCGGGCACGTTACCCGGCACTTTGCGCATCCCGTCCAGATCGTCCGAAAAGCACACCAGCCGCGTCGGAATGTCGCTGATCTGCTCAAATGCGCGGCGGATCATCGTCGTGCGCGCAACTTCGCCGAAGGTCCCGATATGCGGCAGACCCGACGGGCCATAGCCGGTCTCGAACAAGACGTACCCCTTCTCGGGGGCCTTGTTTGCATAGCGTTTCAACACCCGACGTGCTTCCTCGAACGGCCACGCTTTACTGGTTAGGGCTGCTTCACGCATCTGCGACATGTCATCAATTCCATCATTTTCACCCCGCACCCAATGCGCGCAGGCAGCCCGTACCTATTGCGTCCCCGTAGGCCCGTCAATAATCTGCAGATCAACGGAATGACCGAACGGAAATGCGCATGAATGACGACACCTCCCTCACCCTCAGCGCGCAGGATTGCCTTGTCGCCGTGATGATCGCGGTTTCCGCATCAGACGAGGACATCCGCACCACCGAATTGCTCAAGATCCAGACGGCTGTAAACATGCTCCCCGTCTTTTCCGGCTATGATGTGGACCGCATCAGCTCTGTCAGCTCGATGGTGTTCGACCTGTTCGAACAGGAAGACGGGCTGGATGCCCTGTTCGGCCTGATCAAGGGCGCGCTGCCCGACCGGTTGAACGAAACGGCCTATGCGCTGGCCTGCGATGTGGCCGCGGCCGACGGCACGTTAGACGAGGCCGAATTACGTCTGCTGGAAGAAATCCGCTACGAGCTTGACCTCGACCGCCTGCACGCCGCCGCCATCGAACGCGGTGCCCGCGCCCGTCACGTCAAATAGGCCGCGTCACCGCGATCAAAGAGAGGCCGAATCCGCAGCCACATGGAACGCCCCCCAGCGTTCGATCAGCCCTTGCTGCAACCGTTTGGAGCGCCCGTTCCACGCCCGCCCCCCCTCGGGGCGTTCGCGTTGTGCGCGGGTCAGGGTGGCGCGACGGGGCATATCGGCGGTGAACACGGCAAAGGCCATCACCCGCCCGTCCGGTGCCGTCAGATACCCTGCCAAGGCCGAGACAAAGTTCAACGTGCCGGTCTTCGCCTCGACTTTGATCGGGTGATCCTGCACGGGCCGCCCCTTGGAATCGCGCAGGGAAATCGACTTGAGCAACGGTTTCAACGTACCCGATCCATAGACCCGCACCAGCGCCGTCACCATATCCTGCGCGGTCACGCGGCTGTCTTCGCCCAACCCCGAATGGTCCACCAGCGCGGGTGCATCCATGCCCAGATTGGCCTTGGCCCACACGTTCATCTCTGCCGCAGACGCGCGCAGTGACGCGGGCGTGCCCGTGCGGTAAACCGTGGCGGATAGCCCCGCCATCTCTGCGATCAAGTTATTGGAATACTTCAACATATCGCGCAGGATATCGCGCAGCGGCGCGCTGGAACGGGTCACCAGCACCTCGCCCTCGGGCAAGCTGGTGATCAACGCCATGTCGCGCAGACGGATGCCCTGTGCCCCAGCCAACGTCTTAAAGATATCGCCCGCATACAGCCCCGGCTTGCGCACCGGCAGCCAGCGCGACCCCCCATTGCCCAAGGCACTTTTCGCGACGCTCCAGTCATCGCGGGTGCCTGCGTCACGATAGGCAAAGACCGGCGCACTGCGGTCGCTGATCTCCATCGCGGCCATCGCCACGTCAGGGCGATAAGACCCCGACCGCCCGTCCATCAGCACCGAATAGCTGCCGTTCTCGCGCTTCCATTCAAAGTGGACGCGGTTAAAGTTCAGCGCCAGCCCCGACACGGCGGGGTTATAGCCCACATGATCCGGCTGATCCGCATCAATCAACGGGAAGACCGGCAGGCTGCGTTCGTAAATCTTCAACCCGCCTTTGACGCCGATAATGCCCGCCGCCTTGAGGTCATCGGCCATTTTGGCCAGCCCGTCCGTATCCAGCGTCGGATCGCCCCCGCCCACAAGGATCAGATCGCCCTGCACTTCGCCGTCCACAATGCCACCGGTCGCCATGATGCGCGTCTGAAACTGATGCGCCGCGCCCAAGGTATCCAGCGCGTAAAGCGCGGTAATCGCCTTGGTCACGCTCGCCGGGGGCATCCCGTCAAGCGGGCCGTTCTGTTCCAGCACCGCACCGGTTTCCGCATCCGCCAGACTAAAGGTCACAGCCCCGTTCAACCGCGCCTTGTCGATCAGCTCTTGCGCCGAGGGGATCGCCTGCCGGAACAGATCGTCCCCGCGCAAGACGGGGCGCAGCGATTCAGTTGGCGGTGCCGCAAAGGCCGCTGGAGCCACAACAGCCGCCGCAGCGGTACTCAGAAACAAACGACGGGATAAAACAGTTTTCATGGGGCGACTTAAACCTGACAGGACAGAGCGACACAAGCGCTTGCAAATCACATTTTCATGGGCGGGGGCCCATGCTAACTGACAAGACATGCAACGCGTTATTTTGATCATGTTTGTCGCCATGTCACTGATTCCCGCAGGCGACAGCGCGGGCAAGATCCTGACCTCACAGCTTGGCGTGGCCCCCGTTTTTGTGGCGTGGTCGCGGTTTGCCATAGGGGCGCTGCTGCTGGTGCCCTTCGCCCCGCCGCAAACGCGCGCCCTGTTCGGCAACTGGCGCATCTGGGTCCGTGCCGCCATCCTGTGCGGCAGCATCACCTGCATCCAGACAGCACTGGTGACCGAGGACGTGGCCAATGTCTTTGCCGCCTTCTTTATCGGTCCGCTGCTCAGCTATGTGCTGGCCGCGCTCTTTCTGCGCGAGGCGATATCGCTTCAACGCAGCGCGTTGATCGTGGCGGGGTTTCTGGGGGTGCTGGTCGTGGTCCGACCGGGGCTTGAACCCAGTGCAGGGCTGCTTTGGGCGCTGATCGCGGGGACGCTTTATGGCGTGTTCCTCACGATGTCGCGCTGGCTGTCGCATCTGGCCCCGCCCCTTGCGCTGACCTTCAGCCAGTTGGTGATCGGCGGGCTGCTGCTTTTGCCGCTGGGGCTGGTCTATTTCCCGCCGCTGTCCGGCCCTGTCCTGGGGCTAAGCCTCGCAAGCGCGCTTTGTTCGATGCTGGGCAACCTGCTGATGTTATACGCCTATCGCATGGCCCCTGCGACCAAGGTCGCACCGCTGGTGTATCTGCAACTGCTGTCCGCCGTGGGGCTGGGGTGGCTGGTGTTCGGCGCATGGCCCGACGCGCTGACATGGGCCGGCATGGCGATGATCCTAGGGGCGGGTATCGCCTCTGCCAGATTGCGCTGACCATTTGCCCGCGGCCCGGATCGCGCTTGAGCTGACATCGACCATCGGGACGTTCACAAAACACCACGCGGGGGCCGGTGCCTGCCCCAAGAGCTGGCTTTGCCGCCCCGAAATCCGGTAGGGTGCATAAAGCGTTGCGGCGTGGCTCATCCGTGCCGATATGCGCTGGCCGGGCCGTGCAAGCACCCCTAGGGGCACTGTCTCCATGATCTGCCGCCAATCCTGCCACAGGTGGAACTGCGCCAGATTATCCGCCCCCATCAGCCAGACGAAGCGCACACCGGGATAGCGGCCCCGCAGCGCGGCAAGGGTTTGCGCGGTGTAGCGGGTGCCAAGATGGGCCTCGATATCGGTGACCTCGACCCGCGGGTGCTGCATCACCTCGCGCGCGCGGGTCAAACGGGACGCCATCGGGGCCGGCCCATGCGCCTTAAGCGGATTGCCCGGGCTGACCATCCACCACACCCGATCCAGCCCGAAACGCTTGATCGCCTCGCGGGTGATATGGGCGTGCCCCTCGTGCGCCGGATCGAACGACCCGCCAAGCAGCCCGATCACCTGCCCCGGGGGCGCATATGGAAATGGATAACCCAACGAAAACGGCCCCCGATATACATCAGGGGCCGAAAGAAGGGCAGCAACGCCCCTTTGTCAATCGCGTTATCCGTGCGTTAATCGACGAACTTCTTGATCTCGCCGGATTTCAACCGCGCGAAATAGCTCTTCATCTCGCGTTTCACGATCGGCATCAGGAAGTACAGCGCTGTGATGTTCACAACCGCCATCGCAAAGATCATCGCATCAGAGAAGTCGATAACCGCGCCCAGATTGGCCGCCGCCCCCACGATGATGAACAGGCAGAAGATCACCTTGAACACGATCTCTTTGGTTTTGCCTTCACCGAACAGATAGGTCCACGCCTTCAGCCCGTAGTAGGACCAGCTGATCATGGTGGAGAAGGCGAACAGGATCACCGCCAGCGCCAGCACATAGGGGAACCAGCTGAATCCGGTCGCAAAGGCAGCCGATGTCAGCTGAACGCCGCTTGACCCGTCGATGGTCTGGATCGCGGTGCCTGCGTCATTCAGGATAAAGCGGCCCGTTTCGGGGTCCATCACCAGCACGCCAGAGATGGTGATCACCAGCGCGGTCATCGTACAGATGACAACGGTATCGATGAAGGGCTCCAACAGGGATACGACGCCTTCGGTCACCGGCTCTTTGGTGCGCACGGCAGAGTGTGCGATCGCCGCCGAGCCGACACCCGCCTCGTTCGAGAACGCCGCCCGTTTAAAGCCCTGGATCAGCGCGCCAACCAGACCGCCTGCAACGCCCAAGCCGCTGAACGCGCCTTCAAAGATCTGGCCAAAGGCCCAGCCGATCTTGTCGTATTCAACGATCAGGATGATCAGCGCCGCACCAACATAGATCACGCCCATCAGCGGCACGATTTTCTCGGTGACATTGGCGATGGATTTGATCCCGCCGACGATGACCGCAAAGACCACTGCGGCAAAGACGATGCCCGTGATCCAGCCAGGGTAGTCTCCGATGATACCGGACAGCTGCGCATGGGCCTGATTGGCCTGGAACATATTCCCGCCGCCCAAGGCACCGCCGATGGTAAAGATCGAAAAGATCACCGCCAGCACCCCGCCCAAAGGCAGGCCGCGCTCCTTGAAGCCCTTTGTCATATAGTACATCGGACCACCGGAGACGGTGCCATCGGCGTATTCATTGCGGTATTTCACACCCAGCGTACATTCGGTGAACTTGGAGGCCATGCCCAGCAAACCGGCCAGGATCATCCAGAAGGTCGCCCCCGGACCGCCGATGCCCACGGCCACCGCGACGCCCGCGATGTTGCCCAGACCGACAGTCCCCGACAGCGCCGTTGCAAGCGCCTGAAAGTGGCTCACCTCGCCCGCGTCATCGGGATCGGAATAATCGCCTTTGACCAGCGAGATCGCATGCCAGAACGCTTTGACCTGAATGAAGCCGAAATACAGCGTAAACACCGACGCCGCGACCACCAGCCACAGCACGATCCACGGGAAGTTGGTGCCGGGTAGCGACATGAAGATCAGATTGACGAACCAGCCTGTCGAACCCGCGAAAATATCATTGATGCGTTGATCCATGCCGACGGTTTCTTGTGCCGCGGCAACCATGGGCAAGGCAGAGACAGCAGCAGCCCCCGCACCCGTTGTCAGAAATTTTTTCATGATATGACCTTTCAAGGAATGATCGTCAGAGGCACGCGGGACGCCACAGCCAAGCGGCCGGTTACGCCGCCGAACATACGCTCTTTCAGGCCGCGCAGACCGACACGGCCTACCACGATCTGCTGTGCGCCGTGTTTCTTGGCCAGATCGTCCAGAATATCGGCCACATCGCCATGCTTCACGATGCCCTGAACGGTGACGCCGTCTTCGCTGACCTTCTTGACCGCCGGATCGACGATACGTTCGCGGGCCAGTGCCAGTTCCTCTTCGCGCCGCTTGTGGCGCTGGTCATTCTCTTCCGAGGTCTGGAAGCTGAATGGAGACCATTCAATCACGTAAACGAGCTTGAGCTCGCAATCGCCAATCAATTTGGCCTGTTTCGTTGCGAAATCCAAAGCGCGCGCCCCGGCTTCCCCCCCGTCCAGTCCAACAACAATAGTGGATGCTGTCATGTATTTGTCCCTTTGTGTATGACGCGGTCTTTTTGCGGCCGCGTTGTATCGGGGCGCTGAACGCACCCGGATTAGGCGAATATAAACGAGCTCCAAAATTTTTTTCGACTGAATTTCGCGTAAAATTCGGTCATTCGTCCCCAGTTCACCGCTCGAAAACGGTAAAAAGGGATAGTTATCGGAAAAACAGCCTTTGCCGCCCGCGCGATCAGCGCTTTGTGCGTCTTGCCCCTGCGCCCTGTGAATCGCCCGGGAACACACGGGCTTCAAAACCGCGGCACAGGCCTTATATATTGAATGTTTGCTCTTGCCCGCCTGTGGCGATATTGCACGTTCCAAACCGTATTCAGCTTATCCGAGGATTCTCAATGGCCGCCTATCAATATGTCTATCACATGTCCGGTGTCTCAAAGACCTACCCGGGCGGCAAAAAGTGTTTCGACAACATTAACCTGAACTTCCTGCCCGGTGTGAAAATCGGTGTGGTCGGTGTCAACGGCGCGGGTAAATCCACGCTGATGAAGATCATGGCCGGCAAGGACAAGGATTATTCGGGCGAAGCATGGGTCGCTGAAGGGGCCAAGGTCGGCTACCTGGAACAGGAACCCTATCTGGACCCCGCCCTGACCGTGCGCGAAAATGTCATGCTGGGCGTGAAAGCCAAGAAAGACATTCTGGACCGCTACAACGAACTGGCGATGAACTATTCCGACGAGACAGCCGACGAAATGGCCGCCTTGCAGGATCAGATCGACGCGGAGAACCTCTGGGATCTCGACAGCCAGATCGACGTCTCGATGGAAGCCCTGCGCTGCCCGCCCGACGATGCCGATGTGACCAAACTGTCCGGTGGTGAAGCCCGCCGCGTGGCGCTGTGCAAGCTGCTGCTTGAAGCGCCCGAAATGCTGCTGCTTGACGAACCGACCAACCACCTGGACGCGGAAACCATCGCCTGGCTGCAACAGCACCTGATCGACTATAAGGGCACGATCCTGATCGTCACCCACGACCGGTACTTCCTGGATAACATCACCAGCTGGATCCTTGAGCTCGACCGCGGCAATGGCATCCCCTACGAGGGGAACTATTCCAGCTGGATCGATCAGAAAGCCAAACGGCTTGAACAGGAAGCCCGCGAGGACAAGTCCAAGCAAAAGACACTGTCGCGCGAATTGGAATGGATGCGTCAGGGGGCCAAGGCCCGTCAGGCGAAATCCAAAGCGCGGATCAAGTCCTATAACGAAATGGCCGACAGCTCAGAGCGCGAACGCCTGACGCGCGCCCAGATCGTTATCCCCAACGGTCCCCGTCTGGGCAACAAGGTGCTTGAGGTCGAGGGCCTGTCCAAAGCCATGGGCGACAAGCTGTTGATCGAAAAGCTGGACTTCTCTCTGCCGCCGGGCGGGATCGTCGGCGTGATCGGCCCCAACGGCGCGGGTAAATCAACCCTGTTCAAGATGATCACTGGCCACGAACAACCCGATACCGGCACGATCGAGTTGGGGAATACCGTTGATCTGTCCTATGTTGACCAGTCGCGCGATGACCTGAACCCTGATGACAACGTTTGGCAGGCCATTTCGGGCGGGGCCGAGATCATCAAGCTTGGTGATGCCGAAGTGAACTCCCGCGCCTATTGCGGTGCCTTCAACTTCAAGGGCGGCGACCAACAGAAGAAAGTCGGCCTGCTGTCGGGTGGTGAACGCAACCGTGTGCATATGGCGCGTCTGCTGAAAGAAGGCGGCAACGTGCTGCTGCTCGATGAACCTACCAACGATCTGGACGTTGAAACCCTGCGCGCGCTCGAAGACGCGCTGGTCGATTTCGCGGGCTGCGCCGTGGTCATCTCGCACGACCGTTTCTTCCTTGACCGGATTTGTACGCACATCCTCGCCTTTGAAGGCGACGCGCATGTTGAATGGTTCGAAGGCGGCTTCTCTGACTACGAAGAGGACAAGAAGCGTCGTCTGGGCGAAGACGCCATGGAACCCAAGCGCATGAAGCACAAGAAATTCTCGCGCTGATCTAGGCGAAAGTTCTAAGAAAAAAGGCCCCCGCAGGAAACTGCGGGGGCCTTTTTATGTGTCGGTCAACGCGCCGCAGCGACGCGGCACGGTTTTCCCGTTACACCCCGTCGGCCAGTTCCGTATAGCCATCGGTGCGGTCGGTGCTGGTACTGTCGGGCACGGTTTCACGGCCCAGAAAATCGCGCAACGTGTTGCAGGCAGACAGCCCCGACCACAGCCGCTGGTTCGACACCAGCTTGACCGTGACATCGGCGCTGAAATCCCCACCGATACGTGCGGCGGTGCCATCATGGGACAGGATGTCTTCGATGTCTTTCTGTATCTCTTCGGGCTTGATCCGGTGGCGGCCCATCACGGTGCCCACGATGATCCCCTCGCCCGCATAGCCCATAAAGCATTTCTCATGGGCCAGCGCCGCAACCGTGGCCTGCGCGACCAAGCCCATCTGGCGACAGAACTCAGCCGGGCTTGCGGCCTCGAAGATATTGCGGATCTGCGGGAGCTTGACCGCAAAAAGGCTCATGGCATAGCAGCCTTCGGGCAGACGCAGCATGTGGTTTTCGAAACCGTGCAGATCGTCGACGCCGACAACATTCAGATCAAAACTTTCCTCGACCCGTACCTTCATCAGGCCCGACAGCTCCGCCAGCGTATGCGCGGCCTCGCGTTCACGGCGCAGACTGTCGCTGAGCATGCCCGCCATGTTGATACGCGCGCCCAGTTCGATCCCGTTCAAGGGCTTGAAGATGAAATCCGTCGCCCCGGCGCGGAAGGCGGTGTCCATCAGGTCATGTTTCCGGCTGCCGGTGATCATGATGATCGGCGCACTTTTATAGGCCTGCATATTGCGGATGTCGTCACATAGGGTGATCCCGTCAACGCCGGGCAGCATGATATCCAGCAAGAAGCAGTCAAAGCTCGCCCCATGTTCGTCGATCTTGGCCAACCCATCCTCGGCCGAGTCTGCACAGACCAGATCGAACCCCAGCGACGGCGTCAGACAGTCGCGCAACAGGTCAAGAATGGTGGGATCGTCATCTACGGCTAGGATTTTCATACGGTGGCTCACTCGTTGTCGTGTCGGCAGAAGGGGGACTGGTTAAATTCTCTTATGGCTCGGAGCAAAATCGCAGATGAATCTGTCAGCAGTTAGGCAATTTCGGCCAATCCGTTAACCCTTTGTCCCGCTGCCTCTGCCAATGCGGGTTAGGGTTTCACCTTGCCTCTCCGAAGAATAAGGCGCAAATGTGCCGGAATCAGCAAGGAACGGCCTGTTTTTCAAGGCCCATTGACAGCCCCTTGCGCGAATCCCCACGACCTGCCATATCCGAATGGCTAACGTTATTCTTTTTCGACCAACTGTCTCCCTCATACGGCGTTCAGACTTCGATCCAGACCGACAACGCCAAGCCATCGCACGACGCGGATGGCATACTAGAGGAGACTACGGATATGGCCACTGGCACCGTAAAATGGTTCAACACAACAAAAGGCTTCGGCTTTATCGCACCCGATGGCGGCAGCAAAGATGTATTCGTACACATCTCCGCTGTTGAGCGCGCAGGCCTGACCGGTCTGGCCGACAACCAGAAAGTGACATTCGACATCGAAGCTGGCCGTGACGGCCGCGAATCCGCGTCGAACATCGCACTGGCATAAGCCATGCAGGGCCTTAGGCCCGCAGGATGAATTTGCCGGCTGACCCTCACGGGACAGCCGGTTTTTTTATGTCCTCAGGGTTGCCAAACACAACCCAAGGGGCAAAATACCGTCATCACATCCTAAAGGAGCCCCCCATGCGCCGCCGTCAGTTTATCGCAGGTTCTTTGGCCGCCCTCGCCTTTCCCCACGCGCTGTTTGCCGCGGGTGCCGCCTATGACCCCACGCCGCAAATGGTGTCGATCAAACCACAATATGCCGTGGGCGAGCTGCTGATCCTGCCCCGCAGCCACTACCTGTATCTGGTGACCGCCCCCGGTCAGGCCATGCGATACGGTGTGGGCGTCGGCAAGGCGGGGCTGGAGTTTACCGGCACCGCGACGATCGATGTCAAAAAGGAATGGCCCACCTGGCGCCCCACGGACGAGATGATCGAACGAGAGCCCAAGACCTATGCGCGGTTCATCGGCAATACCGATGCGCAACCCGGTGGCCCGTCCAATCCGCTGGGGGCGCGCGCGCTCTATCTGTTCCAGAACGGCCGCGATACATATTTCCGCATCCACGGCACCACCCAACCCAGCAGCATCGGGCGCTCTGTCTCGAACGGGTGTATCCGCATGCTGAACGAACACGTCAAAGACCTGTACCAACGTGTGCCCATCGGCACCAAGGTCACGGTGCTTTAACACCGCTGACGTTACCCACCACGCAAAAGGGGCTGGCATCGCTGCCAGCCCCTTCGCATTTCTGCACTGTGTCGGGGACGTGTCCCCGTAGTTCAGCGCGCCTTAGTTCAAGGCTTTGTCGGTGATCGCATGGGTCCATGCGCCCGACGGCTCTACCGTGATGACGGGGTCCGACCCACCGGACAGCAGCGATTGCACGGTCCGCTCGTAATCCGTCTCGTCCAGCGCGCCGTTGCTGCCTGCGGTCAGCTTGGCCACTTCGCCCATCATGCGTTTCTGATGCTCTTCGGTTTGCGCACCGGAGGCATCGTTGTCCAACACGATTTCCGCCGCTTCATCGGGGTTTTCCTCGGCGTATTTCCAGCCCTTCATAGAGGCCCGCACAAAGCGCACCATCTTGTCCTCGAAGGCCGGATCGGCAAGGTTCTCTTCCAGCGCGTAAAGCCCGTCTTCCAATGTGGCAACGCCCTGCTCTTCGTATTTGAACACGTTCAGATCATCCGGCGTCAGACCTGCGTCGATCACCTGCCAGTATTCATTATAGGTCATGGTCGACACGCAGGCGGCCTGATTTTGCAGCAGCGGATCCACGTTAAAGCCTTGTTTCAGCACGGTCACACCATCCTCACCTCCTTCGGTGGGCAGCTCAAGCTTGCTCATCCAGCTGAGAAAGGGGAATTCGTTGCCAAAGAACCAGACGCCCAACGTCTTGCCCTTGAAGTCATCCGTGGTCTCGATCCCGGCATCCTTGCGGCAGGTCAGCATCATGCCCGAGGATTTGAACGGCTGCGCGATGTTCACCATCGGCAGGCCCTTCTCGCGCGCGGCCAAAGCGGCGGGCATCCATTCAACGGCGACATCGGCACCACCACCGGCCAGCACCTGTGTCGGCGCAATATCCGGACCGCCCGGCTTGATCGTGACGTTTAGATCTTCTTCGTCATAGAACCCTTTGTCCTGCGCCACATAATAGCCCGCGAACTGCGCCTGCGTGACCCACTTCAGCTGAAGCGTCACATCATCCGCCGCTTGGGCCATGGTCCCCATCAGGCCCACAGCGGCCCCGGCGACATATGTTGATAGTTTTTTCATTTTTATATCTCCCTCTTGGTTGGTTGGTCGTCTTGGTTAGTTCCGCGTTAGTTCCGCTGGCTCGGGTGCCAAAAGGTCACCCGCCGTTCAAACAATGACATCGCGCCGTAGAATGCGGACCCGGCAATCGCCGCGACAACAATCTCGGCCCAGACCAGATCAAGCGCAAGCTGGCCCACCGAGGTAGAGATCCGAAACCCCATCCCCCGCACAGGAGAGCCGAAAAATTCAGCAACAATCGCCCCGATCAAGGCAAGGGTCGTGCCGATCTTCAGCCCATTGAACACGAAAGGCATCGCGGCAGGCAAGCGCAGCTTGAACAGCGTCGCCCAATAGCTGGCCGCATAGGTCCGCATCAGATCGCGCTGCATGGCGTCGGTGGCTTGCAAGCCCTGCACCGTGTTCACCAGCATCGGAAAGAACACCATGACCACGACCACGGCGGCCTTGGACTGCCAGTCAAAGCCGAACCACATCACCAGAATCGGGGCCATCCCGATCACCGGCAGCGCGGCCACAAAGTTCCCTACCGGCAAAAGCCCCCGTTGCAAGAAGGGGAAACGGTCAATCGCAACGGCGATCAAAAAGGCCGCACCACAGCCCAGCACATAGCCCGACAACGCGCCCTTCAGCACGGTCTGCACGAAATCCACCCAAAGGATATCAAGCGATGACACCAGGCGCAGGGCAATCAGCGACGGCGCAGGCAGCAAGACCTGCGAAATCTCGAGCCCGCGCACAATGCCCTCCCAGACAGCGATCAGCGTCGCGCCAAAAACCAAGGGCGCTGCAAGGGACACCCAGCGGGCCGGCCGCAATCGCGCCAACCGGATGTTGACCCACATGCCAAAGGCCCAGGCCACTGCGGCAAAAACCAGCCAGATCATCGCGCCACCCCCATCCGTTTCAATGTCACACGCTGGATCAAGCCGATGATCCCCACCAGCAACGCCGCCAAGGCCGCCGCCATGATCAACGCGCTCCAGATCTGGATCGTCTGGCCATAGTAGCTGCCAGCCAACAACCGCGCCCCCAGACCCGCCACGGCACCCGTTGGCAGCTCACCAATGATGGCCCCCACCAGCGACGCAGCCATCGCGATCTTGAGCGAGGTAAAGAAATACGGCATCGACGCAGGCAACCGCAGCTTCCAGAAGGTCTGGCCCGCATTGGCATGCCAGGTGCGCATCTGATCCAGCTGCATCTGGTCAGGGCTGCGCAACCCTTTCACCATGCCGACAACGACGGGGAAGAACGACAGATACATGCTGATCATCGCTTTCGGCAGCAGCCCCGACACGCCCACGGCGTTCAGCACCACAATGATCATCGGCGCGATTGCCAGAATGGGAATGGTCTGGCTGGCGATCACCCAAGGCATCACCGACATATCCATCACGCGGTTGAACACGATCCCCACCGCCAACAACACCCCCAGCAAAGTCCCCATGCCAAAGCCCAGCAGGGTCGCGCTGAGCGTGATCCAGGAATGATAGACCAAGGACCGCTTCGACGTGATCTTTTTCATCACCGTCGTGTCCCAGATCTCTGACGCGACCTGATGCGGCGCGGGCAGTTTGGGCTTTTTCTGCGCCCAGGTATCCGCGACCAAAGACGTGGCGGTCACCGTCTCGCCCGACCGTGTGGCCTTGTCATAGGTCCAGTCCGAATTCAACCAGACCGCCGCCGCATACCACAGCGCAAACAAGACTCCGACCACCGTCAGGACAGGCAAGAAGCTCGACCTCATCGCGCGCCCCCCTGCTTCCAGATGGTCTGAAAATCCTCCCCGAAGGGCCGGGCTGCAGCGGGCACGCGATCAATCATCCGCATGCCCTGCCCGCAGCCCATCACGCACCCGATGCGCGATCTCCAGAAACTCGGGCGTTTCGCGAATATCCAAGGGGCGCTCTTTCGGCAAAGGGCTTTCAATGACATCGGCGATCCGTCCGGGGCGCGGGCTCATCACCACGATCTTGGTGCTCAGATACACCGCCTCCGGGATGGAGTGGGTGACAAAAGCGATGGTCTTTTGTGTGCGCGCCCACAGGCGTAGCAGCTGTTCATTCAAATGGTCGCGCACGATCTCGTCCAGCGCGCCAAAGGGTTCATCCATCAGCAAGATATCCGCATCAAACGCCAGCGCCCGCGCGATCGAGGCCCGTTGCTGCATCCCACCCGACAGCTGCCAAGGGAACTTGCGCTCGAACCCTGCCAGCTCCACCAGCTCCAACACTTGGCGAACCCGCGCCGCCTGATCGACCTTGGAATACCCCATAATTTCAAGCGGCAGCCGGATATTGCCGCCAATCGTCCGCCAGGGATAAAGCCCCGCCGCCTGAAATACATAACCATAGGCCCGCGCCCGCCGCGCCTCGGCAGCGCTCACGCCATTGACAGTGATCTCACCACCCGTTGGCTGCTCAAGGTCCGCCATACAGCGCAGAAACGTCGTCTTGCCGCAGCCCGATGGCCCGATAAAGCTGACAAAATCGCCTTTCTCGATATCAAGCGACACGTCTTTCAGCGCATGCACAGGGCCGTCGTTGGTTTCAAATGTCAGGGATAGATTCTGGGCCGAGATCACGGGCGCGGTGCTCATAAGCTGCGTCCCTCTTCTGCCGTACAACGTGCTCGCATCTATGCTGGCCTCTTTCTTCTTCAGGGCAGCGCGGCGCAACCGCCGCGCTGCGTTGATAGTCCCGCGTTCAGATCCCCGCAGGGATGTTCAGCGGATCGCGTTTGATCAGTTTCGGCGCAGTCAACTCTTTCCACTTGCTCAGCGCAAGGTTGGCCGACGGGAACGCAGGCCGCGGCACAAAGCGCCCGCGTCCGGGGTTGGGCTGCGAATTCTGCCCCCAGGCCCAGATGACCTCGCCCCGGCTTAAGGTATAGCGCGCCTGTGCCTTCACCTCGAAGCCTTCAAAGACGTTGTAATCCAGAATGGAGTGGTGGTTCGCCGTCGAAATCGTCTTGCTGATCTTGGGATCCCATACCACGATATCCGCGTCGGCGCCTTCGACAATCGCGCCCTTGCGCGGATAGATATTCAGGATCTTCGCCACATTGGTCGAGGTGGCAGCGACGAATTCATTGGGCGTCAGACGGCCCGTCTCCACCCCTTCGGTCCAGAGCACCGCCAGACGTTCCTCCAACCCGTTGGACCCGTTGGGGATGATGCGGAAATCATCGCGGCCCGCGCGTTTCTGCTCGGTCGAAAACGCAGCGTGATCCGTGGCAACCACCTGCAACGACCCCGACTGCAAGCCCGCCCAAAGGCTGTCCTGATGATCCTTGGACCGGAAGGGCGGCGACATGACACGGCGTGCGGCGTGGTCCCAATCTTTGTTGAAATACTCGCTCTCGTCTAGGGTCAGGAACTGGATCAGCGGCTCGCCATAGACCCGCATCCCCTTTTGCCGGGCACGGCGGATCGCTTCGTGGGTCTGCTCGCACGAGACATGCACGATATAAAGCGGCACGCCGGCGGCATCGGCAATGGTGATCGCGCGGTTGGCGGCCTCGCCCTCCAGCTCGGGCGGGCGCGAATAGGCATGCCCCTCCGGCCCCGTGATCCCCTGATTGAAATACTTCTCCTGCAAGGCCGCGACCAGATCGCCGTTCTCGGCATGGACCATCGGCAGCGCCCCCAGTTCGGCACAGCGCTGGAAGGATGCGAACATCTCGTCATCCTCGACCATCAAGGCCCCTTTATAGGCCATAAAGTGTTTGAACGAATTCACCCCCATGTCGACGGCGTCTTTCATCTCGTCAAAGACATTCTCGTTCCAGCCGGTGATCGCCATGTGATAGCCGACATCCGAACAGATCTGCGGCGCGGATTTGCGGTGCCATTCATTGATCGCGTTCTTGATCGACCCGTCCGCCCCGGGCAGACAGAAATCGACGATCATCGTGGTCCCGCCCACGGCGGCGGCCCAGGTGCCTGTCTCGAATGTCTCGGCCGCTGTGGTGCCCATAAAGGGCATCTCCAGATGGGTATGGGGATCGATCCCGCCGGGGATGACATAGGCCCCTTCGGCGTCGATATATTCGTCACCTACCAGATCCTCGCCGATCTGCTTGATGATCTCGCCCTCGATCAACACATCCGCTTTCCAGGTGCGATCCGCCGTGCAGACCATGCCGCCCTTGATTACTTTGCTCATCTGTCCTCTCCCCTATCTGTCTTCCAAATGGTCCAAATCCCGGGGGTCTGGGGGCTGGCCCCCAGGCCACGCCCGCTCAGGCCCCCGACGGGTTCAGCCCACAATCTCTGCCGTTTCCAGCACCGCATGCAGCAAAACATCGGCACCGGCCTTGGCCCAATCCTTGGTGATCTCTTCGGCCTCGTTATGGCTCAGCCCATCCACGCAGGGGCACATGACCATTGCGGTCGGGGCCACCCCGTTGATCCAGCAGGCATCGTGACCCGCCCCCGAGATGACGTCCATATGGCTATATCCCAACCGCTCTGCCGCGGAACGGATGGCCGAGACGCAGCCTTCGTCAAAGGCGACGGGATCAAAGCCACCGACCTTTTCAAAAGCGACCTCAAGCCCCATGTCATCGGCGATCTTCTGACCCTCGACGCGCAGGCGTTTTTCCATATCCTCGATCACGCTCAGATCGGGCGACCGGAAATCGACGGTAAAGATCACCTGCCCCGGGATCACATTGCGCGAGTTCGGGTAGACCTCGATATGCCCGGCGGCACCAACCGCATGCGGCGCGTGGGACCATGCGATCTGGTCCACCGCTTCAAGCATACGCGCCATGCCAAGCCCCGCATTCTTGCGCATGGGCATCGGTGTTGATCCGGTATGCGCATCCTTACCGGTCACGGTGACTTGGGTCCACGACAGCCCCTGCCCGTGGGTCACGACGCCGATGTCCTTGCCTTCGGCCTCCAGGATCGGGCCCTGTTCGATGTGCAGCTCGAAAAACGCATGCATCTTGCGCGCGCCGACCTCTTCGTCGCCCTGCCAGCCGATCCGCTTGAGCTCGTCACCAAAGCGCAAGCCCTCGGCGTCGGTCTTGGCATAGGCCCATTCCTGCGTGTGGATGCCAGCAAAAACGCCAGACGACAGCATCGCGGGGGCATAGCGGGTGCCCTCTTCGTTGGTCCAGTTGGTCACGACCACGGGGTGTTTCGTCTTGATCCCCAGATCGTTCATCGTGCGCAGCAGTTCCAGCCCGCCCAGCACACCCAGCACGCCGTCATACTTGCCGCCCGTGGGCTGCGTATCCAGATGCGACCCGACGTAGACCGGCAGCGCATCGGAGTCGGTGCCATCGCGCTGCGCGAACATGTTGCCCATCGTATCAAGGCCCATGGTGCAGCCCGCCTCCTCGCACCATTTCTGGAACAGGGCGCGACCTTCGGCGTCTTCGTCGGTCAGCGTCTGGCGGTTGTTGCCACCCGCCACACCGGGGCCGATCTTGGCCATCTCCATCAGACTGTCCCACAAACGATCCGGGTTGATCTTCAGGTTTTCACCGGGCGCGGCCATAGCGGTTTCCTTTGCGTTTTCTACCTTGTGCAAGGCGTAAATTTTTACCATTTGGTAAATCCACGATTGCGGCTAGGGTTAAGTCTGTCAAGAAATGCTTTCCCTTGGGGCCACCCGTCCGAAGTGGGGTGCCGCATTTTCAGGCACTTACACCGAAAGGGGACGCGCCATGCCCGAGACAACCGCCAAGAAAAAGCCCAGCCGAATCCAAAGGCGCAACCGCCGTGTGATCCTGGATGCGGCGCTTGATGTGTTTTCGACCTACGGGTTTCGCGGGGCCACGCTGGATCAGATCGCCAGCGAGGCGGGGCTGAGCAAACCGAATATATTGTATTATTTCAGTGGGAAGGAAGAAATCCACACGACCCTGCTGAGCCAGCTGATGGAGACATGGCTCGACCCGCTGGTCGAGCTGGACGCCGATGGTGACCCGCGCACAGAGCTGTTGGATTATGTGCAGCGCAAACTGGATATGGCACGGGATCTGCCCCGTGAAAGCCGCTTGTTTGCCGGTGAAATTTTACGCGGTGCGCCCCATATGGAGCCGCGTTTGCAAAGCGATCTGAAACCGCTGTTCGACGAGAAATGCGCGGTTATTTCCGATTGGATGGCGGCGGGAAAGATCGCGCGGATGGACCCGCGCCATCTGATTTTCTCGATCTGGTCGACCACGCAACACTATGCTGATTTCGCGCCGCAAGTCGCGCTGCTGCTGGACGGCGATGCCGATCAGCACCAGCAGGCGTCGGACCATCTGCGACTGATGTTCTCGACGCTGTTGACCCCCGCCGCGCCGCAACAGTAGCGGCGGGGGCAAGGGTCACTCGGCCGCAGTGGCGGAGGGGTTGTTGGGGTGCGTCGTCCAGTTGGCGTAATTCGGATCGACGGGCTTGCCCGTGCGCGGGTCCGTGGTGCCGGGGGCCAGCTCCACCATCGAGATACAATCCTCGACCGGGCAAACGTTGACGCAGAGGTTGCACGCCACACATTCGTCGTCGATCACGCTGAAGGTGCGATCTTCGGACATGGCAATTGCCTGATGCGAGGTGTCTTCGCAGGCGGCAAAGCAGCGCCCGCAGGAGATACACAGATCCTGATCGATCTTGGCCTTGGCGACATAGTTCAGGTTCAGCTGGTTCCAGTCGGTCACATTCGGCACCGCACGGCGCACCAGTTGATCGACCGAAGTCATCCCCTTGTCGTCCATATATTCCGACAGGCCCGAGATCATCTCTTGCACAACCTTGAAACCATAGGTCATCGCCGCCGTGCACACCTGCACGTTGCCCGCGCCAAGGGCCAGAAACTCTGCCGCGTCGCGCCATGTGGTCACGCCGCCGATGCCGCTGATCGGCATATCCGCCGTCTCGGGGTTGCGCGCGATTTCCGCCACCATGTTCAAGGCAATCGGCTTTACCGCCGGCCCGCAATAGCCGCCGTGGGTGCCTTTCCCGTCGATCATCGGTTCAGGCGCGAACAGGTCCAGATCAACCGAGGTGATGGAGTTGATCGTGTTGATCAGGCTCACTGCATCCGCGCCGCCGCGTTTGGCGGCCTCGGCGGGGTAGAGCACATTCGTGATGTTCGGCGTCAGCTTCACGATCACCGGCATGCGCGTGTATTGCTTGCACCAGCGGGTGACCATTTCGATATATTCCGGCACCTGCCCCACAGCCGATCCCATGCCGCGTTCCGCCATGCCATGCGGGCAGCCGAAGTTCAGCTCGATCCCGTCGGCACCGGTTTCCTCCACATGCGGCAGGATCGCTTTCCACGCTTCCTCCTCGCACGGGACCATGATCGACGCGATCAGAGCGCGGTCAGGGTAATCACGTTTCACCGCTTTCATCTCGCGCAGGTTCACCTCCAGCGGACGGTCGGTGATCAGCTCGATGTTATTGAGCCCCAACAGCCGCCGGTCCGCGCCCCAGATCGCGCCGTAGCGCGGGCCGTTGACGTTGACGACGGGCGGGCCCTCCATGCCGAGGGTCTTCCACACGACACCGCCCCAGCCTGCCTCGTAGGCGCGGCGGACGTTGTATTCCTTGTCCGTGGGTGGCGCGGATGCCAGCCAGAACGGGTTGGGGCTTTTGATGCCCACGAAGTCGCTTCTTAGATCAGCCATTTGCGTTCTCCTGTAGGGGCTTAGCCCGTCAATACCATGTGAATGTCCATCGCCGCGTCGCGCCCTTCGGCGACAGCGGTCACGGTCAGGTCGTCGCCGCCACTGGCACAATCGCCACCGGCCCAGACCCCGTCGACACTGGTGCGTCCGGTGCCATCCACCTTGATCTTGCGCGCCTCCACCGTGGGCAGCGCGTCGCCCTGAAGGGTCTGGCCGATGGCCTTGAACACCTGATCCGCGGGCAGGCGCAGGGTCTGACCCGTGCCATTCATCTGGTCGTCGACATATTCGAATTCGATCTCGCGCACCGCACCGTTGCCGATCACGGCGACCGGCGTGGCATGGGTCACGATCCGCACGCCCTTGGAGGCCGCGAGATCCTGCTCGAACACGCTGGCGTTCATCCGGTCGCGCCCGCGACGATAGACCAGCGTCACATTGAGCGCGCCCAGCAGTTTCGCCTGAATGGCGGCATCGATCGCGGTCATCCCGCCGCCGATCACCACCACGTCACGACCGATCGGGACCGCAGCCACATCGCTCGCCTGACGCAGGTGAGAGATGAAGTCGACCGCATCCAGCACGCCGGTCTTATCCTCGCCCTCGGCCCCCAAGGCGTTCACACCGCCAAGGCCCATACCAAGGAACACGGCGTCATAGTCGGCCCGCAAACTGTCCAGCGTCATCGCCACCCCAAGGGCTGCATTGTTCTGCACGGTGATGCCGCCGATCTTGAGCAGCCAGTCCACTTCGGCCTGCGCGAAGCCGTCGGGTGTCTTGTAGGTGGCGATCCCGTATTCATTCAGACCGCCGGGCTTGGGCCGCGCGTCAAAGACGGTGACATCATGCCCCATCATCGCCAAACGGTGCGCACAAGACAGCCCCGCCGGACCTGCACCGACCACGGCCACGCGCTTGCCCGTCGAGGCCGCGCGTTCAAACGGATGCGCGCCCTGTGCTTGCAGATGGTCGGTGGCATAGCGCTGAAGCTCGCCGATCTTGACCGGCTTGCCCTCGGCCACTTCGCGCACGCAGGCCTGTTCACAAAGCTGTTCGGTCGGACAAACGCGGGCGCACATACCGCCCATGATATTCTGGCTCAGGATCGTTTTGGCGGCGGCATCCGGTGTGCCCGTGGCGATCTGCCGAATGAAGAGCGGAATATCGATATCCGTCGGGCAGGCCGTGATGCACGGCGCGTCGTGACAGAAGTAGCAACGGTCCGCCGCGACAAGCGCTTCGTGCACATCCAGTGGCGGGTGCAAATCGGAAAACTGCGCGGCATAGGCGTCGGCGTCCAGCCGTCCGGCAGCCACCCCCGGTTCAAAGATTTTCTGCGACATTTTTTTATCCCTGCTGTCACTATTTATGCTGAAACGCTCCCACGGAATGATTTTTTTATCAACTGGTAAAATTATTTCATAACTGTGAAATTTCTTGCGCAAATGCCCGCCGGTTACGCGTTTCGGGGCAAAAACTCTTGATTTTGTCCTATTTGGCGCCAAAGTCAGAGGTGCGACGCGAAAGACTTTCGACCCCTCAGCCCTCCGGCGCTGGTGCGATCAAGTTCTGACCGAGCCACGCTGCCGCATAATGTGGGCAGGACAAACACGAGGAGAAACGGGGCATGGCGACTGGCACCGTAAAATGGTTCAATACCACAAAGGGATACGGCTTTATCGCGCCTGATGGTGGCGGCAAAGATATCTTTGTTCACATCTCGGCGGTTGAACGCGCTGGCCTGACCGGGCTTGCCGACAACCAGAAGGTGACATTCGACGTAGAAGCGGGCCGTGATGGCCGCGAAAGCGCCGCGAATATCGCATTGGCCTAACCGGCCCAAAACCGGTTCATAATATTTTTGACGACGGGCGCTTCGGTGCCCGTTTTTTGTGCAAAACTACTCGTTTTCGTTGATCTGATCGATCAGCGTCAGCACTTTCGGGCCCAAAGCATCAACGATTCTCGTGACGCCTTGCGCGTTCGGATGCACCCCGTCGGCCTGGAAAAACCCGCGCGCCTGCGCCAGATCTGGCGTCTCGCCATTGTCGGACAGGCCGCCAAAGAAGCTGCCCATCAGGCTCGCGTCATATTGCGCGGCCAGATCGGGATAGATGCTGTCAAAGGCGGTTTTATAGTCGGGGCCAAAGTTGCCCGGCGCGGTCATGCCGACCAGCAGCACTTCTACCTTGGCGTCTTGGGCGGCCTTCATGATTCCATCCAGATTGGCGCGGCTGACCGCGGGGTCGATCCCGCGCAACAGGTCATTCCCGCCAAGGGTTACGATCATGCCATCGACCTCGGGCGTCATGGTCCAGGCGACCCGCGCCAACCCGCCAGCGGTCGTATCCCCCGACACGCCTGCGTTGATCACCGTCACATCCGCACCGTTCTGATCCAGCCAGTTTTGCAACTGTGGCACGAACCCGTCCTCGGCGGGCAGACCGTAGCCCTGCGTCAGACTGTCGCCCAATGCTGCAATAACAAGCGGTTCCGCCAGTGCGGGACCTGATAATACCAGAACAAGTGCCGTCGTAACCTTGCGCATCATGGTCGAACCTCCATATCCAACAGGGACCGTATTTCAAAAGGCAGCCCTATGACCGACCCGGTGTTCCAGCTTCAAGATGCATCCCTGAAACTGAATGGCAACGCCGGAAAGGTCGACATCCTACATGGGATCACGCTGGACGTCGCACAAGGAGAGACGGTCGCCTTTACCGGTCCATCGGGGTCGGGCAAGTCTTCGTTGCTGATGGTCATGGGCGGGCTGGAGCGTGCGACCGGCGGATCGGTGCGCGCCTTGGGCGAAGACCTGAGCACCCTGTCCGAAGATGGGCTGGCCAAATTCCGCCGCGGGCGGATGGGCATCGTGTTCCAGTCCTTCCACCTCATCCCCACCATGACCGCGCTGGAAAACGTCGCCACCCCGCTGGAACTGAACGGCGTCGCGGACGCCTTTGACCGGGCCGAGGCAGAATTACACGCGGTGGGTCTGGGGCACCGGCTCAACCACTATCCCGCGCAGATGTCGGGCGGCGAACAGCAGCGGGTTGCACTGGCCCGCGCCTCTGCCCCGCGTCCGGCGATCCTTTTGGCGGATGAGCCGACAGGGAACCTCGACAGTACCAATGGTGCCGCGATCATGGAGTTGTTGTTCGATCTGCGCGAAAAACATGGCGCGACTTTGGTGTTGGTGACCCACGCCGATGAATTGGCCGCGCGCTGTGACCGGGTCGTCACCCTGACCGACGGGCGGATCGTCAGCGGGACAGGCGCATGAGCCTGCGTCTGGCCGGCCGCTTTGCCCGCCGCGAGATGCGCGGGGGGCTGCGGGGGTTCCGTCTGTTTCTGGCCTGCCTCGCCCTTGGCGTCGCGGCAATCGCTGCCGTCGGCTCTGTCCGCTCTGCGATCGAGGGTGGCTTGCAGCGCGAAGGTGCGGCCCTGCTTGGTGGCGCGGCAGAGATTGATTTCACCTATCGTTTCGCCACCGATGACGAACGCGACTGGATCGAGAGCCAAGCCAGCGCTGTGTCTGAGGTTGTCGAGTTTCGGTCCATGGCTGTCGCGGGTGACGGGGCCGCCGCTGACCGTGCGCTGACGCAGGTGAAGGCGGTCGATGATCTTTATCCGCTGGTGGGAGAGATGGTGCTGG
This sequence comes from Sulfitobacter pontiacus, assembly GCF_040790665.1. Taxonomy (NCBI): domain Bacteria; kingdom Pseudomonadati; phylum Pseudomonadota; class Alphaproteobacteria; order Rhodobacterales; family Roseobacteraceae; genus Sulfitobacter; species Sulfitobacter pontiacus. The sequence continues at coordinate 1,596,057 of NZ_CP160849.1, read as the reverse complement.
AACCGGCGATGCCGCTGGAGCAGGCGCTTGGGCTGGAAAACGGCCTGTCCGGCGCGGTGATGGAGCGCGCCTTGTCCGACCGTCTGGGCCTGTCCCCCGGCGACACCTTCAAGCTTGGCGTCAAGGAATTCCGCCTCTCCGCCCTGATCGTGCGCGAACCCGACAGCGCCGCCAGCGGCTTTGCGCTTGGCCCGCGCACGCTGCTTCGGACCGAGGCGCTGGACGGGGCCGGCCTGCTGGCGGAAGGGACGCTGTTCAACTCCAAATACCGGATGCTGCTGCCTGCCGATACCGACCTTGATCAACTGCGCTCTGCCGCCCGTGCGCGGTTCGAAAACAGCGGGATGCGCTGGACCGATGCGCGCAACGGGGCACCGGGGGTGTCGCGCTTTGTCGAACGGTTGACGGCGTTTCTGATCCTTGTGGGCCTGTCCGGTCTGGCTGTGGGCGGTGTGGGCGTATCGGCTGCGGTGCGATCTTACCTCACCGGCAAGACCGAAGTCATCGCAGTGCTCCGAGCGCTAGGGGCAGACCGTGCGACGATCTTCCAGACATACTTCATGCAGATCGGTGCCCTATCGCTTCTGGGGGTCGCCATCGGCGTGGTGCTTGGGGCGGTGGCCCCGCTGGTCTTTGCGCCGCTGATCTCTGCGCGGCTGCCGATCCCTGCGGCCTTTGCCATCTATCCCGCACCATTGGCCGAGGCAGCGATTTACGGGTTGCTGACCGCCTTTGCCTTCACGCTGTGGCCGCTGGCCCGCAGCGAGAACATCCGCGCAGCGACCCTGTTTCGCGACGCATGGGACGGGGCCGCGCGTTTTCCGGCCCCGCGCTATGTGGCGATTATCGTGATGACCGTGGCGCTGCTGGTCGCGCTGGCGGGGTGGTTCAATGGCAGTTGGTGGCTGACGCTCTGGACTTTGGGCGGCATCGCAGGCGCGCTCGGGATCCTCACGCTGGCAGCGCTGCTGGTGCGGTTCCTCGCACAGCGCGCTGCGGTTCTGGCACGCGGGCGACCGCGGCTGCGTTGGGCCCTCGCCGCGATTGGCGGCAGTGGCGAAGGTGCCGGGGCCGTGGTGCTCTCGCTGGGGCTCGGCCTGTCGGTGCTGGCCGCCGTGGGGCAGATCGACGGCAACCTGCGGCAGGCGATCTCGGGCAACCTGCCCGATGTGGCCCCGTCGTATTTCTTTGTCGACATCCAGAAAGACCAGATCGACGGCTATACCAAACGGCTGACCGATGACCCCGCCGTGCGCCGCATCGACAGCGCGCCGATGCTGCGCGGCGTCGTGACACAGATCAACGGCAAGCCCGCCAAAGAGGTCGCGGGCGATCATTGGGTGGTGCGCGGCGACCGCGGGCTGACCTATGCCGAGGCCCCCGATGACGACACGGTGATCACCGCGGGCGAATGGTGGGCACCTGACTATGACGGCCCGCCGCTCATTAGCTTTGCCGCCGAAGAGGCCGAGGAGATCGGGTTAGAGCTTGGCGATACGTTGACCATCAACGTGCTGGGGCGCGACATCACCGGCACCATCGCCAGCTTCCAAGAGGTCGACTTCTCGACCGCGGGGATCGGGTTTATCCTGACCATGAACCCCGCCGCCCTGAACGGCGCGCCGCATACCTATATCTCGACCGTTTATGCCGATGCAGAGGCCGAGGCACCGATCCTGCGCGATCTGGCCACCGCCTATCCCAACATCACCGCGATCCGCGTGCGCGATGCGATCGACCGCGTGGCGGCGGTGCTTAGCGGGTTGGCAGCGGCGACATCCTACGGCGCGGCGGCTACTCTTCTGACCGGCTTTCTGGTATTGATCGGGGCAGCCGCCGCCGGGGCGGATGCCCGCCGCTATGAAGCCGCCTTGCTGAAAACGCTGGGGGCCTCGCGCCGCAGCATCGCCGCCAGCTTTCTGATGCGTGCCGCTCTGCTGGGGCTCTTCGCCGGCGCGGTTGCCCTGCTGGCAGGTATCTTGGGCGGATGGGCCGTGAGCCGCTTTGTGATGGACACCAGCTTTGCCGTGGTATGGCCTTCGGCGCTGTTGATCGTCACTGGGGGCGCGCTGGCGTCGATCCTTGCCTCGCTTGGCTTTGCGATCAAAGCCTTGAACGCCAGACCCGCACAGGTGCTGCGCGCCCGCGAATAGATGGAACCGATAGACCGAAAGAGGGATACAACAATGACGCAGACCACCCAGACACTGCCCGCCCCCCTGCCACCCGTTCTGACGGCAGCCCAGCAAACGCATGTGGTGAATGTCCTGCGCCGTGCCGCACGCGCCGAGGTGCTGCCGCGTTTCCGCAACCTTGCCCCGGCTGACATCGACACCAAATCCGGCCCCCATGATCTGGTCACCGCTGCCGATCTGGCGGCCGAGGCAATGATCACCCGCGCCCTCGCCACGGCCTATCCGGATGCGCTGATCATCGGAGAAGAGGCGGTATCGGCCGACCCCGCCCTGCAGGACAAGATCGCCGACGCCCCGCTGGCCTTTATCCTTGATCCCATCGACGGCACATCGAATTTCGCCCACGGGCTGTCCACCTTCGGCATGATCCTTGCGGTCACGCGCTTTGGCAAACCGGCCTTCGGCGTCATCTATGACCCGGTCAATGACGACTGGGTGATCAGCGATGACACCAGCACCCCGCGCTTTGAACGCGCCCTTGGGCAGTCGCGCCCGCTGCGGGTCAGCATGGGCAAACAGATCGAGGACCTCAGCGGTTTCGTCCCGCTGGGGAACTTCAGCAAAGAGCTGCGGGTCAAAGTCGCGGCCACCATGCCCAGCTTTGCCAAGGTGAACTCCCTTCGTTGCTCGGCGCATGAATACCGCACTGTCGCCCAAGGGCACGCCGATTTCGTGCTCAGCGGGACGCTGCACCCTTGGGACCACGCAGCCGGCGCGTTGATCTGCGCCCAAGCCGGTGCCCATGTCGAGATGCTGTCGGGTGGCCCCTATGACGCGACGCTGCGCACAGGGCATATTCTGGCGGCACCGGACAAAACGACATGGAACCGCCTGCGCAAGGTCTTTGCCTTCCTCGCCGACAACTGAGCCCCCAATGCAAAACGGGCGCGAGGTTTCCCCCGCGCCCGTTCGATCACATATATAGGGAACAGCTTACTCAGCCGCCTCTGCGTATTCCTCCATCGGGGGGCAGGTGCAGATCAGGTTACGGTCACCATGCACGTTGTCGACACGGTTGACCGGAGGCCAGTATTTGTCGACGCGGAACGCACCGGGGGGGAAGCAGCCCTGTTCGCGCGTGTAGGGACGATCCCACTCGCCAACCAGATCCTCGACCGTGTGCGGCGCGTTCTTCAGCGCGTTGTTCTCGCGCGGCATATCGCCGTTCTCGATTGCGCGGATTTCGTCACGGATCGCAAGCATCGCGTCGCAGAAACGGTCCAGCTCGGCCTTGGTTTCCGACTCGGTCGGTTCCACCATCAGCGTGCCCGCGACAGGGAAGCTCATCGTCGGCGCATGGAAGCCGGCGTCGATCAGACGTTTCGCGATGTCATCGACCGTCACGCCTGCGCTATCCTCGAACGGGCGCACGTCAAAGATACATTCATGGGCAACGCGTCCCGTCGGCCCCTTGTACAGCACCTCGAACGCCCCTTCGAGCCGCTTGGCAATGTAGTTGGCATTCAGGATCGCCACCCGCGTCGCCTGCGTCAGCCCGTCACCGCCCATCATCAAGCAATACGACCACGAGATCGGCAGCAACGATGGCGACCCGTAGGGTGCCGCCGAAACGGCGCCCTCACCGCCGTTCGGATGGCCGGGCACATGGGGGATAAGATGTGATTTCACGCCAATCGGCCCCATGCCGGGGCCACCGCCCCCATGCGGGATGCAGAAGGTCTTGTGCAGGTTCAGGTGGCTGACATCCCCGCCGACATCGCCCGGACGCGCCAGACCGACCATCGCGTTCATATTCGCCCCGTCGATATAGACCTGCCCACCGTGATCATGGGTGATCTTGGTCACCTCGGTCACGGTTTCCTCGAATACGCCGTGGGTCGAGGGATAGGTGATCATGCAACCGGCAAGGTTCTCGCTGTGCTTTTCCGCCTTCGCGCGGAAGTCATCCAAGTCGATGTCACCATTGGCCGCCGTCTTGATCACGACTACCTTCCAGCCGACCATATTGGCGCTGGCGGGGTTGGTGCCATGGGCCGACATGGGGATCAGGCAGATGTTGCGATGCCCCTGCCCGTTGGCACGGTGATAGGACGCAATCGCCAGAAGGCCGGCATATTCCCCCTGCGCGCCAGAATTCGGCTGCATGGAAATCGCATCATACCCCGTGATGTCACAAAGCTTGGCCGACAGGTCGTCGATCATATGCTTGTAACCAAGCGCCTGATCCTGCGGCACAAACGGGTGGATCATCGAAAACTCGCGCCAGCTGACGGGCATCATCTCCGCAGCCGAATTCAGCTTCATCGTGCAGGACCCCAGCGGGATCATCGCGCGGTCCAGCGCCAGATCACGGTCGGCCAGACGGCGCATGTAGCGCATCATCTCGGTCTCGGCGCGGTTCATGTGGAAGATCGGATGGGTGAGATAGGCGCTTTCACGTAGCATATCATCGGGGAACCGATACTGCGCCTCGAATTTCTCGTCGCTGCGGCGGATGCCGAAGGCGCGCCAGACAGCTTCGATCGTCTCGGGCACCGTCCGTTCGTCCAGCGTGATGCCGACACGTGTTTCACCGACGCGGCGCAGGTTGATGCCTTCGTCCACCGCGGATTTCATGACTGCAGCCTGCAAGGGGCCGACATCAACCGTCACCGTGTCAAAGAAGGATTTGGGATCGACTTTAAAGCCGGCCTCCTCCAGCCCGTTCGCCAAGCGCACCGCCTTGCGATGGATGCGTTGCGCGATGGCCTTCAGCCCCTCGGGCCCGTGGAACACCGCATACATCGACGCCATCACCGCCAGCAAAGCCTGCGCCGTGCAAACGTTAGAGGTCGCCTTTTCACGCCGGATATGCTGCTCGCGGGTCTGAAGGGACAGTCGGTAAGCGCGGTTGCCGTGGGCATCAATCGACACACCCACAATCCGCCCCGGCATTGCACGCTTATAGGCATCCTTGCACGCCATATAGGCCGCATGCGGACCGCCATATCCTTCAGGGACGCCGAACCGCTGAGTGGAGCCAACGGCGATATCGGCCCCCATGGCACCGGGTTCTTTCAGCAACGTCAGCGCCATCGGATCAGCGGATACGACGCCCAAGGCACCTGCCTCATGGAGCGCGGCCATATGGTCGGTAAAGTCGCGCACATGGCCGTAGGTGCCAGGGTACTGGAACAGCGCCCCGAAGACAGCGCTCGCGTCCATCTTGTCAGGGTCGCCGATGATCACCTCGATATCCAGCGGGGCTGCGCGGGTCTGGATCACGGCGATGTTCTGGGGGTGGCAATCGCGGTCGACAAAGAACGCCTTGGCCCTTGATTTCGACAGGCGCAGCGCCATGGTCATCGCCTCGGCACAAGCCGTCGCCTCGTCCAGCAAGGACGCATTGGCGACCTCAAGCCCGGTCAGATCGCTGACCATGGTCTGGAAGTTCAGCAATGCCTCAAGACGCCCTTGGCTGATCTCGGGCTGGTAGGGGGTGTAGGCCGTGTACCATGCGGGGTTTTCAAAAATATTGCGCTGGATCGCAGGCGGCGTCACCGTGCCGTGATAGCCCTGCCCGATCAACGAGGTGAGCACCTTGTTCTTGCCCGCCACCACGCGCATGTATTCCAGCACTTCGCGCTCTGACATGGGCTTGCCGAAATCCAGCGGCTCTTTCTGCCGGATCTGCGCGGGCATCGTGTCATCAATCAACGCGCCAAGGCTCTGCGCGCCGACGGTTTTCAACATGTCCGACATCTCTGCCGGGGACGGCCCGATATGTCTGCGGTTGGCAAAATCATACGGCAAATATTCGGTCGGTTTGAAAACCATGGCGCGGGGCCCCTCTTCCAAATGGTATAAAAATCCCCGCCGGAGGCTCCGACGGGGGCAGCGGGATTTACCCGATGAACTTCTGATAGGCGGCTTCGTCCATGAACTCGTCCATCTGGCTCGGATCGGACGCCTTCATCTTGAAGAACCACGCATCGCCCTGCGGATCGTCATTCACCATCGCGGGGTTGTCGGACAGCGTGCTGTTGACCTCGATGATCTCTCCATCGATCGGTGCCAGAATGTCGGACGCAGCCTTGACGGATTCGATCACGACGACCTCGTCGTCCTTGCTGACGGTCGTGCCTTCGTCGGGCAGTTCGACAAACACCACGTCGCCCAGTTGTTCGGCGGCGTGGATGGTGATGCCAACGACGATCTCGTCGCCTTCAACCCGCAGCCATTCGTGCTCTTCGGTAAACTTCATTCTTTCATCCTTCGCTAGATTATCTTTTAAAATTCGCCGCAACAAAGGGCAGCTTGGCCACAGTCACCGGCAGACGCTTGCCACGGACTTCGCCCCACAGCATCGTATCAATACCCGCCTGCGCCTCACTGACATAGCCCATTGCGACAGGCCCGCCTACCGTCGGCCCGAAACTGCCCGAGGTGACCTCGCCCACCTGCGTGCCCCCTGTCGCCGCGTCAAACAGCGGTGTCCCGTCGCGCATCGGCGCACGGCCTTCGGGGGCCAGACCGACACGCTTGCGGCCGACACCATCGTCGAACGCCGTCTGAACGGCATCGGCACCGGGGTAGCCGCCCGCGCGTTCACCACCGGCGCGGCGCGCTTTCTGGATCGCCCAGGTCAGGCTGGCCTCGACCGGATTGGTGCCTGCGTCGATGTCATTGCCATAAAGACACAATCCCGCCTCAAGCCGCAGCGAATCCCGCGCGCCCAGACCAATGGGTTCCACACCCTCGACCTCCAGTAGCCGGCGGACCAGCGCTTCGGCGTGGGCCTCCGGCACCGAAATCTCGAAGCCATCCTCGCCGGTATAGCCCGACCGCGAGGCCCAGACCTCTACCCCGTCCAGCGTCAATGTGCCGAAATCCATGAACCGCATTCCGTCCGCAGCGGCATCAAGCGACGCCACAGCCGCCCCCGCCGCAGGGCCCTGCACAGCCACCAGCGCGCGGTCGGTGATCGGGGTCACGGTGATCTCTGGCTCCAACGCCGCCTTCATGCGTGCGATATCGGCATCCTTGCAGGCGGCGTTGACCACAACAAACAGGTCATCCCCACGGCGCGCGAACATCAGGTCATCCTCGATCCCGCCGGCGTCATTGGTGAAGAACCCATAGCGCTGCCGCCCGTCTTCCAGCCCCAGCACATTCATCGGCACCAATGTCTCGAACGCCAGCGCCACGGCGTCCCACGACGGGCCGGTCACCATCACCTGCCCCATGTGGCTGACGTCAAAGACGCCCGCTGCGGCGCGGGTGTGCAGGTGCTCTTTCATCACGCCCATCGGATATTGCACAGGCATGGAATAGCCCGCAAAGGGCACCATCTTGCCCCCCAGTTCCAGATGAAGATCGTATAGCGGTGTCTGTTGCAAATCGCTCATGGTCACGCGGCCTTTCCCTATCCAGAAGGCCATCGACCATACTGGCACCCAGCAGACCGCGGGAATGCAGCCTGTCAAATGCCCCCTCTGTCCTTTCGCCTGAGATCGTTATCCCTTCGGCGGACGCTGTCGCGTCACTCTCCAGAGTTGTTAGGTCCCGTTGCGGTCCTTTGGCCTGAGAGTTTCCGGGGCGGTTGCTCCTTCGGCACCGGCTTGCGCCGGTTCTCCCGTAACGGTGTGGGCAAGTGCTATGCCGGAACGCAGCGCTGCGTCAAGCAAAGTTGATAGGGCGGCGCGAAAACTTTCATCCGGTGCCGCGATATTGGGCAGTGCGTCGGGTGCTGCGCGTGCAAGATGTGGACATCATCGCGCAGCGGCGCCAAAACACCCGCATGACACCATATTTTTTCGGCTATGGCAGCCTCGTAAATCGCAATACCCACGCCTACCCCGACGCCCGTCCGGCGCAGCTTCGCGGCTGGCACCGGCTTTGGGTGCGCATCGAAGGGGCGTCGCATGTGTTCCTGAGCGTCCTGCCCGAAGAAGGCACCGTGATCGACGGGTTGATCGCGGCGGTCCCCGGTGCGGACTGGGTGGCGCTGGATACACGCGAAACCAACTATGATCGCATCGGATCGAACGGGGCGGTGGTGCATGACATCATCCCGGCCCCCGATATGGCACATTATTCCGTGCCCACAGACACCCATGTGACATCGGGCGACCATACCATCCTGCTCAGCTATCTTGATGTGGTGGTGCAGGGGTTCCTGCGCGAATATGGCATCGACGGGGTGCAGCGCTTCTTTGACACGACGCGGGGCTGGGATACGCCGATCCTGAATGACCGCGCCGCGCCAAAATACCCGCGCGCGCAAGAGCTTACCACGCAGGAAACCGCGCTGGTCGACCAGCATCTGACCCGCCTATCGGCGCAGGTGCAGTAGCGACATCAACCGCCCGTCGCGGGCGAAAACCTCTGGCTTGGCGCGTTTGCGCTGTCCGCCTTGCGCGATCATCCGCCGCGCGAGCACCCAGGCCAGCGCCCCGAACAGCACCCCCGCCGCCGCCTGCCCGATCAGTACACCGGGGGCCCCGAACAGCAGGCTGCCACCCCAGACCAGCGGGATCATCCCCAGCGTGTTGCGACCCCAGTTGGTCACGGTCGAATAATAGGGGTGGCCCATATTGTTGAACGCCGCATTCGACACGAACAACACACCGTTGAAAAAGAACGCCAAGGACAGCGGCCCGCAGAACAGATAGATCAACGTCAAGGTGATCCCCTGCGCATCAAACATCGCCGCCAGCGGCGCGCGGAAGGCAAACAGCGCGGCCGAGATCACGACGATCACCAAAGCGGCAAAGCTGACCCCCGCGGCATAGGTCCGCTTGACCCGCCCCAGATCGCCCGCGCCAAAGTTCTGCCCGATGATCGGCCCTACTGCCCCTGACAGGGCAAAGATCACGGCAAAGGCAACCGGCATCATGCGGCTGACAATCGCCATGCCTGCGACAGCATCCTCGCCATAGGCCGCCATTGCACGGGTCACATAGGCCTGCCCTACCGGCGTGGCGACCTGCGTCAGAATGGCGGGCACCGCGATGGACAACACGGGCATCAGATCGCGCCATAGCCCCGCGGGGCGCGGCATCGCGATCCCGCCATAGTGGCGCACAATTGGCATCAGGGCGGTATAGGCAATCACCACCCGCGCCACAAAAGACGCCCAAGCCGCACCGGTCAGCCCCAGATCGAAGGTAAAGATCAGGATCGGATCGAGAATGGCATTCACGATGCCCCCCGCAATGGTCGCCATCATCGCCCGCCGCGCATCCCCATGGGCCCGCAGGATCGCGCTGCCCATCATACCAACCATCAGAAATGGCACCGACGGCACGACGATCTGCAGGAAATCCACCGCCAGCGCCGCCGTCTCACCGCCAGCGCCGACCCATCCGACCAGCACATCCAGCGACAGGAACACACAAAGCGCAAAGATCACGCCAAAGACCGCGCCATAGCACAGCGCATGGGTCGTCCTCTCTGTCGCGAGCTGCGCGTTGTCCTGCCCCAAGGCCCGCGCGACCAAGGCCCCCGCCGCGATGCCCAATCCGATCCCGAAGGAGGTGGTGAAAAACAGGATCGCACCGGCATAGCCGATGGCCGCCGCCAGCTCTGCCTTGCCCAACATAGAGATGAAAATCATGTCGACAAAATCGACAAGGAACACCGCCACCAGCCCGACAGAGGCCAGCAAAGACATATTGGCGACATGCCCGAACAGATTGCCCGACAAAAATTTGGCGCGCCCATCAACCATGATAGACGCGCCCTATGTCAGCCGACAGCGGCTTCATTTTGCCAGATAAACTCTCGCCGAAGGCTCCCGAACTTGCGCCCGTGAACCCGGCCCGTTTCACCCGCGTGCCTTCACGACTTGCAGCAACGGCAGCACCGCCCCCATGTCGGGGCCGTGGGGTTTACCAGTCAGCGCCAGACGCAGCGGCATGAACAGCCCCTTGCCCTTGCGGCCGGTCTGCTCTTTCACGGCGGCCGTCCATGTGCCCCAGGTGCTTTCGTCAAACTCGCCCTCGGGCAGAAGCGCCAGGGCTTCGGCGACGAATTCTTTATCCTCGTCTGCGATCACAGGCTCTGCGCCTTCGCTGAACATCTGCCACCAACCTTTCAGATCGTGCAACGTGGTGATGTTTTCGCGGGTGACCTGCCAGAACAGCGCGGCTTTATCCTCGGGCACACCAAGGGCTGCGATGTCGCCTGCGACGGCCTCAAGTGGGAGGGTCTGCAGATAGCGGCCGGTCATGGGGAACAGGTCCTCGACGTCGAATTTGGTCGGCGCTGAGCCGAAGCGTTCGATGTCGAAACCGTCGATCAGGCTCTCCATATCGGTGCGCAGTTCAATCGGGTCCGAAGAGCCCAGGCGCGCCATTGTCGACAGCAGCGCAAAAGGATGCACACCGCGCTCGCGCAAGTCGCGCAGCGCCAGAACGCCCAGACGTTTCGACAGCGCTTCGCCCTGCGGGCCAGTCAACAGCGAATGGTGCGCAAAGGTCGGCACGATGCCGCCAAGCGCTTGCATGATCTGGATTTGTGTCGCCGTGTTGGTCACATGGTCGGACCCGCGCACGACATTGGTCACACCCATTTCGGTATCGTCCACGACCGACGCCAGAGTATACAAAATCTGCCCGTCGCCGCGGATCAACACGGGGTCGGAGACCGATGCCGCATCGATCGAGATATCGCCCAGGATACCGTCCTTCCACTCGATCCGTTCCTGATCCAGCTTGAAACGCCACACACCGGGGCCGCGTTCGTCGCGCAGCTTGGCTTTTTCCGCATCCGACAGGTTCAGCGCGGCGCGGTCATAGACCGGCGGCTTGCCCATGTTGAGCTGTTTTTTGCGCTTGAGGTCCAGCTCGGTCGGGGTTTCCCAGGCTTCATAGAAACGCCCGATCTTGCGCAGCTCGTCCGCGGCGGCGTGGTATTTGTCCAACCGCTCGGACTGACGCTCAACGCGGTCCCAATGCAGGCCGAGCCATGTCAGGTCTTCTTTCAGAACGTCGACGTATTCTTCCTTGCTGCGCACCGGATCGGTGTCGTCGATCCGCAGGATGAACTCTCCGCCGTTCTTGCGGGCGATCAGATAGTTCATCAGCGCCGTGCGCAGGTTGCCTACGTGGATATAGCCGGTCGGGGACGGGGCGAAGCGGGTGATGGTCATTGGGTTCTCCTGATTGGCCGCTGGCTTGTCACAGCGCGGCACCATTGTCTAGATAACGTGCAGCGTCGCCCGCGCGGTCAACTGGGGTCGCGCCAGCGGTTCACGATGGGATAGCGGCGGTCCAACCAGAACGCGCCCTTGGTCAAACGCGGACCGGGGGCGGACTGGAACCGTTTGTATTCACTGATATAGAGCAGGTGTTCGACCTTTTTGGCAACCTCGCGGTCAAAGCCCGCTGCCACGCAATCGGCGATGGACCCGTCATCATCCACAAGGATCGTCAGCATCGCGTCCAGATCGGGATAGTCGGGCAGGCTGTCGCTGTCTTTCTGATCCTCGCGCAGCTCGGCCGAGGGCGGCTTGTCGATGATGCGCGGTGCGATCACTTCTCCCTCCGGGCCCTTCATCCAGTCGCGGTGGTTCTCGTTGCGCCAGCGGCAGCTGTCGAAGACGCGGGTTTTATACATATCCTTGATGGGGTTATAGCCCCCCGCCATGTCACCATAGATCGTGGCGTAGCCCACCGCCACCTCTGACTTGTTGCCTGTGGTCAAAAGCATCTCGCCGAACTTGTTGCTGACCGCCATCAACAGCAAACCGCGCAGGCGCGACTGGATGTTTTCCTCGGTCAGGTCTGGGGTGGTGCCGTCAAACAGCGGGGCCAGCGTGTCGGTGATCGCGGCACGGCCCTGCGCAATCGGCACATAGTCGTAGCGGCAGCCTAGCGCCTTGGCGACGGTTTCAGCATCGTCCAGCGAGGCTTGGGAGGTATATTCGGAGGGCAGCATCACACAGCGCACATTATCGGCGCCAAGCGCATCCACAGCGATCGTCGCCACAATCGCCGAATCGATCCCGCCCGACAGACCCAGCAGCACTTTCTTGAACCCGGTCTTGCCCATGTAGTCGCGCAAGCCCTGCACCATGACGCGGTAATCCTGCTCAAGGTCCGACGGCATATGCGCCTTCTCGCCCTCGACAACGCGCCAGCCTTCGGGGGTCTGTTCAAGATCGACATGCGCGATCTGCGCGTCAAAGGCGGGCATCTGGAACGCCAGCTTGCCGCCGGGGTTCAGCGCAAAGCTCGCCCCGTCAAAGACCTGATCATCCTGACCGCCCACCATATTGAGATAGATCAGCGGCAGTTCAGTCTCGACCACGCGGGCGACCATATGGTTCAACCGCGTCTCGAATTTGCCGCGATAATAGGGCGATCCGTTGGGCACCAGCAGGAACTCCGCCCCGGTTTCGGCCAGCGTTTCGGCCACATCGGGGTGCCATGCGTCTTCGCAGATCGGGCTGCCGATGCGGGTATCGCCAACGGCATAGGGCCCACCCAAAGGCGCGCTGTCGAAAATGCGCACCTCGTCGAACACGGTCTCGTTCGGCAGGTTGTGCTTGAAGACACGGCTGGCGATCTTGCCGTTTCTGAGGATCAGATAGGCGTTATAGAGCTTGGCCCCTTCGACCCAGGGCGCACCGATGGCCAGCGCGGGCCCATCAGCACAATCAGCCGCCAGCGCTTCGAGGTGGGTCATCACATCCAGCTGGAACGCCTGCTTCATCACCAGATCTTGCGCGTTATACCCGGCCAGGAACATCTCGGGCAAAGCAACCAGATCGGCGCCTGCCTCTTTGCCCTGCGCCCAGGCCTCCCGCGCGAGGTCTGCGTTTCCGGCCAGATCCCCGACGGTGGGGTTCAACTGGCCAAGCGTGATGCGAAAACGCGATGTCATAGGGCGGTCCTTCGATAATCTACGCAAGTGATGTAGCAGATCACGCGCCAAGTGAAAGGCCAAGGCGCACCGCCGGGCAAAAGACGATTGCCCCCTTGCAGGCCATTGAATAGGCTAAGCGTTAACAAACTCGCCCGCCGCTCTTGGCCGCACTCTCTTTTGAAAGTTGCTGTATGACGAAATTGACCCTGACCCCGCTGATCCTTTGCCTTGGGCTGCTGCCCTTCCCCGCGCTTGCGCAAGACGGCGAGGTTCAAAGCAAGCAATACGACGATGGCGGCGTCTATGAGGGGACGTTCAAGGACGGCGTACAGCACGGGACCGGCACCTATACGCTGCCCAACGGCTATGAATACGAAGGTGCCTGGGTAGACGGAGAGATCAAGGGCAAAGGCGTCGCGCGTTTCCCCAACGGGTCTGTCTACGAGGGCAACTTTGAAAAGGGCAAACCGGACGGTTTCGGCAAGATCACCTTTGCCGATGGCGGCACCTATGAGGGCGAATGGGAGGCCGGTGCGATCACCGGTCAGGGCATCGCTCTTTATGCCAACGGGGTGCGCTACGAAGGGTCGTTCCGCAATGCCAACCACCACGGCAAGGGCGTCATGCAATCCCCCGGCGGGTATGAATATCAGGGCGACTGGGTCGATGGCGTCAAGCAGGGCGTGGGCAAGATCACCTATCCCGATGGCGCGCTCTATGACGGTGACATCGCCGATGGCGAACGCAATGGCACGGGCACGCTGACCATGCCCGACGGGCTGACCTATACCGGCCAGTGGAAAGACGGGCAGATCGACGGCACCGGCACGCTGACCCAACCCAATGGCGATGTCTACGAAGGCGATCTGGTCGCCGGTCAGCGCCAGGGCACGGGCAAGGTGACCTATGCCAATGGCGACACCTACGAGGGCGGCTTCGAGGACGACCGCCGCGAGGGTCAGGGCACGTTCACCGGCACAGATGGCTATGTCTACACCGGATCATGGGTTGCCGGGCAGATCGAAGGTACGGGCAAGGTGACCTACCCCGACGGCTCTGTCTACGAAGGCAGTTTCCGCGATGATCTAGCCGATGGGGAGGGCAAGATCACCTATCCCGACGGATCAACCTACGAAGGGTCATGGGTCGCGGGCGTGATCGAAGGCGAAGGCCGCGCGACCTACCCCAACGGCATCGTTTACGAGGGCGGGTTCAAGAACGCGCGCAATGACGGTCAGGGCGTGATGACTTATGCCGACGGCTATAAGTATGACGGCAGCTGGAAAGACGGCCAACGCAACGGCATGGGCACCGCGACCTACCCCGATGGCACCGTCTACACCGGCGGCTTTGTCGACGGGCTACGCGACGGCACGGGCAAGATCACCATGCCCGATGGTTTCACCTATGACGGCCAGTGGTCCGGCGGAGAGATCGAAGGCACCGGCACCGCCACCTACCCCAATGGCGACATCTACGAAGGCGCGTTCGAGGGCGGCAAACGTCAGGGTCAGGGCACCATGCGCTATAAATCGGGCGAGGAAGTCTCGGGCCAGTGGGTAAACGGCGCGCTGCAAGAAGCGGGCACAGCCCCTGCCGAAGATGCTGGTGCGGCAGCCACTCCAGACGCCACGGATGAGGCACCGGCAGACGCCGACACTCCGTCAGAGGCACCCGCCGACAGTACGGACGAGGCTGAAAGCAACGACGGCTAGATCACCTCGCCCGCGTCCAGACGGGCGAGCAAGGCATCGCCTTCGGCCAGAACTGTCTTGCGTTTGTCGGCGTCCATCCGGTCCCACGTGCGGTACATATTGCCCATGCGCGGATTGTTCGAGAACCGGTCGCGATGGCGGTCCAGAAAGTGCCAGTAAAGCAGGTTGAACGGGCAAGCGGTGTCACCCGTCTTTGCGCTGACTGAATAGTGGCAGCTTTTGCAGTGATCCGACATGCGGTTGATATAGGCCCCGGACGAGACATAGGGCTTGGACGCGATAACGCCGCCGTCGGCGAATTGGCTCATGCCGATGGTATTGGGGGCCTCTACCCATTCAAAGGCATCGGCATAGACCGCCAGATACCATTCATGCACCTGCGCCGGATCAATCCCCGCCAATAGGGCAAAGTTGCCTGTCACCATCAACCGCTGGATATGATGCGCATAGGCTTGGGTCCTGGTCTGCCCCACGGCCTTGGCCACACAGTTCATCCGCGTTTCGCCACCCCAGTAGAACCACGGCAGGTCGCGGTCGTGCCCCAGAATATTGCGGGCGGTATAGTCCGGCCCTTCAAGGAAATAGATGCCGCGCACATACTCGCGCCAGCCGATGATCTGCCGGATGAACCCTTCGGCGGCGTTGATCGGCGCATGACCTGCGGCATAGGCGTCGGCAGCGGCCTTGCAAATCTCGGTCACGTTCAGCAACCCGATGTTGAGGTAGGGCGACAGGATCGCGTGATACAGGAATTCATTCTCGTTCAGCATCGCGTCTTGATAGTCCCCAAAACGTGGCAGGGCATTCGCGATGAAATGGTCGAGCGCTTGCAGCGCCTCGGCGCGGGTGGTGGCGAACCAAAAAGGCTCTAGCGCGCCGAAGTTATCGCCGAAACGCGCTTGAACCAGCTCCAGCACTTCGCGCGTCGTGGCATCGGGGTCGAACCGCAGAGGGCCATCTACGGTGACATCCTCGGGCGCGGCTTTGCGGTTGTCATGGTCGAAGTTCCACTTGCCGCCAGCGGGTTGGTCCCCTTCCATCAGCAGGCCGGTCTTGCGGCGCATCTCGCGGTAGAAATACTCCATCCGCAGCGCCTTGCGGCCTTCGGCCCATGCCTCGAATTCGGCATGAGTGGCAAGAAAGCGGTCGTCGGGCAGCAGGTGCACCTTCAGCGGGGCGTATTTCAGCTTGTCGATCAAGCGCCACTCCCCCGGCTCTGTCGCCAGCACCTCGCTTGCCCCCGTCTGCGCGGCGCGACGCAGCAATTCCCCCACGATAGAACCCGCGTTATCCGTATCGTCCAACTGCGTATAGGCGACCGTCCAGCCGCCCTGTTCCAACGCATGGGCAAACTTGCGCATCGCGGCAAAGATCAGGGCGATCTTCTTGGGGTGATGCCGGACATAAGCCGCCTCGTCCGCGACCTCGGCCATCACGACCGTATCGCGTGCCTTATCCGCCTGCGCCAAGGCGCTGAGCGTTTCTGTCAGCTGGTCGCCCAGAACCAGCACCAAGCGCCCTACCATGGCACCGGCTTTCCGGCCCAGTCAAAGAACTGGCCTGTGTCCGCAGGCGTCAGCCCGTCGATCACAGCCAGCAGATTTTCCGCCGCCTCCGCCGGTGCGACAGCGGGATGGCGGGCAAGGTATTTCGCGGTAAAGGCGGTCTTGACCGTGCCGGGGTGCAGAGCGACGCAGATACTGCTCTTGTGACTGCGCGTCAGTTCGATCGCGGCGGTGTGCACGATCTGGTTCACCGCCGCCTTGGCGCTGCGATAGCTGATCCAGCCGCCGATCCGGTTGTCGCCGATCGACCCGACCCGCGCCGAGAATACGGCAAAGACACAAGGCGCGTCCCGCCGCAGCAGGTCGCCCGCGTGGCGCAGCACCAGTGCAGGGCCCACGGCGTTCAACGCGAATTGGTCCAACATCGCCTTCTGGCTGATGGATTTGATCGTCTTTTCCGGTGCGGCACCGGCAATCTCGAGCGCGCCTGTGGCCACCAGCACCACATCAAACCGCCCGTTCAGCGCGGTCAAGTGATGGTCCACACTGCGTTCGTCCGTGATGTCGAACCCATCGACCGACCGTGACAGCCGCGTGACCGTATCGCCACGCCCCTCGTAAGCGGCGGCCAAGGCGGCACCCACACCGCCCGACGCCCCGATGATCAAAACCTGTTTCATGCAAGGGGAGGTAGCGGAAAACAGCCCCCCTTCAAGCGCGGAAAAAAGGGCGCAGAAAAACCCTTCCCATTTGCGAATGCACGGGTATAACTTGTCGCCATGACACACGCCGATCATATTGCGATCCTGCCGCGCCGCTGCGCGACTTTCCTGCGTGCCAACCTACTGCTGCTAATCCGCCTCTGAGCGTGCCATCCGGCGCGCCCGCTCAGAGGGAAGTGCCGCGCGCCACGGATTTAGATAGCAGAATGAAAGAACCCAAACGATGACAGATACCACACAACAAGACCGCGTCTTGATTTTCGACACGACATTGCGCGATGGCGAACAATCCCCCGGTGCCACCATGACCCACGCCGAAAAGATCGAGATCGCGGGCCTGCTGGACGAGATGGGCGTCGACATTATCGAGGCCGGTTTCCCTATCGCCTCCGAAGGGGATTTCGCCGCCGTCAGCGAAATCGCGAAGCTGTCGAAGAACTCGGTCATCTGCGGTTTGGCCCGCGCCCAGTTCGGCGACATTGATCGTTGCTACGAGGCGATCAAACACGCGGCCCAGCCCCGCATTCACACATTTATCGGCACCTCGCCGCTGCACCGCGCCATTCCGAACCTCACGATGGACGAAATGGCCGAGCGCATCCACGAAACGGTGACCCACGCGCGCAACCTTTGCGACAATGTGCAATGGTCGCCGATGGACGCCACGCGGACAGAGCTTGATTACCTTTACCGCACCGTGGAAATCGCAATCAAGGCAGGGGCGACCACGATCAACATCCCCGATACCGTTGGCTATACCGCGCCGCGCGAAAGCGCCGATCTGATCCGCAAGCTCTTGGAAAACGTGCCCGGCGCGGACGAGATCGTCTTTGCCACGCATTGTCACAACGACCTTGGCATGGCGACCGCCAACAGCCTTGCCGCCGTCGAAGCGGGCGCGCGCCAGATCGAATGTACGATCAACGGCTTGGGCGAACGCGCGGGCAACACCGCGTTGGAAGAGGTCGTGATGGCGTTGAAAGTGCGCAATGACATCATGCCGTTCCAGACCAAGATCGACAGCACCAAGATCATGAATATCTCGCGCCGTGTTGCCGCTGTTTCGGGCTTCGCCGTGCAGTTCAACAAGGCCATCGTCGGCAAGAACGCCTTTGCGCATGAAAGCGGCATCCATCAGGACGGCATGCTGAAGAACGCCGAAACATTCGAGATCATGCGCCCCGAAGACGTGGGCCTGACCGAGACCAACATCGTGATGGGCAAACACTCTGGCCGTGCGGCGTTGCGCTCGAAGCTGGAAAACCTCGGCTATGAACTGGGGGATAACCAGCTCAAGGATGTCTTTGTCCGCTTCAAGGAACTGGCCGACCGCAAGAAAGAGATCTACGACGACGATCTTATCGCCTTGATGCGCACCGCGACCGACCCTGAAAGCGACCGTATTGTGCTGGGTAGCATGACCGTGGTCTGCGGCACCGAAGGCCCGCAGAAGGCAGAGATGTCGCTGACGGTGGATGGTGCCGAAACCTCTACCTCGCAAACCGGTGACGGGCCTGTGGATGCCGCGTTCAACTGCATCAAGGCACTGGTCGATCACAGCGCGCGCTTGCAATTGTATCAGGTGCACGCCGTGACCGAAGGCACCGACGCGCAGGCCACCGTTTCTGTCCGGCTCGAGGAAGACGGCCGCATCGTGACCGGTCAGTCGGCCGATACAGACACCGTGGTGGCATCGGTCCGCGCCTATATCCACGCGCTCAACCGTCTGTTGGTGCGCCGCGAGAAGGGCGGCACCGACAAGCGCGAGATCAGCTATAAAGACGTGGTGGGTTAACCCGCCCGCTCTTCCCCCGCGAACGCAAAAAGGCCCCCGAAGTCGGGGGCCTTTTCTGTATCTGGTGGTCTGTCAGCGCAGATTAGAAATCTGTCAGACCCGCAAAAGTACCGGTCGCGCTTGAAAAGATGTTACCCAGCGAACGACGCTTGGAGGTACGGCGACCCAATTCATAGTTCACGCCGAAAGTCAGCTGGTCCACGTCCTCGCCACTGTCAAAGTCCAGACGGCCCAAGGCCAGCTCTACGTTCGCACCGGGAGTGAATTCATACTGACCGCCGATGGTGATCGACCGCACGTCTTCGGGCCCCAGATCCAGGAACCCGACAGAACCGATAGCAGAGAAGCCGTTGGCGAATTCATAGCCGCCTGCGACAGCGACAACGCTCAGATCATCCAGTTTTAGCAGGTCGGCCTGCACGTTGTATTGCGCGACGTCATAATCGGCATAGGCGGCGTAAAGCGTCTCGTCTTCGATGTGAACGAGGTCCAGACCGACGGTGCCAGTTGGGGTAACATCCCAAGCGGCGAAGATGCTGAAGGTCATGTCGTCCAGATCGGAGGAATCACCGATTGCGGCACCAAAGGTATGCGCGCCGGACTGATACGACCCGAACAGGCTGGTGACATCCGCGTCGAAGCCTTCGATGTCAAAACGCGAATAGTCGAGGCCGATGTTAAAGCCGTTGGCCAGAGCGTATTCAACGCCCACTGTGCCCAGATCGATATCGACGCCCTCGATAGAAATGTTCGACAGCTCACCCGAGAAGATGAAGTTGTCGTAGCGGTATTCGATGCCGCCGCCAAAGGATTTCACGTCGATCGTGCCTGCGCCGTCAACGTCGAAGTCGTGGAATTTCGCGAAAGCCGTGCCATAGGTCAGTTCGGCGGCAGCGGCGGTTGCGGTCACGCTCAGAAGCGAGGCGACAAAAATATTACGGATCATGCTGGTTCCTTCGCACAATTTACGGTTGCTCGTACCATGGCTCTTAGGCGCAGCGGAATCCGCCCGCAACACCCAAGCGAAACCGCCGCTACGATCCGTTTACTTGTGGTATTTTTGACCCGCCTGAACCGGTGCCCGACGCCCCTTAGCGATAGGGGTCCTTGGGGCTGCGATCCTCTGACAGCGACCGTTGCGAGCGTTCGACGATCATCACTGTGGCATCGGCCAGATGCTGGCGTTCGATGTGATGATCTCCGCGCGCGACGCGCAGCTTATGCGCCTCTAGCATCACTTCCGCGTGGGACGATCCGCGCGGCGGGATGAAGGTGTAGCAGGCCAGTTCGATCAGGAACCCCAGCGGGTCCTTGAAGTAGATCGAATGCATGAACCCGCGATCCTTCACGCCCGAATTTCCGATCCCCCGCTCCTTGAGCCGGTCGAGCACTTGATCAAACATGGCGCGGTCGACCTCGAACGCGAGGTGATGCACGCAGCCCGCGTCCATCGGCGTGCGACTGTAGACGGGTTTGCGGTTTTCATTGGTAAAGATGGTGATCAACCGGCCGTCGCCGGGATCGAAATACAGGTGCCCTTCGTCGGGATCGTCCAGATTTGGCTGATCGAAGATGAACGGCATGCCCAGCAGACCCTCCCAGAAGTCGATACTGGTCTGACGGTCCGCGCCCATCAGCGTAATGTGATGCACACCAATAACTTGAATCTTCTGCATTTCTCTCTCCCCCTATTGTCCGGCTTGCCGCAAACCATAGCGCGGTGGCGGCATCATGCCACCACAAAGGTCAACCCCCCTTTCGTCTTTGACCTCATCGGCCTATAAGCCGTTTAGCCCGTGACTTGTCAGAGTCGACGGGCCAAAATGAATTTTTGCAAGGTCCTGCTGCCCATGTCCGTTTTTGATCAATTCCGTGGTTTGTTCTCGTCCGATATGGCCATCGACCTCGGGACCGCGAACACCTTGGTTTATGTCAAAGGCAAGGGCATCGTCCTGTCCGAACCTTCGGTTGTCGCCTATCACGTCAAGGATGGCGTCAAAAAGGTGTTGGCCGTGGGCGAAGACGCAAAGTTGATGCTGGGCCGGACCCCCGGCAGCATCGAAGCGATCCGCCCCATGCGCGAGGGCGTGATTGCCGACTTTGACACCGCCGAAGAGATGATCAAGCATTTCATCCGCAAGGTGCACAAACGGTCGACCTTCTCGAAGCCCAAGATCATCGTCTGCGTGCCGCATGGGGCGACGCCTGTTGAAAAACGCGCGATCCGTCAGTCGGTGCTGTCTG
Organism: Sulfitobacter pontiacus; assembly: GCF_040790665.1. Classification (NCBI taxonomy): domain Bacteria; kingdom Pseudomonadati; phylum Pseudomonadota; class Alphaproteobacteria; order Rhodobacterales; family Roseobacteraceae; genus Sulfitobacter; species Sulfitobacter pontiacus. The sequence goes on along the minus strand of NZ_CP160849.1, from coordinate 1,575,069 downwards.
CGGGCGCACGCCGCGCCGGCCTGATTGCCGAACCGATTGCGGCGGCCATCGGGGCGGGCATGCCGATCACCGATCCGACCGGGAACATGGTTGTCGATATAGGGGGTGGCACAACCGAGGTTGCGGTGCTGTCCTTGGGCGATATCGTCTATGCGCGCTCTGTCCGTGTGGGCGGCGACCGTATGGACGAGGCGATCATCAGCTACCTGCGTCGCCAGCAAAACCTGCTGATCGGTGAAACAACGGCCGAGCGGGTGAAAACCTCTATCGGGACCGCACGGATGCCCGACGACGGGCGCGGCACATCGATGCAGATCCGTGGGCGCGACCTGCTGAACGGTGTCCCCAAAGAGATCGAAGTGACCCAGGCGCAGATCGCCGAAGCGCTGGCCGAGCCTGTGCAGCAGATCTGCGAGGCGGTGATGACCGCGCTGGAAACCACCCCGCCCGATCTGGCGGCTGACATCGTGGACCGTGGCGTCATGCTGACCGGTGGCGGTGCCTTGCTGGGCGATCTCGATCTGGCGCTGCGCGAACAGACCGGGCTGGCCATTTCCGTGGCGGATGAACCGTTGAACTGCGTGGCCTTGGGCACCGGCAAAGCGCTGGAGTATGAAAAGCAGCTGCGCCACGCCATCGACTACGACAGCTAATCAGCGCAGCTATAACAGCCCGTGATGCGGCAGGACGGCGCTGCCCTCGCGGTGGGAAACGTATAACGCATGGCCATCGACCGATCCTCTTCGAACGATTTTGGGCGCCCGCTGCGCCGCTTGCTGCTGGCCGTCATCGTGCTGGTGCTGGCGGGCATCTTTCTGCTGTGGCGGATCGACAGCCCCCGTGTCGAACGGTTTCGCGCGCAGATCACCGACCGGATCGTCCCCAATCTGGATTGGGCGATGACCCCTGTTACCGGTACGGTGAACCTGTTCCGCGATTTCCAAAGCTATCAACGTCTGACCGTGCAGAACCAGGAACTGCGGTCCGAGCTGCGCAAGATGCAGACCTGGAAAGAGGCCGCGCTACAGCTTGAACAGGAAAACGCCCGTTTGCTGGACCTGAACAAGGTGCGGCTTGATCCGCGTTTGACCCATATCACCGGTGTGGTGCAGGCAGACTCCGGGTCGCCCTTCCGCCAATCTGTGCTGCTGAACGTCGGGGCCCGTGACGGCATTGTCGATGGCTGGGCCACGGTGGACGGCATCGGGCTGGTCGGGCGTATTTCCGGCGTGGGCGAAAACACCGCGCGCGTCATTCTGGTGACCGATACCTCTAGCCGCATACCTGCGGTGATCCAGCCGTCGGGACAGCGGGCGATTATTGCGGGCGACAACTCCGCCGCGCCACCGATTGATTTTCTCGAGAACCCCGACCTCGTGCGTCCCGGTGATCGGGTCAGCAGCTCTGGCGATGGCGGCGTGTTTCCTGCGGGTATCCTGATCGGTCAGGTCGCCGCCGACCCCGGCGGGCGGCTGCGCGTGCGTCTTGCGGCGGATTTCGAGCGGCTCGAATTCCTGCGCGTGCTGCGCCACCATGGCTCCGAAAAAGTGAACGAGGATGCGGCCGTGGTGCGGGATGACGCCACGGGCATGATCGCGCCCCTGCCCTTTGATCCTGCGACCGAATGATGGACGAACTGTCGCCCCTGCGATTGTGGCTGATGCGCGCGGCGTTTCTGGCGCTGACGGTGGTTCTGTTGTTTTTCCATCTGCTGCCGCTTGATACCCAGCCGATCGCGCTGTTCGCGCCCGAGCTGTCGCCCCCACTGGCCACCATCGACCCCGCAGAGGCGCGTCTGCGTGCCCTGCTGGACCAGGGCAGTGACCGCATCTGGATCGCCCCCGACCTGCTGATCGCCTTTGCGCTGGCGTGGTCTGTGCGGCGGCCCGACTATGTCCCCGCCCTGCTGCTTGCCGTCGCCTTCCTGCTGACGGACCTGTTGCTGCAACGCCCGCCCGGCCTCTGGGCGCTGCTGGCGTTGCTGGCATGCGAGAATATGAAAACCCGTGGCCGCACCCTGCGCGACAGCACCTTTGGCGCGGAATGGCTGGCGGTCTCCGTATGGCTGATCGCTATTTTGATGCTGAACCGGATCGTGCTATCGTTGCTGCTGGTCCCACCGCCACAATGGTCGCTGAGCCTGTTTGAGCTGGCCGTCACGATCCTGACCTATCCGGCTGTGGTGTTTGTGACCCATGCGCTGATGGGTGTGCGCAAATCCGCCCCCGGCGATCTGGACAGTATGGGCAACCGCTCATGAGGAGACCAAGATGAGACGCAGCAGGGCCGATAGCGAAGCCAGCCACTCCAAGCTCAGCCGCCGCGCTGTTTTGTTGGGCAGCGCGCAGCTGCTGTTCATGGGCGGTCTGGCCGCGCGGATGAATTACTTGCAGGTCGATCAGGCTGACCAGTTCCGCCTGCTGGCCGAAGAGAACCGGATCAACATCCGGTTGATCCCGCCTGCACGAGGCGAAATCTTTGACCGCAACGGCGTGCGGTTGGCGCAAAACGTGCCGTCGTACCGGATCGTGATCGTGCGCGAGGATGCCGATGATGTGGATGCGGTGATGGACCGGCTGGGCAAGGTCATCGACCTTGATCCCGAAATGCGCGACCGCGCGATGGCCGAAATCAAACGCTCCGCCCCGTTCCTGCCGGTGACCGTCGCCGATGATGTCACATGGGACGAGGTCAGCCGCGTGTCGGTCAACGCCCCCGCCCTGCCCGGTGTCAGCCCCGAGGTCGGCCTGACCCGTGTCTATCCCCGCGGGTCGGACTTTGCGCATATTGTCGGCCGTGTGGGCCGCGTGAGCCAAGCCGATCTGGACGCGCTGGAAAACCCCGATGCGGTGCTGCGCATCCCCCGTTTCCAGATCGGCAAGATCAACGTCGAGGCCCGACAGGAATCCCTGTTGCGCGGCTCTGCCGGCACCAAACAGGTCGAGGTCAACGCCACCGGCCGTGTGATGCGCGAACTGGCCCGCCGCGAAGGGCAATCGGGGGCGGATCTGCAACTTACCATCGATTCCAAGCTGCAGAACTTTGTGCAGGCCCGTCTGGGTAGCGAAAGCGCCGCCGTCGTGATCATGGATTGCGAGAACGGCGATCTGGTCGCCAATGCCTCTTCGCCCAGCTACGACCCGAACCTGTTCATCGGGGGGATATCCTCGGCCGATTATAACCCGCTGCTGCAATCGGAATACCGCCCGCTGGTCAACAAGACCGTGCAGGGCACCTACCCGCCCGGATCGACCTACAAGATGGTCGTGGCCATGGCCGCCCTTGAAGAGGGCATCGTCGGCCCCGAAGAAACCGTCTATTGCCCCGGCCACCTAGAGGTCGGCGGTCGCCGTTTCCACTGCTGGAAACGCGCAGGCCACGGCTGGATCGACCTGGAGAACTCGCTCAAGCAATCCTGCGACGTCTATTACTATGATCTGGCGATGAAAGTCGGGATCGAGAAGATCTCGGCCATGGCGAACCGCTTTGGTCTGGGCTGGAAACACGACCTGCCGCTGTCCTCGGTCGCTGCCGGCCTGGCCCCCACGAAAGAGTGGAAGCAAGCGACCAAGGGCGATTCATGGGTGATCGGCGACACGGTTAATGCCTCGATCGGGCAAGGCTTCACCCTCAGTTCACCGCTGCAACTGGCGGTGATGACCGCGCGGATCGCCACCAACCGCGCCGTGGTCCCGCGGCTGATCAAATCCATCGACGGTGTCGAACAACCCAGCGGCGCGGGCGAGCCTTTGGGCATGAACGAGAACAACATGCGGCAGGTGCGCAAAGGCATGTATTCGGTGGTAAACGACCGACGCGGCACCGGCTACCGGTCGCGCGTCATCGCCGAGGGTGTGCGCATGGCCGGCAAAAGCGGCACCAGCCAGGTGCGCAACATCACCGCGGCCGAACGCGCGCGCGGGGTCAGCCGCAACGAGGACCTGCCCTGGGAACGCCGCGACCACGCGCTGTTTGTCGCCTTCGCCCCCTATGACAAGCCACGCTATGCGGTATCGGTGCTGGTGGAACACGGCGGCGGCGGATCGACCGCGGCGGCCCCCATCGCCCGCGATGTCATACTGCAAGCGATCTATGGCGGCGAACCGCCGCTAGAGGCCTACCCCACCGCCGACCGCGGCCGCATCGCCGAGCAGCAAAAAGCCCTGCGCGCGATCCAGCCCCAAGCGGACTTCAGCGGGAAAGACCAAGCATGAGCTACCTTGAATATACGGTCAAACATGTCCCCACGGGCTTTGCCAAGATCCTGCACCTGAACTGGCCGCTGACCATCCTGCTGGCCGCTGTTTCGGGGGTGGGGTTCCTGATGCTCTACTCCGTGGCCGGTGGCAGCTTTACCCCCTGGGCCGAACCGCAGATGAAACGCTTTGCCCTTGGCATCGCACTGATGATCGCCGCGGGGATGGTGCCGATCTGGCTTTGGCGAAACCTTGCAGGCGTGGCCTATTTCGGGACCGTGATCCTGCTGATCGCGGTAGAGCTTTTCGGCGCTGTCGGTATGGGCGCGCAGCGCTGGATCGAGCTCGGATCGTTCCGCCTGCAACCCTCCGAGCTGATGAAGATCACGCTGGTGATGATGCTGGCGGCCTATTACGACTGGCTCCCGCCCAAAAAAACCTCGCGCCCGCTTTGGGTGCTGCTGCCGGTGCTGCTGATCCTGATCCCCACGGCACTGGTACTGAAACAGCCCGACCTGGGCACTGCGATCCTGCTGATGGCAGCGGGTGGCGGGCTGATGTTTCTGGCCGGTGTGCACTGGGGCTATTTCGCCGTGGTCATCACCGGAGCCGTCGGACTGGTGACGGCGGTGTTCCAGTCCCGCGGCACGCCGTGGCAGCTGATCAAGGATTACCAGTTCCGGCGCATTGACACGTTTATCGATCCCAGCACCGACCCGTTGGGCGCAGGGTATCACATCACGCAATCCAAGATCGCGCTCGGCTCCGGCGGCTGGACGGGGCGCGGGTTCATGCAAGGCACCCAGTCGCGCCTGAACTTCCTGCCCGAGAAACACACCGACTTCATCTTTACCACCCTGGCCGAGGAGTTCGGCTTTGTCGGCGGGTTCTCCCTGCTGGGTCTCTATGCGCTGATCATCGTCTTCTGCGTCGCGGCGGCGCTGATCAACAAGGACCGTTTCTCGTCGCTGCTGACCCTTGGCATCGCGCTGAACTTCTTTTTGTTCTTCGCGGTGAACATGTCGATGGTGATGGGGCTGGCGCCCGTTGTCGGGGTTCCCTTGCCGCTGGTCAGCTACGGCGGGTCGGCGATGCTGGTGTTGCTGCTGGCTTTTGGCCTTGTACAATCGGCCCATGTCCACCGCCCCAGATAGGAAGCCCATGCCCCTCAATATCCTTTTCGCCGCGCGCCCCGAACGCTGGGTGACGTATGAAACGCCGCTGCGCCAAGCGCTTGATGCCGCGGGGATCGCGGCTCACCTATCAACGGATATCGCCCCGCAGGACGTGGATTACATCGTCTATGCCCCCAACAGCCCCTTGCAGGATTTCACGCCCTACACGCGGGCCAAGGCGGTGCTGAACCTCTGGGCGGGGGTGGAAAACATCACCAATAACGAGACGCTGAAAATTCCTCTGGCGCGGATGGTGGACCCGGGGCTGACCAAGGGGATGGTGGAATGGGTCACGGGCCATGTGATGCGCTATCATCTGGGGTTGGACGCGGACATTCGCAAAACGGACACCGATTGGACCCCGCGCACCCCGCCGCTGGCACAGGAACGACAGGTCACCATTCTGGGGCTGGGGGCCTTGGGCGCGGCGGTGGCGGAAACGCTGGTCTATCTGGGGTTCAACGTCACCGGCTGGTCGCGCAGCCCCAAGGACATCGCGGGCGTCACCTGCCTACATGGGGACGCCGGGCGCGCAGATGCGCTGCGCCGTGCCGAGATCGCTGTGCTGCTGCTGCCCAACACGCCTGATACCGAAAACACGCTGAATGCCGAGACGCTGGCGCAAATGCCCGCTGGTGCCTGTATCATCAACCCCGGCCGCGGCGCGCTGGTCGATGACGACGCGCTGCTGGCAGCGCTCGACAGCGGCCAGATCGCCCATGCCACGCTGGATGTGTTCCGTGTCGAGCCCCTGCCCGCAGACCACCCCTATTGGGCGCATCCCAAGGTCACCGTCACACCCCACATCGCCGCCGAGACCCGCGCGACAACCGCTGCACAGGCCATCGTCGAAAACATCCGCCGCGGCGAAGCGGGTGAGGATTTCCTGCATCTGGTGGATCGCGCCAAAGGCTACTGACCCGCCCCGTATCAAGGGCGGAATTTGAGTTTATTTGGCAAAATGAAGCTGCAGCCGCGCGCCCCTTCATTTTGCCTCTTAAACTCTCGCCGAAGGCAGGCCGGCCGCGGGCGCTCAGCCCGCTGTCAGGCCGCGCCCCTTCAGCAAAGCCTCTACCCCCGGCAAGCGGCCACGGAACGCCTTGTACAGTTCCGCCGCGTCCTGACTCCCGCCGGTGGACAGGATGTGCTGCTCTAGCGCGGCGGCGCGATCGGGATCAAAGGCGCTACCGGCCTCTTCAAAGGCGGCGAAGGCGTCTGCGTCCATCACCTCGGACCACATGTAGCTGTAGTAGCCGCTGGAATAGCCGTCGCCGGAAAAGACATGGGCAAACTGCGGCGTGGCGTGGCGCATGGTGATTGCGGGTGGCATGCCCAGATCGGCCAGCACCTGCGCCTGTTTCTCCATCGGATCGGCGGGTGCCGCACCGTCGTGGAATTCGAGGTCGACCAGCGCAGAGGCGACATATTCGACCGTGGCGAACCCCATGTCGAAATTCGCGGCCCCCAGCACCTTTTCCAGCATCTCGGGCGGCATGGGGTCGCTTGTTTTGGCATGGGTGGCGAATTGGCTGAGCACGTCGGGCACTTCGAGCCAATGTTCGAACAACTGGCTGGGCAGTTCGACAAAATCACGCGCGACCGATGTGCCGCTCACGGATTCGTAGGTCACATCCGACAGCATCTGGTGCAGCGCATGGCCAAATTCATGAAACAGCGTGCGTGCATCGTCATAGGACAGCAGCGCAGGCGCGGCTTTGGCAAAGTTGCACACGTTGATCACGATGGGCGACTGCACGTCGGGGAATTTCGCCTGAGACCGCATGGCGCTGCACCACGCGCCCGACCGTTTCGATCCGCGTGCAAAGTAGTCACCGATGAACACGGCCACATGTTCGCCGTTGCGGGTCACTTCCCACGCGCGACAATCGGGGTGATAGAGCGGCACGTCGAGGGGCTTGAATTCGAGAGCGAACAATCGCGTGGCGCAGTCGAAGGCCGCGTCGATCATCCGGTCCAGCTGGAAATACGGTTTCAACGCGGCTTCATCCAGATCATGCTCTGCCACGCGCCGTTTCTGCGCATAGTAGCGCCAGTCCCACGGGGCCAGATCGGCGTTCACGCCATCGTCATGCATCATACGGGTCAGCACCTCGGCGTCCGCCTGCGCTTGGCGTTTTGCCGGGGTCCAGACATCCATCAGCAGCTGACGCACCGCTTTGGGTGTTTTCGCCATCTCTGTTTCCAGCTTGTAAGCCGCGAAATTTTGATAGCCCAGAAGCTTGGCCCGTTCCTCGCGCAGGGCGAGGATCTCGGCAGCGATGGCGCGGTTATCGGTATCGCCGCCATTGGCCCCACGGGACTGCCAGGCGAGAAACGCCTTTTCGCGCAGATCGCGGCGCGGCGAGAATTGCAGGAACGGTGTGATCAATGACCGCGAAAGGGTAATGACCGGCCCGCCTGCCTCTTTCTCCTCGCCCGCCGCACGGGCGGCATCGATGACAAAGTCGGGCAGCCCTTCCAGATCGGATTCCTCCAACGGCATGAACCAGCTGCGTTCATCCGCCAGCAGGTTCTGGGTGAACTGTGTCCCCAGCACCGCCAGCCGGTTCTTGATCTCTTTCATCCGCGCATCATCCGCCCCCTCCAGCGCCGCGCCTGCGCGCACAAAGCCGCGGTGGGTCAGCATCAACACCCGTGCCTGTTCGGGCGTCAGATCAAAACTGTCGCGATTTTCCCAGACGGAGGCCACGCGCGCAAACAGCGCCTTGTTGCTTGAGATGTCAGAGAAATGCGCAGAGAGCAGCGGCGAGAATTTGCGCTGCAGGTCTTCGCGCGTGGGGTTGCTGTCGGCCCCTGCGACGGTGAAGAACACGCCCAACACGCGATCCAGCTGGCTGCCTGCTTCCTCGAGCGCCTCGATCGTGTTGGAAAACGTCGGATCATATTCGCAGTCGGCGATGGCGTCGATCTCCATCCGGTGGGTCTGCAGGGCCTCGTCCAGCGCGGGGGCGAAATCATCGTCGGAAATCTTGTCGAAAGGGGCGATCTGAAACGGGGTGTCCCAATCCTGTAGCAAAGGGTTTGTCATGGCGGTCTCCTTTACGGATCAAGCTATGCACTGCGGCGGGGCAATACAATCGCAATACCCGCGCACCAAGCCGCCATATCGAGTCGTCTATTCGCCCGCGTTCCCGCAGATCGGACAGTCGTCCCGTTTGGAGACGCCGATCACGCGGTTCTCGCCGTAGAGCGCATCATACATCAGCATTTGCCCACGCAGCGGGGCACCGGCACCGGTGATCAGCTTGATCGCCTCGGATGCCATCATCGCGCCGATCACGCCGGGCAAGGGGCCGATCACCCCGGCTTGCGCACAGCTGGGGGCAAGATGGGCAGCCGGGGCTTGCGGGAAAATGCACTGGTAGCACGGCGCGCCCTTGGAGGGGTCAAAGATGCTCAGCTGTCCTTCCCATTGCGACAGCGCCCCCGAGATCAGCGGCAAACCGGCCGCGACACAGGTGCGGTTCACCAGATAGCGCGTGTCGAAATTATCCGTGCCGTCCAGCACCAGATCGTAGTCGGCGAAAAGCTCTGCCGCGATGTCTTCCGTCAGGCGGCGGTGATAGGGGCGCACGGTGACAAAGGGGTTCTGCGCCTCCATCTCGGCCTGCGCTGAAAACACCTTGGGCGTGCCGATGGCGCTGTCCTTGTGGATCACTTGCCGTTGCAGATTGGCATTCTCGACCACATCGTCATCGATCACACCAATCGTGCCGACACCGGCCGCCGTCAGGTATTGCAGCACCGGCGCGCCAAGCCCACCCGCACCAATGACCAGCACCCGCGCCTGCTTCAACGCCTTCTGCCCCGGTCCGCCGACCTCGCGCAGCACGATGTGGCGGGCATAGCGGTTCAGCTCTGTTTCCGAGAAAGTGCCAGTTTGCGCGGGGGGCGTCGGTGCGGCCACCGGTTCGGCGCGGGCGCGCAGGCGGTTCAACACCCAGCTATAGCCAAAGATCAGCAGCAGAAATCCCGTCAGCAGCAGCCACGGGGCTGCCGAGCCACCCGTCGCTACGCGCAAGGGGTGCGCTTCGGGCAGCAAGAGGTTCAACCCGATCACCAGACCAAACAGCATGCCCAACACCACGACGCGCCGTTCGCGCGGCTGGCCGAACGCAGCCCCCGCGCCCCAGATCAACGCGGCCAGTCCCAGCACCAACAGCATCAGACGCCTCCGCCGGTGACATAGTGATGTGGTTGCATGAATGATTGGCGCATAAGGCCCCCGCTTTGTTTCCGGGTGTTCAGACCCTAAAGCGGCAACCTAAGCATTTTTCCGCCGACACCAACCCCAAAGCTACGCCCTGCCCCCCAGAGCGCCGCAAGCGTCGCGCCGCTGCATCAGGTCAAAAGACGCGCTGCCCTTCGACCCATGTCTCGCGCAGGATCGGCAAGGCATCGAGCCGCGCAAACCGGATCACATCGCCGCGTGCGCCGACCTTGATCGTGCCGCGGTCCGTTAGCCCGACGCTTTGTGCGGGCGCGTGGGTGACCGTCGCGAGCCCGCGCGCCAGATCCCCCCACAGATCCCCCAGTTGCAATGCCGCGATCAACAGGCCCGCGGGCACGTAGTCGGACGACAAGATATCCAGCCGGTCCGCCTTCGCCAGATCAAGGGCGGCGACATTGCCCGAATGCGACCCCCCGCGAATGACGTTGGGCGCGCCCATGATGGTCGCGATCCCATTGGCGTGACAGCTATGCGCCGCCTCGATCGTAGTGGGAAACTCGGCAAGCCGGACGCCGTAGCGGTGGCTCGTCTCGACCTGCTCGGCGGTGGTATCGTCGTGGCTGGCAAGCGCTGCGCCATATCGTGTGGCTGCCGCAACGGTCGCGGCCTCGTGGGTTTTGCCATATTGCTTTTGCACATCGTACAGTGTGTCCACATGACGCTGGAAGGCGGCGGCATCAAAGCTGTGTTTGCCGCGCACATAGGCCTCGAATTTCGACAGATCGCGGAACTGACGCTGACCCGGCGTGTGGTCCATCATCGAGACGATGCCAACGCGATCCTCTGGGCCGAATTCGGCCAGCTCTTCGGCCAGCGTTTCCGAACAGATCTCGGCCCGCAGGTGGATGTGGTGGCTGATCCGCAGGGCTCCGGCGGCGCGCATCGCCAGAATGGTATCGACCATGCCGCGCGCATATCTCTGGTACTGGTGCTCGGCCGAGATCATCGACCCGACGCGGATCGCATCGAACACGGTGGTGATGCCGGTGCCCGCCAGTTCACGGTCATGGGCGAGGATGGCCGCGCGGTGCGGCCAGTCGACCTTGGGGCGCGGCGACATATGCCGTTCCAGATTATCGGTGTGCAATTCGACCAGACCGGGCGCGATGTAGTCGCCCTGCATGTCCTGCGCGCCTTTGGGCACGGCGCTGCCGAAATCGATGTCGGTGATTACCCCGTCTGCGATGCGGAGCGTTCCGGTCTCGACGCGATCCCGCAGGATCAGGCGGGCGTTGGCGAAAATTGTCTCTTGGGTCATGGCATTATCTTCTGATTGGACTGGCCAGCGTCGCAGGCTGTCTGGGAAAGGTGCTGGCGTATCGTGGCAATGGTCTGCGCCAAGGGGCCGCTGTTGTCGATCACCTGATGGGGCATACCGAGGGGCATGGCGAAATCCGCACGGGCCAGACGGCGCTCTATCTCGGCGGCGTCCTCGCGGTTGCGCGCCGTCAGACGGGCGGCGAGGATGTCATGATCCGCCCGCAGCAAAATCACGCAAAACCGCGCAAAGAGGGCCTGTGCCTGTGGCAGGACGGCCCGCGACAGGTTCACCAGCACATCACGCCCCTGCGCCACCTCTAGCGCGACGGACTGCGGGATGCCGTAGTGCCAGCCATGCGCATGCCAGCTGAGGATAAACGCACCGTCATCCTCTGCCTTCCTGAAGGCACGCTCCGACACGCCGTCGAACGCTTCTCCGCCAAGGGTTGCGGGCCGCGAGATCACGCGCCGCGCAAGACAAAGCGACGGGTCCGCCGCGGCCAGCCCCTCCATCACGCTGTCTTTCCCCACACCAGAAGGCCCGACGACTGCAATGAAGCGCCCCGTCATGCGGCCAGCCCCGGGGTGAACTGGGTCACGTCAAACTGCCGGTCACAAATTTCGTCGCGCGCGGCGTGGTCGTGAAAAATCCCGATGATGGCAGCGCCACGCACCTTCGCCTCTGCGATCATCTTTAGCACGGTGGCGCGGTTCACGGGATCAAGGCTGGCGGTCGGTTCATCCAGCAATAGCGCGGGATAGGGATAGGCAAAACCGCGTGCGATATTGACGCGCTGCTGCTCTCCGCCCGAGAAGGTCGTGGGGCTCAACGGCCACAGACGTTCGGGTATATTCAGTCTCTGCAACAGGGCTTTCGCCTGCGCTACGGCACTGGCGCGGTCAGATCCGGTGGCCATAAGCGGCTCTGCCACCACGTCCAGCGTCGATACCCGTGGCACAACCCGCAGGAACTGGCTGACATAGCCCAATGTGGTGCGGCGCAGCTGGATCACCTGCCTTGGTGCCGCGGTCACGACATCCAGATCGCCCACCATAATGCGCCCCGACTGGGTCAGGTAATTGCCGTAAATCATCCGCATCAGGGTCGATTTACCTGCGCCTGAGGCTCCGACCAAAGCAATACACTCCCCCTGTGCCACCGACAGCGACGCCCCCGCCATAACAGAGATTTCGGCAGCCCCCTGATTGTGCAACACAAAGGATTTCGACACGTTTTCAACAGTAATCATCGGGTTCATACCTGTAGGACAGAGGAAACAAGAAGCTGCGTATAGGCATGCTGCGGATCGTCGAGCACCTGATCGGTCAGCCCGCTTTCGATCACATGGCCGTCTTTCATGACCATCAGCCGGTCGGCCAGCAAACGCACCACAGCCAGATCATGGGTGACGATGATGGCGCTCAACCCCATCTCGCGCACGAGCCCCCGCAGCAGGTCCAGCAACCGCGCCTGCACGCTGACATCCAGACCGCCGGTGGGTTCATCCATGAACACCAACCGCGGGCCTGTCACCAGATTGCGCGCGATCTGCAAACGCTGTTGCATACCGCCAGAGAACGCCGTGGGCCGGTCATCAATGCGGTCAGCGCTGATCTCGACGCGGCCCAGCCAGTCAATCGCCTTGTCGCGGATCTCGCCATAATGGCGCGCGTTCACGGCCATCAGCCGCTCGCCCACATTGCCGCCTGCGCTGACATTCATGCGCAGCCCGTCGCGGGCGTGCTGATGCACAAAGGCCCAGTCGGTGCGCGACAACATGCGGCGTTCAGGCTCGCTCATCGTGACCGTATCGCGCAGGCCCTCGGCGCGGGTGTCGAAACGGACGGCCCCGGCGTCGGGCTGCAAATGCCCTGCCAAACAGTTCAGAAGCGTCGACTTGCCCGACCCGCTTTCCCCGACGATGCCCATCACCTCGCCCGGATAAAGATCAAACGACACGTCGGTGCAGCCGATCCGTGCGCCGTACATCTTGGCGATGCCTTCCACTTGCAACAAAGGGGTCATGCCGCGTCCTCCGCCAAGGGGGCACCCTGCGCACCCAGATGCCCCGCCGCACGCCGCGCGCCGCAGTAATCCGTATCCGAACACATGAACATCCGACCGCCGGAGTCATCCATGATCAGCTCGTCCAGATAGCTGTCCGTCGCGCCGCAGAGGTCACAGGCATGATCCGCCTTCGTCGGCTCGAACGGGTAATCGTCGAAGTCCAGACTGACCACCTGCGTATAGGGCGGCACCGCATAGATGCGCTGTTCGCGGCCTGCGCCGAACAGTTGGATACCCGCCATCTCGAGCTTGGGGTTATCGAACTTGGGGATCGGGGACGGGTCCATGACATAGCGCCCCTCGACCTTCACCGGATAGGCATAGGCCATGGCAATCGCGCCGTGCTGGCTTATGTCTTCGTAAAGTTTCACGTGCATCAATCCGTATTCCTCAAGGCTGTGCATCTTGCGTGTCTCGACCTCTGACGGTTCAAGAAACCGCAGGGGTTCGGGGATCGGCACCTGATAGACAAGGATCTGGTCTTCGCGCAGGGGTGTTTCGGGGATGCGGTGACGGGTCTGGATGACGCTGGCCTCTGTGGTGGCCTCGGTCACGGCGACGCCCGCCGTTTTCTCGAAAAACCGCCTGATAGAGACTGCATTGGTCGTATCGTCGGCCCCCTGATCGATCACCTTGAACCGGTCCTCGGGCGTCAGTACCGCTGCCGAAACCTGCACACCGCCCGTGCCCCAGCCATAAGGCATCGGCATCTCGCGGCTGGCAAAAGGCACCTGATACCCCGGTATCGCCAATCCTTTTAGGATCGCGCGGCGGATCATGCGTTTGGTCTGCTCGTCCAGATAGGCGAAGTTATAGTCGCTCATGACGCCACCCCTTCCTTCATTTTGCCCTTTAAACTCCCCCCGGAGGGGCCCTCCCCCTCGGCCTGTCCCGCCGCTTGCTCTGATGCCTGTGCCTCGCGGCGCAGTTTGCGGATCAGCTCCAGTTCGGATTGGAAGTCGACGTAGTGAGGCAGTTTGATATGCTCCAGAAACCCCGTCGCCTGGATGTTGTCGGCGTGATACAGCACGAATTCCTCGTCCTGCGCGGGGGCACCTAGGTTATCCTCGCCCAGTTCTTTCCAGCGCAACGCGCGGTCGACCAGCGCCATAGAGATCGCCTTGCGCTCCGTCATCCCAAAGACCAGCCCGTAGCCGCGCGTGAATTGCGGCGGTTCGGTTTTCGAGCCTTTGAACTGGTTGACGGTTTCGCATTCGGTCAGGGTGATCTCGCCGATGTCGATGGCAAAGCCGAGCTCGGGGATCTCCATCTCGACCGCGACCGCGCCGATGCGCAGCTCTGCCACAAAGGCGTGGTTGCGCGCATAGCCCCGTTGGGTGGAATAGGCCATGCCAAGGATAAACCCCTCATCCCCCCGTGTTAGAGCCTGCAATCGCAGGGCACGGCTCGCCGGAAGCTCCAGCGGGCTGCGGGTCAGATCGTCCGGTGTGTCCGCCCCTGCGGGTTCCGACTGGATCAGATCCTCGCGGTCAAGGAACCCCATGATGTGCGGCGTCTCGCCTGTATTAGGCTCTGTTTGCGGCATCTCGCCAAGCTCGCCATCGGCGGCGAGTTTGAAGTCCAGCAGACGGTGGGTGTAGTCAAAGGTCGGCCCCAGCACTTGCCCACCGGGTGCATCCTTGAACGTGGCCGACACGCGGCGGTCGCAGGCCATGGTGGCGGTATCCACGGGGTTAGAGCCGCCAAAACGCGGCAGCGTGGTACGGTAGGCGCGGATCAGAAAGATCGCCTCTATCAGATCACCGCGCGATTGTTTGATCGCCAGCGCGGCAAGGTCGGGATCATACAGCGACCCTTCCGCCATCACGCGATTAACGGCGAGCGTCATCTGCTCGCGGATCTGGTCTACCCCCAGTTCCGCCACATCACGGTCCCCGCGCCGTTCCTCGGCCAGCCAAGCATGGGCGTTGTCGATGGCGCGTTCGCCCCCTTTGACAGCAACATACATCAGCGGACCCTCGTCGTGCGCGGCAGCGCGGCAAGCCGGTTTGCGCAGGTGAAAATGAAATCCAACCCCAGCGGGAACAGCGCGGCGTTGCGTTGGAACGCGGCAGTATCCGGCAGCGACAGGTTGGCGGTATCCTTGATACCTGGTCCGCTTAGGGTCGCACCCAGAGACGTGAGGTCTGGCATCTCGACAACCACCGTCGCTGACCGGTCGGGATATTCGGCGGTGCCGATGGCAAATTCGCAAAGCGGGAGATCATCCCAAGCCCCGACGGCAAACATCGCCCGCGCGGGCGGCACAAAGGGCGCGCCGGTCTGAAAGGTGATCCAATCGCGCACATCCTGGGTGTCACAAGCGGTGCCGAGATAGATTGGCGTATCGGGATCACACAGCGTCAGGATCGCGGTGCCCGCGGCCGCGCCAAGCGGGGCGGGCGGTGTGGCCCCAGAGACGTCACAGATCGTCCCCGGGCGTGCCATCGCGGTCATCAGCCCGCGAAACGCGCGGGCGGCGTCGATCGGGGCGTCGGTAAAGCCGCCCTCCAAAGCATGGGTCTGCATCAGTCTTCCCCTCGTACCATCGTAAAGAAATCCACCTTTGTCGCCGCCGCCTTGGCCGCGCGGGTGGCCTTGGCCGTGTCACGCCCCTTGCGCAGGGGCGCGAGGATCGCGGCCTCTACCTGCGCCGCCGCGTCGGTTTGCATCAGCGCGTCAATCAGCGCCGTCTGCAGCGCGTGGTCCTTGCTGCGGCCCTGCACATAGCCGTGACCCACTGTACCGCAGTCCAGTTTGACTGACGCACGGGTGACGGACATTTCGCCAAGGTTGAACGCGGCGCCGACGGCCCCTGCCCGACCGCGCACCATTACGCCGCCAATTTCCGGCGCGCGCAGAATGCTGTGATCAGGGGGGATGCCATAGGCGGCCCAAAGGCGCGCGACCTCAGCGGCGGGGGATTTGGCAAGCAGACCCAACCATGCCTTACGCGGCGCATGAGGGTCGATTTCTGAGTTCATCATATTCATCTAGACACCTTTTCGAGTTGTCTATACAACTAGACAAATACTACCTGTGAGGCCGATCAGCGCCAAGCCCTCCTTTTGCGAAATATTTGTGACATGCCTCAACGCACCCCGATCTGGACCGCCATCGCCCATAGCCTGCGCAGCGACATCGCAGCGGGTGTCTATGGCCCCGACGACAAGCTGCCGACCGAAAGCGCGCTGGCGGCGCGGTTCGGGGTGAACCGGCATACGGTGCGGCACGCGATCAAGGCGCTGGCGGGCGAAGGGCTGGTGTTGCCGCGGCGCGGTGCGGGGGTGTTCGTGACCTCGACCCCCACCGATTACCCCATCGGCCGCCGCGTGCGGTTTCACCAGAACCTGTCGGCGCAGGGGCGGATGCCAAGCAAGGAGTTCCTGACTCTGGAAACCCGCACCGCGCGCCCCGAAGAAAGCGACGCACTTGCACTGGCGCAGAACGCACAGGTGCAGGTCTGCGAGGGGCTGTCCTTTGCCGACGGTCAGGTGATCGCGCTGTTTCGCAGCGTCTTCTCTGCCGCGCGCTTCCCCGACATGCTGGCGCATCTTGAACAGGCGCAATCGGTGACGGCGGCGCTGCGGCTCGGGGGCGTGACGGATTATACCCGCGCATCAACCCGCATCAACGCCAAGCTCGCCAGCGCCACCCAGGCGCTGCACCTACGGGTGGCCGAGGGCGCGCCGATCTTGCGCACGATCAACCTGAATGTGGATGATCAGGGGCAACCGCTGGAATACGGGCGCACGTGGTTCGCGGGGGACAAAGTGACCCTGACACTGGCAGATACCTGAAATCGCGTGGCGTTATTCGTAGCGCTCCAGAAACGCCTCGGCTGACAGCGCGCGGAAATCATCCAGCGCGCGGTGCAAGGCGTCATGGGGCCAGTCCCACCATGCCAGCGCCATCATCCGGTCAGCGATGCCCGCGCTGAACCGCGCCCGCAGCGGCACCGCGGGAATACCCGCGACGATCATATAGGGGGCGACATCCTTGGTCACGATGGCCCCACCCGCGACAACCGCGCCGTGGCCGATCGTTACCTCTGGCCGCACCTGTGCGCCATTGCCAAGCCATGTGTCATGGCCAAGGGTAACGCGCCGGCTGCGACGGTGAGCGAACCAAGCGTCATCGTCAGCCGCACCGTCAAAGTAGTCGCCCGCGCGGTAGTGAAAGTGATGCAGGCTGGCTTTTTCCATCGGGTGGTCTGTGGCCCCGATCCGCACATAGGCCGCGATGTTCGAGAATTTGCCCACGTTGGTGTTGGCAATGTCGGCGTAGCGGTCGCAATAGCTGTAATCGCCAAGCTGGCTATGGGCGATCCGCGACCCGCGCCCGATCTCTGTATAGGCTCCGAATGTAGCATCTTTGATCTCGCAGTCGGGGTGGATGAAGGGGCTGTCGGCAGTCAGGCGCGGCATCAGTGACCGCCCTCGTCACCGTTGATCAGCTTGCGGCGCAGCCAGCCCGAGAAACTGTCCATCGCCATGACCATGAGCACGATCAGCACGATATAATAGGTCACCTCTTCCCAGTCCTTCTGTGTGGCAATCGCTTGCGTCAGCAGCAGACCGATGCCGCCGCCGGTGATCGCCCCGATGATCGTCGCAGAGCGGGTGTTGGATTCGAGGAAATAGAGGACCTGGCTGAGCAGCACGGGCACGATCTGCGGCAGCACCCCAAAACGGTAGCGTTGCAGCGGCTTGGCCCCGGTAGAGGCGATGCCTTCGATCTGTTTGCCGTCCACATTCTCCAGCGCTTCCGAGAACATCTTGCCGAAAGACCCTGTGTCGGTCAGCAGGATCGCCAAGGCTCCAGTCAGCGGCCCCGGCCCGAAGGCGCGCGACAGGACGATGGTCCAGATCAGCCCGTCGACACCGCGCAGGAAATCGAACATCCGCCGCGCAGCAAAGCGCAAGGACCGCAGCGGGGTAAAGTTCTTGGCCGCAAGGAACCCCAGCGGGAGGGCGATGATCGCCGCGCCGAATGTGCCCAGAAAGGCCATCAGCAAAGTCTCGTAAAGCGCCCAGGCCACATCACTGTGCCGCCACATGCGGTTGGTCCAGAAGTCATGGAAGATCGCGCCCGCTTCACCGCTGAACGCGCGGCCCATCAGCGCGACCGGGCCCAGCCCGTGATAGGGGCTGTCGAGCGTGAAAAAGAACAGCTCCCACCCGTAGTCGTATTTGAACACCTCGGTCCGGTTGCGGGTGATCGTCAGCCGCCCTGCCTCGGTGTTGATCATCACGCGGTTCTTGGACGCGCTGATATAGTCGGGCACATCGCCGGGCGGGAATGTCGCCTGAACACCGCGCTGCCCCGGCTCGGCCACGACCGTGCCATAGCCCGGGATGTCATAGCTGACCTGCGGGCCAAAGGTCACGATATGCCCGCCCCCCAGATCCGCGACAGGGCGATCCCCCAACGTGACCCAATCGGGGGCCGTGCCGGCTTCATATGCGCCCTTACGCTCGCCTTCGATCGCGACGGAAAACGCGCCGTCGCGGTTGTCCTGCGTGACATGGGTCTTGTAGCTATATGCATCGGCCACCAGCGTGCGGGCATTGCCCACGTTGATCCGATCCCCCAGCCCCGGAATATCGAAGGCAAAGAAGATATAGACGAAATAGGCCAGAACGATCACGGGCAGCGCCAGCGCAGCCATCCGCTTGCGCGAGAAATGGACCATCGTCTGGGTGTGAAGGGCGGTCGCGGTCATAGGGTCACCTTTGCGCTCGGCAGGCCGTGGGTCAGACGGTTACGGAAAACGGAAGAAAGCTGGTCGACGATCACAATCGTCAGGAACAGCAGCAGGAAGATGGCAGCGGCCTCGTCGAATTTGCCCTGCCCCCAGCTCATGGTGTTGCGCAGGTCATAGCCGATGCCCCCTGCCCCGACGAAGCCAAGGATCGCAGAGGCGCGGATATTGATCTCGAACCGCAGGAGCGCATAGCTGATGTAGTTCGGGGCCACCTGCGGGATCACGCCAAGCCACATGCGCTGGCTCCACCCCGCCCCCACAGAGGCAAGCCCCTCTACCGGTTTGAGCGATGCGTTTTCATTCACTTCCGAGAACAACTTGCCCAAGGCACCGATGGTATGCAGCGCGATGGCGATCATCGCAGGCACCGGCCCGCCCCCCAGCAGAAAGATCAGCACCAGCGCGATGACAATCTCGGGTATGGCGCGCAGCAGATCCAAGACGCGGCGCAAGGGGCCCACGAGCCACGGCACCGGAGCCAACCCGCGCGTGACCATCAGCGACAAGAACAGCCCGACCATCGCCCCCAGCAGGGTCGAGGCAGCGGCGATATTCACCGTTTCTATTAGCGAGGGCAGGTATTTCGCCATATAGCCGGGCAGCAGGTGCCCGCGTTCTATCGCTTCGCCGATCACATCGGCGGGAAAATCCAGAATATTCGGCAAGCCGTCCCAGAACCCGCCCGCATTGCGGTTGCCTGCGGTGTTAAATCCACCCACCAGCAGCGCTACGAAAAGGATCAGCAGCACCAGATTCATCCAGCGTTTTGATCGGGCCAGTGCCAGATAGTTTTCCTGAATCCCTGCCAGGTCGGGGTCGGTTTGCGATGTCGCGGTCATGGGAAGCCCTTACGTAAAAATGCTGGCCCCGATGCGGATCGGAGCCAGCGACAGTGCTTAAATCACTTGGATCAATTCGATTTTGCCTTGCGGGCTTCGATGATCGAGACATAGGCGTCATGGGTAATCGGATCGAACCCAAGGCTTTCGCCCGCCGCCACGCCATAGGCGCAGTCGGGGTCGTTCTCGTACAGGTTGTCGACCAGCGCGGTCATCTTGTCTTTGACGTCCTGAGGCAGGCTGGTGCGCAGCACGACGGGGCCTTCAGGGATCGGCTTGGAGCGCCAGATTTCCACCAGATCATTCATATCGACCAGGCCTGCGTCCACGGCCTTGCGCAGCGCGCCGGAGTTGTAGCCGTCTTCCCAGTTGCCCTGACCATCAGCCCAGGTCACGCCTGCGTCGATGTCGCCATTGTTGACCGCAACGATGGTCTGCTCGTGACCACCAGTGAACTTGACCTCACCAAAATACGCGCCGGAGTCCATGGTGATCTCTTCGCCCATCTGGGGGATCTCGATCGACGGGATCAGATAGCCCGAGGTGGAGTTCGGGTCACCGAAACCAAAGACCTTGCCCTTGACGTCTTCAAGCTTGGTGATGCCGCTGTCGGCGCGGGCAAACCCGATGGAGTGGTAGCCATAGGACCCGTCCACGTTGATTTTCACCAGCACAGGCTCGACCGCTTCAGCGTCTTGCAGATATACCGCGGCATAGGCCGAAGCACCCAACCATGCCATGTCCAGCGTGCCACCCAGCAGACCCTGGATAACGCCGTTATAATCGGCAGGGGCGAACAGCTTGGTCGGGACGCCCAAGGCATCCTCGGTCATGGCGCGCATACATTCGTTCGAATTCATCCGGTCCTGCGCGTTCTCGCCGCCCAGAATACCGATGCGGAATTCGGAAATGGCTTCGGTTTGGGCCACAGCACCCGTCGCAAGGGCGGTCGTCGCGAAAGCAGCAGCAAGTAGTTTGTTCATCGGTCGTCTCTCTTTTTGCAGATAGGCCCCCGAGGATCGGAGGCTGGGGATGAAATGATAATTGGGGTTATTGCGCCGCCACCGTTTCGGGACGGGGGGACAGCGTTTCGATCTGGGTCGATGTCGTCGCTTCGGAAAAGCTGGCATCCGCCCCGTAAATGTCGCGCGCCACGCCGGTGGTCAGCTGCGCGGGCGTGCCGTCAAACACGATGCGCCCCTGCCGCATGCCGATCACGCGGTCGCAATAGCGTCGCGCGGTGTCCAGCGTGTGCAGGTTCGCGATCACCATGCGCCCGTCCTGTTCGTGGATGTCCCGCAGCGCTTGCATCACCAGCTGCGCGTTCATCGGATCAAGCGAGGCGATGGGTTCATCGGCCAGAATAATCGTGGGGTCTTGCATCAGTGCGCGCGCGATGGCGACACGTTGCTGCTGCCCGCCCGACAGGGCCTCGGCGCGTTTGGGAGCGTGCTCGGCAATGCCCAGACGGTCCAGAATATCGATGGCGCGGATGATGTCGCCTTCGGGGTAGAGGTTGAACATCGTCGCCAATGTCGACCGGCGGTTCAACGTGCCGTGCAGCACGTTCGATACCACATCCAGACGCGGCACCAGATTGAACTGCTGAAAGATCATCGCGCAATGGGATTGCCAGTCGCGCTTCTCGGCCCCGCGCAGCTTGGTGATGTCGCGCCCGTTGACCAGAATCTCGCCGGAACTGGCAGGGGTCAGGCAGTTCATCATCCGCAGCAGCGTCGACTTACCGGCACCGGAACTGCCAATGATGCCAATCATCATCGGGCGGTCGACGGAAAAGCTCGCTGCGTGAACGGCTGTATTCGCGCCAAATGTTTTTGTGACGGCTTGAAGCTGAAGCATTCGGTTCCCCTTTTTTCGGGGAACCTAGGGCGGCATTAATTCACATTCGTTTCAGCTTTATGAAAGTTTCACGACAGCGGAACCTTTCACGATCCTAGTCTATTTCAGGCCGGTAGAGCCAAATCCACCGTCCCCGCGCGTGGTATCGGACAAGGCATCGACCTCGACACAGGCGTATTGCTGAACCTGCGCAATAACAGCCTGCGCGATCCTATCCCCGTGCCGGATAACGAAAGGCGCATCCCCTACATAGTACAGCCCGACCATCACCACGCCGCGGTAATCCTCATCCACCGTGCCGGGCGCATTGGGAATCAGAAACCCGTGCTTCAACGCCAGGCCCGACCGTGGCCGGATCTGCATCTCCGTCCCGCGCGGCAGCTCGACCGAGAACCCGATAGAGATCAGACTGATCTGCCCTTTTACAAATTCCATCGGCCCGTCGGGCAGAAAGGCCCGCAAATCCATACCCGCCGCCCCGGCAGTGGCGTAGGACGGCAGCGGCAGATCATCATTGCCGCTGACCCGTTTGAATTTGATCTCGCTCATCATCCGCTCCACCGCACGCGCGCTTTCCAAATGGTTCTAAATCCTCGCCGAAGGCAAGAAAACTCTAGCTCAACGCCTCTGCAATGCGCGCGGCCAACTGCTGTGCCACCTGATCCTTGCCCATACGCGGCCAGCTTTCGGCACCCGCATCCGTGATCAGGGTCACAGCATTTTCCGCCCCGCCCATAATGCCTGTCGCCGGTGAGACATCATTCGCAACGATCCAGTCGCAGCCTTTGCGCAGCCGTTTCGCCGCGGCGTTTTCAACGACGTCATTCGTCTCGGCAGCAAAGCCCACGACCAGCTTGGGCCGCCGCGCCCCCGCCGCGCTGACGGTTTTCAGAATATCGGGGTTTTCAGCAAAGCTCAGCACCGGCAGCCCGTCTTTCGATTTCTTGAGCTTGCGATCACTGGCACTGGCCATGCGCCAATCCGCCACCGCCGCGGCAAATACGCCTGCGTCGGCGGGCAAGGCGGCCTCTACCGCCTCCTGCATCTGCTGCGCGGTTTGCACGCGGATCACCTCTACCCCGTCGGGCGGGGGCACGTCGGCAGGGCCAGTGACAAAGATCACCTGAGCCCCCAACGCCGCCAACGCGCGCGCAATAGCGGTGCCCTGCGCGCCCGAGGACCGGTTCGCGATATAGCGGACAGGGTCAATCGGCTCATGCGTCGGGCCGGAGGTCACCAGAATACGTCGCCCCTTTAGCGGACCATCGGCCAGCTGCGCCTCGACCGCGGCGACGATCTCAAGCGGTTCAGACATGCGTCCGGGGCCGAATTCCCCGCAGGCCATATCACCATCATTCGGGCCGACCACATGGATGCCATCACCGCGCAAGGTCGCAAGGTTGCGCTGCGTCGCGGGGTGGTCCCACATGCGCACGTTCATCGCCGGCGCAATCAGCACCCGCGTATCTGTCGCCAACAATAGGGTAGAGGCCAGATCATTCGCCACACCGCTCGCCATCTTGGCCATCAGATCCGCCGTGGCAGGGGCCACCACAACCAAATCCGCGACACGGCTGAGCTGGATATGCCCCATCTCGGCCTCGTCGCCCAGATCGAACAAGTCGCGATACAGCTTCTGCCCCGCCAACGCTGAAACGGACAAAGGCGTCACAAATTCTTCGCCCGCGCGGGTCAGCACGGGCGTCACAGTGGCCCCGCGTTCGCGCAGGCGACGGATCAGATCAAGGGATTTGAAAGCGGCAATGCCGCCCCCGATTATCAGCAGAATATGTTTGCCAGCCAGCATGATCGCCCCCTCGTCGGTATTCGTTCCGACCATAGGGGGGCGGTTCATTTTCCGCCAGCCCGTTCCTGCGGCAGTGCGCGCAGACCGCGGGATCATATCTGGGGGCTCACATCAGGAAGTGGCGCACTTCGGAGGATTGTGTCTCAAGCGTTTTGCGCATCTTGCCAAAGGCCGCGGCCTCTAGCTGGCGCACACGTTCTTTCGACAGGCTCAGCTCGGCACCCAGACTTTCAAGCGTGCGTGGCTGGTCGCGCAGCTTGCGTTCGCGCACAATGAATTGTTCGCGTTCGTTCAGGGCCTGCATCGCCGACAAGAGCCAGCTGCGCAGCGTCAGCGTGTCGTGGCTTTCCTCGACACGTTCGGCGGCCTGCGCGCTGTCATCGACCAGCGCGTCGATCCACTCGCGGCCCTCGTCCTCGGCCGATTGCGTCGCGTTCAACGAGAAATCAGAGCCGGACAAACGCCCCTCCATCATCTCGACGTCATGCATCGGCACGCCAATCTCGGTAGAGATCATCTGACGCAGCTGATGCTTATCCAAGGTCTCGCCCGCGGCCTGGGCCTCGCGCTCGAGGCGTGCCTGTACGCGGCGCATGTTGAAGAACAGCGATTTCTGCGAGGATGTAGAGCCGGTGCGCACCATCGACCAGTTGCGCATGACGTGATCCTGAATGCTCGCCTTGATCCACCAGACGGCATAGGTAGAAAAGCGCACCCCGCGGTCGGGGTCGAACTTGTCGGCAGCTTTCATCAGGCCCAATCCGGCCTCTTGGATCAGATCATTCATCGACGCGCCATAGCGCTTGAATTTACCCGCCATCGAGATAGCTAGACGCATGTAGGCTGTGATCAGCCGGTGCAGCGCTTCCTCGTCGCGTTCGTCCCGCCAGGCATAGGCAAGCTTCAGTTCTGTCTCCGCATCTAAAAGCTCTGCCTTCATTGCGGTGCGGGTCAAAGAAAATTCACGTGATTGCGCCAGCGTCATGATGTCCATCCCTACTATTGAGGCACATCTGTCTGCGCCTTTTCATCTAAACGCGGAAAACCGCCAGTTGGTTCACGCGGAATCGAAAAAGAATCGGCTTTTTTCCGCGCAGCTTGCTTTGACTTTGTGACAATGACGCTAAATAAATCGCAAACCACTGGGCGAATAAGGCGCGCTGATCATGACTATCTGGCATTGGGTGCGCCACGGCCCGACCCACGAGAAAAACTTTGTTGGCTGGCGCGATGTCCCTGCCGATCTGTCCGATGTCGCACAGCTCGGGCGGCTCAACGCGCATCTGCCGCAGACTGCCGTGATGGTATCCTCGGACCTTATCCGCGCTTCTGCCACCGCCGATACACTGGCCTCTGTCAGCCGCCTGCGCCTGCCCCATGACCGCGACCTGCGCGAGCTTGATTTCGGGCTGTGGGACGGCATGCACGCCCGCGATGTATCGCAAAGCCACCCCGAGCTCAGCCGCGCCTATTGGACCACCCCGGGTGACATCGCCGCTCCCGAAGGCGAAAGCTGGAACGACGCGGCCCGCCGGATCAACGCCGCCGTTGACCGGATCACACAGGCCCATCCGAACACAGATATCATCGCCGTGGCGCATTTCGGCGTGATCCTGACACAGGTCCAACGCGCGCTTGGCGTGGATGCCCATGCCGCGATGGCCCATAAGATCGACAACCTGTCGGTCACGGATATCCACATCACCCCGCAGGGGTGGGACATCGGCACCATCAACCATCAGGTCTGACGGCCCCGACCCTACCTTCATTTTGCCAATTAAACTCAAATCCAGCGCTTTCCACGCCCGTTAACGCTTATTAAACACCCCCGCCCTACCCCTGAGGTATCGCAAGGCATCAGGGGTAGAATGGTCGCACGGGCATATACGGTCGCATTCCAGGGCATCGACGCGCGCATCGTCGAGGTGCAATGCGCGCTCTCTGCCGGTATGCCCGCCTTTTCAATCGTGGGCCTGCCCGACAAAGCGGTGTCAGAAGCGCGCGAAAGGGTCCGTGCCGCGCTTGGTGCGATGGCCATCGCCCTGCCCAGCAAACGGATCACGATCAACCTCAGCCCTGCCGACCTGCCTAAAGAGGGCAGCCATTTCGACCTGCCGATCGCGCTGGCCCTGCTGGGGGCGATCGATATCCTGCCGAATGATGTCATCCAAAGCACCGTCGCCTTGGGCGAACTGTCGCTGGACGGGAGCCTGATCCCCGTGATCGGCGCGCTGCCTGCGGCGATGGCTGCGGCGGAAAACGGGCGTAGCCTGCTTTGTCCCGCTGCCTCTGGTGCCGAAGCGGCTTGGGTCGGCAATGCGCAGGTGATCGCGGCCCCCAGCCTCGGTGCGGTGGTGCGGCATTATACCGGCCAAACCCCGCTGCCCCCTGCCACACCGGGCGAAGTCTCGCAAAGCCCCAGCCAGCATGACCTGCGTGATGTCAAAGGTCAGGAACGCGCCAAACGCGCCTTGGAAATCGCGGCCGCGGGACGTCATCACCTGATGTTTGTCGGCACGCCCGGCTCGGGTAAATCCATGCTAGCGGCGCGTTTACCCTCCATCCTCCCCCCGCTGACCGCACAAGAAGCGCTCAGCACCTCTATGATCCATTCGCTTGCCGGGCTTCTGGATGACGGCGGCATCTCTCGTCTGCGCCCGTTCCGCGAACCGCACCACACGGCGTCTATGGCGGCGATCATTGGCGGCGGACGGCTGGCCAAACCGGGAGAGGTCAGCCTTGCCCATAACGGCGTGCTGTTCATGGATGAATTCCCCGAATTCCCCCGCACCGTGCTGGAAACCCTGCGCCAACCCGTCGAGACGGGCGAGGTGATGATCGCCCGCGCCAATGCACATGTGAAATACCCGTGCAAATTCATGCTTGTCGCCGCAGCCAACCCCTGCAAATGCGGCTACCTTAGCGATCCGTCCCGCGCCTGCAGCAAAGCCCCCGCTTGCGGAGAGGATTATATGAATCGCGTCTCGGGCCCGCTGCGTGACCGCTTCGACCTGCGCATAGATGTGCCGCCCGTGGGATATACCGACCTCGACCTGCCCCCCAGTGCGGAAGGCTCGGCGGAGGTCGCCCAAAGGGTGCAAGCCGCACGCCGCCGCCAGCACGACCGCTTTGCCGACCATCCCACAGCGGCCCTGAACGCAGATGCCGAAGGGGACCTGCTGGAACAGATCGCCGCCCCGGATACGGAGGCGCGGCAGCTGCTGTCCCGCGCGGCAGAGCGGTTTCACCTATCAGCCCGTGGGTATCACAGGGTATTGCGTGTGGCGCGCACCATCGCGGATCTGGACGGGGCCGGCGACGTGCGCAAACCGCATCTGGCCGAAGCGCTCAGCTTTCGGTTGCCGTCGGTGGCAGTTGCGTGATCCAGCGCGCCAATGCGTCCAGCGTGGCCCGCGCTTCGGGCAGGGTATTGTGGAAGATCGGCCAGACGTGGGGCAGGTCATGCTTCTCTTCCAACGACGCGCTAACACCTTGATCCCGCAAATGCGCTGCCATCCGGCGCGCGTCATCGCGTAGAATCTCTGTGGACCCGACGGTGATCCAGACTGGCGGTGCCCCCGGATAGCTCGCAAGCAAGGGGCTTATATCGGGATCTCGGGGGTCGGCACCGGCCAGATACATCTCTGCCATAAGACCGGCCTGCGCGGCGGGCAACACGGCCTCTCGTGCCGCATTCTCGCGGAAGCTGGCCCCCTCGTGCAGAAAATCGGTCAGCGGTGAAAAGGCAAAAAGCGCGCGCGGCATGGGGCCACTGCCTGCACAAAGCCGGCTAAGCAGATTGAAAGCCAGCGCGCCGCCAGCGCTATCACCGCCGACAATGATATTCTGCGCCGACACACCGCTGTCGAGCAACGCCTGATAGGCCGTGGCGACATCTTCGATTGCGGCGGGAAACGGCGCTTCGGGGGCAAGACGGTAGTAGGGCAATACCGCCACAGCCCCCAGACGCTGCGCCAAGGCCCCCAGCATCGCCCCGTGGGTATCGGGGCTGCCGAACACAAAACCACCCCCATGAATGTAAAAGATCACCAGATCAGAGCGTGTCTGCGCAGGGGTCACCCGCAGAACCTCGCCCGCACCAACCAAGCGGCTGCGGGTGATCTGGGTGCCGCGCGGTGCCCGAAACAGCAGCCGCGCGGTTTTCGCGAAATCACGACGTATCTTATGCACATCACGCGTGCGCGCCAGCTTGCGCTTCTCTACCAAACGTAAATAGCCGTTCAGCAGAGGGCGCAGCAAGCTCATGCGCGCTTACGTTCGATCGCTTCCCATATCTTGGCCGCGATATTGGTGCCGTCGAAACGTTCCAGTTCTTGTATGCCGGTGGGGGAGGTCACGTTGATCTCTGTCAGATAGTCGCCAATGACATCGATGCCGACGAAAATCTGCCCCTTCTCGCGTAGCAACGGGCCGATGGCGGCGCAAATTTCAAGGTCACGCTCTGTCAGGCCGACCTTCTCGGGGCGGCCGCCCACATGCATGTTCGACCGGGTTTCCCCCTCTGCCGGGACGCGGTTGATGGCCCCGACGGGTTCGCCATCCACCAGAATCACCCGTTTATCGCCCTTGGACACAGCCGGCAGGAATTTCTGTACGATCAACGGCTCGCGTGAGAAACCGGTGAACAGTTCGTGCAAAGAGCTGAGGTTGCGATCATTCGTGTCCAGACGGAAGACACCCGCGCCCCCGTTCCCGTATAGCGGCTTGAGGATGACATCCTTATGTTTCGCCTTGAACGCTTTGATCGTGTCCAGATCACGGGCGATTGTGGTGGGCGGGGTCAGCTGCGGGAAATCGAGCACCAGCAGTTTTTCGGGGTAGTTCCGCACCCAGAACGGGTCATTCACCACCAGCGTTGTCTCTTTCAGACGGTCCAGCAAATGGGTCGAGGTGATATAATGCATGTCGAACGGCGGATCCTGCCGCAGCCAGACCACGTCGAAATCCGCCAGATCAACCTCGCGTTCAGGCCCCAAGGTGGCGTGATCACCCTGTACCCGCTGCACGGTCAGATCATGACCCCGTGCGGTTATGCGCCCCTCTTGATAGGCGAGGTGATCGGGGGTGTAGTAGAAAAGCGCGTGCCCGCGCGCCTGTGCTTCCTCGGCCAGGCGAAAGCTGCTGTCCGCGTTGATGTTCACGTCCCCGATCGGGTCCATCTGAAAGGCGATTTTCATAAGGGGTCTCCCTGTTGTTCCTTTCTAGATGGCGCAGCAGGGCATGGGGTGCAATGGGTCAGTCGTGCCCGAAGGCGTTTTCAAGGATACGCAGGTCACCGGTTTGATCGACCAACGCCACGTCAAACCGCACGTCCGTCAGCGCGCCTTTGGGTTCGCCGCCAATGAATTCTTCGGCGGATCGATAGATACGGCGCATCTGTTTCCGGTTCAGACGCTGCAGGGCGCTGTCATGGCTTTTGCTTTTCTTCACTTCGACAAAGACGATCCCGTCGCCGTCGCGCATGATCAGATCAATTTCGCCCGCCTTACCGCGCCACCGTTCATGTGCCAGATCAAAGCCGCGGCGGCGGTAGTCATCCGAAACCTGCAGTTCAGCCGCACGACCTGCGTGATAGGAAACAGCGCCTTGAACGGATTTCGCCAATGTCATCAGTGTGTCGGTCATCTTAGGTTTCTTTCCCCAGTTCCAATGCCGCCTGATACACCTGTCGGCGCGGCACATCATATGCCTGCGCCACCATGTCGACGGCATCGCGCATCGAATTCGTTTCCAATGCGTTCGCAAGGTCAGAGGTTAGATCACTTTCGCTAACAGCCGGTAAACGCCCGCGATCAATCAGCACAACAATCTCGCCCTTCGGGGCTTTACCGCTGTAGTGTTCGGTTAACTCATCCAGGGTACCGCGCTGAATTTCCTCGAACTTCTTGGTCAATTCGCGACAGACAGCCGCCGGACGTTCCCCGCCCAGCGCCTGTGCGGCATCGCGCAGCATCGCCCCCACCCGCTTGGGTGATTCGTAGAAAACCAGCGTGCCTTGCACCTCTTTCAACTTTTGCAGCGCCGTGAGCCGTGCGCCTTTCGCATTGGGCAGGAACCCTGCGAAAAAGAAGGCATCCGTCGGCAGCCCTGCCAAAGCCAGCGCGGTCAGCACCGCCGAGGGGCCCGGGGCGCAGGTCAGCATGAGCCCTGCCTCGCCCACACCGCGGGACAGTTCGAACCCCGGATCCGCGATCAGCGGCATGCCAGCCTCAGAGGCATAGGCGACGGATTGCCCATCGCGGATCGCGGTGACAAGCTTGTCCTGCACACCACTGCCCGAATGGTCGTGCAGCGCCACAATCTGCCGCCCGTTGAGAGGCACCCCATGGATATCCATCAACTTACGCAGGCTCCGCGTGTCTTCCGCCGCCAGCACATCAGCCGAGGCCAGCACGTCGAGCGCCCGCAAGGTTATGTCGCGGGCAGAGCCGATCGGCACCCCGACAAAGTAAAGCCCCGCCGCAAGGGGAATCTTTTGATAATTCAAGCTGGACCCGCCTTTCGCACCCTCTATGATCAGTGCATATGTCCCTCGGGCCATTGCCGCCGACCTGCCACCAATGGAGTGACACCGTTATGATCGCTGTTTTCAACATCCTTCGCAAGCCACTGCGGCTTTTGATCCTGCCACTGATCGCATTGGCGCTTGCCGCCTGTGAACCTGTGGCGATGACCAACATGAACGGGTCCAAGGGCCCCAAAGTCGACCCAAGCAAACCTATTCCGGTGGCCTTGCTGATCCCGCGCGGCGGTACGGCGGCGGATAACCTGCTGGCGCAAGAGCTTGAGAACGCTGCGCGTCTTGCGATCCGCGATCTGGGCGGCGTGCAAATTGACCTGCGGGTCTATGGCACGGGCGGCAATGCTGGCACTGCGGGCACTGCGGCGGCGCAGGCCGTCACTGATGGGGCTCAGATCATTTTGGGGCCGCTTTATGGCGAGGCCGCAAATGCGGCGGGCAACGCGGTTGCAGCACAGGGCGTGAATGTCCTGTCCTTCTCGAACAACCCCAGCATCGCAGGCGGCAACGTCTTTGTGCTGGGTCAGAACTTTAACGACACCTCCAACCGACTGGTCCGCTACGCCAAGAGCAACGGAAAAGACAAGATTCTCGTGCTGCACGGTCAGGATCTGGCCGGCCAGCTGGGCCGCGATGCTATTCTCAAGGCGATTGCCGCAAACGGGGCGACCTCTGCCGGTACGGTTGATTACGCGCTGAGCCAAGAAGCCGTAATGTCTGCCGTGCCGCGCGTGAAAGCTGCCGTAGAAAGCAACGGGGCGAATGCGATCTTCCTGACGACATCCTCGGCCAGTGCGCTGCCGCTCTTCGCACAGTTGCTGCCAGAAGCTGGGATCAGCGGTGCCACCACGCAGTACATCGGTCTGACCCGCTGGGATATCCCGCCGCAGACGCTGGCGCTGCCCGGCGTGCAAGGCGGCTGGTTCGCCCTGCCCGACCCCGGTGCAACAACCGCATTTTCGCAGCGCTATGCTGCAGCCTATGGCGACACACCCGGCCCGATCGCTGGTCTGGCCTTTGATGGGATCGCAGCCGTGGGTGCCTTGGCGAAATCCGGTAAACCCGACGCGTTGTCGGCGGCACGCCTAACCCAAGGCGCGGGCTTCCGCGGGGCAAGCGGCGTGTTCCGCCTCAAGGCAGACGGCACCGCCGAACGCGGCCTTGCCGTTGCCACGATCCGCAACCAGCAGGTCGTCATCATCAGCCCTGCCCCCCAAGCCTTTGGCGGGGCCGGTTTCTAAGGGACCGCCTTTTGTGAAACCCCTTGTTGCACCAGCAGAATCAGGTGAGGCCACCGCGCGTCACCTGATCAGCACTCCCAAACGCATCTTTGACGAAGCGGCTGTTTCTGCCGCGCTCAAGGACGTGCTGGACGGTTTGACCGATCCGGCAGAGATTCAGGCCGCCGCCGTCGCCGTTTTGCAAGACGCGCAAAAGAACGGGCGTGCCGAAATCGCCCGCGCCTTTGCGGCGTCACCGTTCAACGCGCGCCCCATGACGTCGGCCTATTGCTACCTCACCGATCAGCTTGTCCGCACGACCCTGCAGATCGCCGGACAACGGCTCCACCCGGTTGAAACGCTTGGCCCGAACGACCGGCTCGCCGTGATCGGCGTCGGCGGGTATGGCCGCGGAGAGATGGCCCCCTATTCCGATGTGGACCTACTGTTCCTCATCCCCCAAACGCCCAGCCAGCGCACTGAAAACCTGATCGAATCCATGCTGTACATGCTATGGGATCTCAAGTTGAAGGTCGGCCATTCCACCCGCACCATCCGCGACTGCGTGACCCTTGGCCGCGAGGATTTTACGATCCAGACAGCCCTGCTGGAGCACCGCTTTATCGCCGCGGATGTGGCTTTGGCGCAGGATCTGGATGAAACGCTCAAGACCGATCTTTTTGCAGGCACCGGTCGCAGCTTTATCGAAGCCAAGCTGGAGGAACGCGACGCGCGGCACCGCAAGCAGGGTCTGCGTTATGTGGTAGAGCCCAACGTCAAAGAGGCCAAGGGCGGCTTGCGCGATCTGCAATCGTTGTTCTGGATCGCCAAACATATCTACAGCGTCGAACATGCCGCCGATCTTGTCGACCGCGGCGTGTTTCTGGAGGAAGAGTTCAAGACTTTCGTCGCGGCCGAGAATTTTCTTTGGGCGGTACGCGGGCACCTGCACCTCATTTCAGGACGCGCGACCGAACAGTTGACCTTTGACATGCAGGTCGCCGTGGCCGAGGCGATGGGATACCGCGACACGCGGGGCCGCCGCGGGGTCGAGGTGTTCATGCAGGCCTATTTCCGCCATGCCACCGAAGTGGGCGAGCTGACGCGCATCTTCCTCACCAAGCTCGAAGCCTTGCACGTCAAGGCGGAACCCCTGCTTGAACGCATCTTTCGCCGTCGCCCCAAGCTGCGGGACGGCTATGAGGTCGTGGGCGGGCGGCTGGCCGTCACCGATGGCAAAGCGTTTATCAGCGACAAGCTGAACCTGCTGCGCATCTTCGAAGAGGCATTGCGCACCGGTATGTTGATCCACCCCGATGCGATGCGTCTGGTCAAAGCGAACCTCGCCCTGATCGACGACGACATGCGCAACACGCCCGAGGCGCGGCGGATCTTCCTTGATCTGATGCTGAAACACGGCAACCCCGAACGCGGCCTGCGCCGGATGAACGAACTGGGCGTGCTGTCGGCCTTCATCCCCGAGTTTGAGCCCATCGTGGCGATGATGCAATTCAACATGTATCACAGCTATACGGTGGACGAGCACACGATCCAGTGTATCACAAACCTTGCCCTGATCGAGAAGGGCGAGCTGGAAGAAGACCTGCCCGTCGCCTCGTCGATCCTGCAACGTGGGGTGAACCGCAAGGTGCTATATGTCGCTCTCTTGCTGCATGATATCGCCAAGGGCCGCCCCGAAGACCATTCGATCCTCGGAGCCCAAATGGCCCGCAAGATCGCGCCCCGTCTGGGCCTGAACAAGGCCGAGGTCGACACGGTCGAATGGCTGGTCCGCTACCACCTGCTGATGTCGGATATGGCGCAAAAACGCGATATTTCCGATCCGCGCACCGTGCGGGACTTTGCCAAGGCTGTGCAGACCGTCAAACGGCTTGATCTGCTGTGTGTGCTGACCGTCTGCGATATCCGCGGCGTCGGCCCGAACACATGGAACAACTGGAAAGCCGTGCTGATCCGCGGGCTCTACCGGCAAACCAAACGCGCGCTTGAAACCGGGCTCGAAGACCTCAACCGCGAGAACCGCGGCGCGGGGGCCAAAAAGGCCCTGCGTGCGGCCCTTGCCCATTGGCCGCGCAAGGATCTTCAGGCCGAGACCGCACGCCACTACCCGCCCTATTGGCAGGGGCTTCATACGGCATCGCAGGTGGTATTCGCCGAACAGCTCCGCGATATCCAGGACGGTGAAATC
Organism: Sulfitobacter pontiacus; assembly: GCF_040790665.1. Classification (NCBI taxonomy): domain Bacteria; kingdom Pseudomonadati; phylum Pseudomonadota; class Alphaproteobacteria; order Rhodobacterales; family Roseobacteraceae; genus Sulfitobacter; species Sulfitobacter pontiacus. The sequence continues at coordinate 1,541,875 of NZ_CP160849.1, read as the reverse complement.
CGCATTGACCTGCACCCTGACGATGACCGCGACGCCACCCGCGCCTGCTTTGTCATGGCTGACCACCCGGGCATCTTTGCACGGCTTGCCGGTGCGTTGGCGCTGGTCGGGGCCAATGTCGTCGATGCCCGCAGCTATACCACCAAGGATGGCTGGGTGACTGATGCGTTCTGGATTCAGGACGCCGAGGGCAACCCCTACGACGTCTCGCGCCTGCCACGGCTGCGGCAGATGATCTCCAAGACGCTCAAGGGTGAAATTCTGGCCCGCGATGCGCTGAAATCCCGCGACAAGGTGAAAAAGCGCGAGAAAGTGTTCAAGGTGCCCACGCATATCACCTTTGATAACGAAGGCTCCGAAATCTACACGATTATCGAGGTGGATACCCGCGACCGCCCCGGCCTGCTCTATGACCTCACGCGGTCGCTGTCTGAATCCAACGTCTATATCGCCAATGCGGTGATCGCGACCTATGGCGAACAGGTGGTCGATACCTTCTACGTCAAGGATATGTTCGGGCTGAAATACTATACCGAAAGCAAGCAGAAGACGCTCGAGAAACGGTTGCGCGCGGCGATCATCGACGGTGTTGCGCGGGCACAGGACTGACATCGGCGCTTTCGCGCGGGCATGACGGCTGTGTTCGCATTTCCCTGATTGCGCAGTGCGGCGCCAACGGCTAGGCCATTTGCACCGCAGTTACGGGGCAGCACCACCATGAAACCTATCCGCCTTATGTCCGGCTTCTTCACCGTCGGGATATGGACCCTCCTCAGCAGGGTCATGGGGTTCGTGCGCGATGTGATGATCGCGGGCTACCTTGGCTCCGGCCCCGCAGCCGAAGCGTTTCTGGTCGCCTTTTCCCTGCCCAACATGTTCCGCCGCTTCTTTGCCGAGGGTGCGTTCAACATGGCCTTTGTGCCGATGTTCTCGAAAAAACTCGAAAGCGGCGATGATCCGGAAAAATTCGCGCAGGATGCTTTCGTCGGCATGGCGTTCATCCTGACGCTGTTCACCATCATCGGGATCGTCGCGATGCCGGGGCTGGTACTGCTGATGGCCTCGGGCTTTGCGGGCGACGAACGCTTCGATCTGGCGGTCGAATACGGGCGGCTGGCCTTCCCCTATATTCTGTTCATCTCCCTCGCCGCTCTTGTATCGGGCGTGCTGAACGCCACGGGCCGCTTCATGGCGGCGGCGGCAGCCCCTGTGGTGCTGAACGTCATCTTCATCCTCGCCGTCCTGATCGGGGCCGCCCTTGGCCGCGACGGATCAGAGGCAATCGGCATGGGCATCGACAAGGCGCTTGGCCTGCAGATCGGCGACACGCTGGCGCTGTCTGTCCCACTGGCGGGGATCGCGCAACTGGCACTGGTCTGGTGGGCCGCGAAGCGCGCAGGCTTCACACTGACCTTCGGCCGTCGCCCCCGCCTGACGCCCGAGCTGAAACGCCTCGCCATCATCGCCGCCCCTGCGGCCCTGGCGGGCGGGGTTATGCAGATCAACCTGCTGGTAGGCCGTCAGGTCGCCAGCTTCTACGAAGGGGCCGTGGCCTGGCTCAACTACGCAGACCGCCTCTACCAACTGCCCTTGGGCGTGGTGGGGATCGCGATTGGCGTGGTGCTGCTGCCCGACCTGTCACGACGGCTCAAGGCCGGAGACGAACAGGGATCGCACACCCAGATCAGCCGCGCCGCCGAGGTGTCGCTGGCGCTGACCATCCCCTCGGCGGTTGCGTTGATGGTGATCCCCTTCACGCTGGCCACGGTGCTGTTCCAACGCGGGGCCACAACCACAGATGACGCCGCGGCCATCGCCATTGCCGTGGCGATCTACGGGCTCGGCCTGCCGGCCTTCGTGCTGCAAAAGATCCTGCAACCGCTTTACTACGCGCGTGAAGACACCCGCCGCCCGTTCTACTTTGCCGTGGTGGCAATGGTGGTGAACGTGGTACTGGCCGTCGGCCTCAGCCCCGTGATCGGCTGGATTGCCCCTGCCATCGCGACGACACTGGCGGGATGGGCGATGTTTGCCTTGCTGGCCTATGGCGCACGTGGCTTCGGGTTGGCCGCGAAATTCGATGCGCGTTTTCACAAACGCATCTGGCGCATCATGGCAGCGGCGGCGGTCATGGGCGGCGCGCTCTGGATCGGCAACCTGGCCCTGCAACCCCTGCTCGCCGAACCCTGGTGGCGCGGGGTCGCTCTGGTGATCCTCATTGCCCTGGCGGCCGTCAGCTACTTCGGCACCGGCCAGCTCATCGGTGCGTTCAAACTGGCCGAATTCAAACGCGCCCTAAAACGCGGCTAACCCGACCCGCGTCCAAATGGCATTAAATCCCGGGGGTCAGGGGGCTGGCCCCCTGCCCGTCCCGCCTGCCAGCCTCACCGATGCCGAATACGCTCCCGCAGCCTGCTCCATTCGCCCGGCGCAAAAACAAAGCTCAGCGCGAAACCACAGGCAAAACCCAAAAGCTCCGCCACCCACTGGGTGCCCGCGTCAAAGAACACGCCCCAGATCAGCTGCAACCCCATCAGCACGGCAATCAGGGAAAAAGCGCGGTACTGCTGTTCCCCTTGCCCCGCCAGCTTGCGCCACATGACAAAGGAATAGCCGCCGATCAGCCCATAAACTGACGGGTAGGCACCGACCAGCCAGACCGGATCATCCAGCACCAGCGCATAGACCACCGCGCCGAAAATACCCGACACAAAGAAGATCGCCAGAAACGCCACCTGACCCATCGCCTCCGCAACCATCTTGCCAAGCGCCAGCAACAGCACGCAGGCAAAGATCGCGTGGGTGAACCCCAGATGGATGAAACTATAGCTCACCCCCCGCGACAGCTCGCGCAGGGGAAACTGCATGTTGGCGACCATCCAGTCAAAGACATCGCCCGAGAACCCGTAGTCGCGGATCAAGGCCAGACGCCAGCCCACAGCAGCAGGACCGCCGATGATCCCGGCCTCGGCCAGCGACAGCACGACCTCTATCCCCGCCAGCGCCAGAAAAAGCAGCGTGACGGTTGCGGGCATCGGGTTCACGGGGGGGTGAAAATCTGGGTCTTCCATAGGGCCTCCTTGACGGGCATGGTGCGCATGGGTAAGCCCATCTGGCCGTAGTTTCCAGCCTTATCGGAGCATCCAATGACCGACACCTCTTTCACCCCGCGTGTGTTTTCCGGCATCCAGCCGTCGGGCGATTTGCACCTTGGAAACTACCTGGGCGCGCTCAAACGTTTCGCCGATGCGCAGGACAAGGGGGTACAGTCGATCTACTGCATGGTAGATCTGCACGCCATCACCGTCTGGCAGGACCCTGCGGACCTCAAGCGCAGCACGCGCGAGCTTTGTGCCGGTTTTATCGCGTCGGGCATCGACCCCGATAAATCCATCCTGATCAACCAAAGCCAGGTGCCCGAACACGCGCAACTGGCCTGGGTCTTTAACTGCGTGGCGCGCATGGGCTGGATGGGCCGCATGACCCAGTGGAAGGACAAGGCCGGCAAGAACGCCGAAGCTGCCTCGCTGGGGCTCTTTGCCTATCCCGCGCTGATGGCCGCCGACATCCTGATCTATCACGCGACCCATGTGCCCGTGGGCGAGGACCAGAAACAGCACCTTGAACTGACGCGCGACATCGCGGCCAAGTTCAACCATGACTACGGCGTCGATTTCTTCCCGTTGACCGAACCGGTGATCGAAGGGGCCGCGACCCGCGTCATGTCCCTGCGCGACGGGTCCAAGAAGATGTCGAAATCCGACCCTTCCGATGCCAGCCGTATCAACCTGACCGACGATGCCGACACCATCGCCAAGAAAATCCGCAAGGCCAAGACCGACGCCGATGCGCTCCCCTCCGAAGTGGACGGCCTCAAGGACCGGCCAGAGGCACGCAATCTGGTAAATATCTTTGCCGCGCTGAACGACCAGACCGTTGAACAGGTTCTGGCCGATGTGGGCGGCCAGCAGTTCGGCACCTTCAAACCCAAACTGGCTGAACTCGCCGTCGCCAAGATGGCCCCGATCAGCACCCGCATGGCAGAGCTGATGGCCGACGAGGCAGAGATCGACCGCATTCTGGCCCACGGTGCGACCCAAGCGCGCGAGATCACCGCGCCGATCCTCAAGAAAACCTACGAGATTGTGGGCATGGTGGGCTAAACCAGCCCGCCCCTTCACCCTTTCCCAAATACTCACTCCACAGGTCCCCCCGCAGCACCCCGGCTGCGGGCCTTGCCCCCATGGACAATCCTTTAGCGTTTTGCCAGCCTTCGCCCGAACCACGAAGGGGATAGACGATGACCACCGGTTTTTTCATGGATGAACGCTGCTTTTGGCACGCAGGTGGCAACTATGCCTTTACCATGCCCGTGGGCGGCTTGGTGCAGCCGCTGGCCGCGGGCGGCCTGCCGGAAAACCCCGAGACGAAACGCCGCCTGCGCAATCTGATGGAGGTCACCGGCCTGATGGCTGAACTCGACCTGCGCAGCGCAGCACCTGCCACCCGCGACGATCTGCTGCGCGTCCATCCGGCTGCCTATCTCGACGACTTCAAACGCCTTTCAGACGCGGGCGGTGGAGAGCTGGGGTTGCGCACCCCCTTCGCCGCCGGCGGGTTCGAGATTGCAGCGCTGTCCGCGGGCCTCTCCATCGCCGCGGTAGAGGCCGTCGCCAAAGGTGACCTCGACAATGCCTATGCGCTCAGCCGTCCACCGGGGCACCATGCGCTGCCTGATTTTCCCAACGGCTTCTGCCTGCTCGCCAATATCGCCATCGCGATCGAGGCGGCAAAGGCCAAGGGGCTGGTGCGCCGCGTTGCCGTGCTGGACTGGGATGTGCACCACGGCAATGGCACCGAGGCGATCTTTTATGACCGCGACGACGTGCTGACGATCTCGCTCCATCAAGAAGGGAATTACCCGCTTGATACCGGCGCGCTGGCGGATCGGGGCGACGGCGCGGGAGCCGGTTACAATATCAACCTGCCGATGCATGCGGGGTCGGGGCATACGGCCTATCTGCACGCGCTCGACCGCGTCGTGCTCCCCGCGCTCGACGCGTATCAACCCGATATGATCATCGTCGCCTGCGGTTTCGATGCCTCTATCGTGGATCCGCTGGCGCGCATGCAGGCCACAGCGGAAACCTTTGCCGAGATGACACAGCGTATCAAAGCCGCGGCGCAAAAACTTTGCGGCGGCAAGCTGGTGCTCGTCCATGAAGGCGGCTATTCAGAGGCCTATGTTCCCTTCTGTGGCCACGCCACCATCGCAGCCCTCGCAGACAGTGACATCACAGCGCCAGATCCCCATGCGAAGAACTTTCGCATACGCCAGCCAAGCCCCGCATTCGACGCTTTCCTGCGCGCGTCCATTGACGACATGGCGCAAGAGCTGAACCTATAAGAGAGACCCCGATGCCGACACCCAATCCCGACGCGCTGCACTTCCTGCAAACCCGCCGTTCGCGCCCTGCCAAGACCCTGACCACACCGGTCCCCGACCGCGACACGCTGACCGAGCTGTTGACCGTGGCCTCGCGCGCACCGGATCACGGGATGCTGGAGCCCTGGCGTTTTATTGTGATCGAAAAGCCCGCGATGGCGCGTCTGGCCGACATCGCCGAGGCACGCGGCACCGCCCTGGCGCTCGACCCCGAGCAGATCCAGAAGGGCCGCGGGCAATTTGATCAGGGCGATCTGGCGGTTGTTGTGGTCGAGGTGCAGAAACCCTCGCCCAAGATCCCGCCGTTGGAACAGACCTATGCCGTGGGCGGGGTCTGCCTGTCGCTGGTCAATGCCGCGCTCGCCTCTGGCTGGGGCGCGAACTGGCTGAGCGGTTGGGTCAGCCACGACCGCGCCTTCATGACCGAGGCTTTCGACCTCGCGGAGCATGAACGCATCGCAGGCATCATCCATATCGGCACCGAAACCTCCGCCCCGCCAGAGCGCGGGCGCCCCGACATCACGGCGATCACCACATGGCAATAGCACAGATTTTTCGCGCCTTCGGTCTGGCTGTTGGACAGGTCGGCGATCCAAGCTTTCGCCGCGTGCTGCTGCTGGGTGTCGGATTGGCGTTGCTGCTGCTGGTCGGTGCGTCTGCGGGCTTTGTCTGGCTGATCGACTGGCTGACCGGAGAGGACAACTGGCTGCCCGTTCTGGGCGAGGTTTCGTGGCTTGACGATCTGTTCAGCTGGGGGGCGGCGCTGCTGTTGATGGTGCTGTCGGTGTTCCTGATGGTGCCCGTCGCCTCGGCCATCACGTCGATGTTTCTGGATGATGTGGCCGACGCGGTAGAGGCCGAACACTACCCCCATCTGCCCCCCGCCACGCCCGTGCCCTTTGGCGATGCGCTGCGCGACACGGTGAACTTCATGGGGGTGTTGATCGGTGTGAACGTCGTGGCGCTGGTGCTGTACCTGATGTTTGCCCCCTTCGCGCCCCTGATCTTCTGGAGCGTGAACGGTTTCTTGTTGGGGCGCGAGTATTTCACCCTTGCCGCGATCCGGCGGGTGGGCCGGACCGAGGCAAAGCGTCTGCGCGGGAAACATGGCCTTACAATCTGGGCCGCCGGCGTGTTGATGGCGATTCCCCTGTCGGTACCGCTGCTGAATCTGGTGATTCCGATCCTAGGGGCGGCGACCTTTACCCATTTGTTCCACCAATTGGTGTCGGCGCCCCGTGGAGCCACTGCTCCACATCCGCCACGGTAAACCAGCCCGACAGGATGATCCCCGCGATGATCGCCCAAAGCACGATCGACACAGCGGTCGTCCACAGCGCTTTCTTTTTAAGGTGGTGATGTTCGGGGGCCCCCGCGTGGGTGCCCTCGACGATCTGGCCCAGATCCCCCTGGGTCTGCACCCGTACTGGCAGCAGGATCATAAAGACCATCGACCAGATCACGGTGAACAGAACGATACCTGACATGACGGCCATGGTTACACCTGCTCCAGCTCGACCAGCGCGCCGTTAAAGTCTTTGGGGTGCAAGAAAATCACCGGCTTGCCATGGGCACCGATCTTGGGCTCACCGTTGCCCAGAACACGCGCGCCGCTTTCCTTCAGGCGATCCCGCGCCGCGATGATGTCTTCGACCTCATAGCAGATGTGATGGATGCCACCGGCAGGGTTCTTTTCCAGAAAACCGTTGATCGGGCTATCGTCCCCCAGCGGGTAAAGCAGTTCGATCTTGGTATTGGGCAGTTCGATAAAGATCACGGTGACGCCGTGGTCGGGTTCATCCTGCGCAGGACCGACATTCGCACCCAAAGCGTTGCGGTATTGATCCGCAGCGGCCTCAAGGTCCGGCACGGCGATGGCTACGTGGTTTAGGCGACCGATCATCATTCTTCTCCCTCAAATCAACATTTGACCCGGTTTATGGGCTGCCGCTGCCGCAAGAGCAATGCGTCACGTTAACACCGTATTAGCGAAGCGCGCCTAACCATAGGTCACCCACAAAGCATAACGGAGGAATCATGGATACGCTTGAACATCAGGCCCAAAGCCTGCCCGCCCCCACGGCCGACCGCCCGCTTTTGGGCCTTACCGTTCTGGTGATCGAAGACAGCCGCTTTGCCTGCGAGGCGATGCGCCTGCTCTGTCTCCGCTCTGGCGCGCGGATCAGACGGGCCGACAGCCTGCGCGCGGCGCGGCGGCATTTGCAGGTCTACCGCCCGTCGATCGTGATTGCCGATCTGGGGCTACCAGACGGAAACGGCATTGATCTGATTGCGGAACTGGCACAATCGCAGCCCCGCGTGGATGCGTTACTGGCGATTTCGGGGGAGACCCATCTGGCGGCGGATGCGTTGGCCGCAGGGGCAGACCGTTTCATGAGCAAACCGTTGCAATCTTTGTCACAGTTTCAACAGGTCGTGCTGGCCGCCCTGCCCCAGCATCACCGTCCGCTGGGACTGTCCGTGCTTGCCGATGAAACGATCACGCCCGACACTATCGCGTTGCAGGATGACATGGCGCATATGGATGACGTTCTGTCCGGCCCCTGTACGCCTCAGACGCTGGAATATGTCGCGCAGTTTCTGACAGGCGTGGCGCGCAGCGCGCGGGACGCAGCACTGGAGCAGGCGGCGACAGCGCTGGCAGCACGCAGCAGCTTGGGCCTGCCTGCTATGGAAGAACAACGGGTGATCCGGTCGGTCTTGCGCCAACGCCTGATGCGGCAGATCGCGATCTAGTCGCGGGTCACGTCAATGGGTCACTGGACACCCGCACGAGGCTGGTCAGATCGCCCAACCGTTCGCGCTGCTTGCCCTCTGCGTCAAAGTTTGCAGGGGAAAGCCACGCCTCGAAGGCTTCGCGCAGGCCCGGCCATTCGGCGTCAATCGCCGCAAACCATGCCGTATCGCGGTTGCGCCCTTTAACGACAGCCGCCTGCCGGAAGATGCCTTCGTAGCTGAAGCCCAAGCGTTGCGCTGCACGGCGTGACGGCATGTTCAGCGCGTTACACTTCCATTCATACCGACGGTATCCCGCCTCGAATGCCCATTTCATCATCAGATACATGGCATCCGTCGCCGCCCGCGTGCGCTGCAACGCGGGCCCAAAGGTGATTGACCCGACCTCTATCGATCCGGCCTCTGGCGCGATGCGCAGATAGCTTGCCACCCCTTCGATATGCCCTGTCTCTAGGTTCTTGATCGCATAGAAGAGCGGGTCGTCTTTGGTTTCGACCTCGCGCACCCAGCGGTGAAACTGAGCAGAGGATGAGAACGGCCCGTCATACATATAGTGCCACAGTTGATCCTGACCTTCAAAAGCGCGGAACAGCAGGGCGGCATGGGCCTCGGCGTTCAGCGGTTCAAGCTGGGCGTAGCGGCCTGCCATCACCGTCCGCGGCGGGCGCGGCGGGACGGAAAAATCTGCAACAGGGGCACCAAGTGGGCCGGGGGGCTGGTCATCTTGTTTCATGCGCTTACGTTAAGGCCAAGCGCTGTCAGCGCCAAGACCCGAATGTCATATGACATCACCCAATCTGGAGCGCAGAAAGGTCCTGTTTTTGCCACAAACGCCTGCGAGGCTGATGGCATCCGCAACCACCAACCCACCCACGTCACCCATCCCAAGGGGCACATCATGTTCACCAAACTGCGTCGCGTCTACGCCAAGGAAACCAGTTTCGACTGGACCGTCTTTGCGGCAAATGTGGTGGGTGTGGCGATCGTGGCACTGGCTTTTGCCCATGCGCGCGACTTTGGCGCGCAGACCGTCGTAGAGGTTGCGCACGCCGGTTTCTGACCTTTGGGCGCAGGCCGGCCTGAGATAGACTACCACCCCGACACCAACGCGATTCCATCGCGTTCAAACGAAAAAGCCCGCCTTTGGCATATCCAAGGCGGGCTTTTCTATGGAATGTTGCAGGGCTTAGTCCTGCGGGATGACCCGCAGACCCAGCTCCATCAACTGGTCCGACTGTGGTTCGCTTGGCGCGTTCATCATCAGATCTTCGGCGCGCTGGTTCATCGGGAAGAGGATCACCTCGCGGATGTTCGCCTCTTCCGCCAGCAACATGACGATCCGGTCGATACCGGCCGCACAACCACCGTGGGGCGGGGCACCGTATTGGAACGCGTTCACCATGCCGCCGAACCGCTTTTCGACTTCGTCCTTGCCGTAGCCTGCGATCTCGAACGCCTTGAACATGATCTCTGGCTTGTGGTTCCGGATGGCACCGGACACCAGTTCGTAGCCGTTGCACGCAAGGTCATACTGATAGCCAAGCACCTCAAGCGGGTCGCCCATCAGCGCGTCCATCCCGCCCTGCGGCATAGAGAACGGGTTGTGTTCAAAGTCGATTTTGCCGGTTTCTTCGTCTTTCTCGTAGATCGGGAAATCAACGATCCAGGCAAAGGCGAAACGGTTTTCGTCCGTCAGCCCCAATTCGGCACCGATAACGTTACGGGCACGGCCCGCGACACCTTCGAAGGACTTGGGCTTGCCGCCTAGGAAGAACGCCGCATCGCCCACGTCCAGACCCAATTGCTGGCGGATCGCCTCGGTACGCTCTGGCCCGATGTTCTTGGCCAGTGGGCCCGCTGCTTCCATGCCGCCTTCGACCTCACCGGCTTTCAGCTTGGCTTGGGCTTCTTTCACCGTGATGCCCAGTTCCTGTGCCACGCTGTCGGCGGTTTTCTCGCGCCAGAAGATATAACCCATGCCGGGCAGCCCTTCTTTTTGCGCAAAGGCGTTCATGCGGTCGCAGAACTTGCGGCTGCCGCCTGTGGGCGCGGGGATGGCGCGGATTTCGGTGCCTTCCTGTTCCAGCAGTTTCGCGAAGATCGCAAAGCCGGAGCCGCGGAAATGGTCGGACACGACCTGCATCTTGATCGGGTTGCGCAGGTCGGGCTTGTCAGAGCCATACCACAGCGCCGCATCTTTATAAGAGATTTGCGGCCATTCCTGATCCACAGCCTTGCCGCCGCCGAATTCTTCGAAAATGCCAGTCAGCACGGGCTGGATGGTGTCGAACACGTCTTGCTGTTCGACAAAGGACATCTCGAGGTCGAGCTGGTAGAAATCGGTGGGCGACCGGTCAGCGCGCGGGTCTTCGTCGCGGAAACAGGGCGCGATCTGGAAATACTTGTCAAAGCCGGACACCATCAGCAGCTGTTTGAACTGCTGCGGGGCCTGCGGCAAAGCGTAGAACTTGCCCGGGTGCAGACGCGACGGCACAAGGAAGTCGCGCGCGCCTTCGGGGGAAGACGCGGTGATGATCGGCGTCTGGAATTCTTTGAAGTTCTGGTCCCACATGCGCTTGCGGATCGACGACACAACGTCGGACCGCAGCACCATGTTGTCCTGCATTTTTTCGCGACGCAGATCGAGGTAGCGATAGCGCAGGCGGGTTTCCTCGGGGTATTCCTGATCGCCAAAGACCTGCAAAGGCAGTTCTTTCGCGGGCCCCAGCACTTCGATGTCGCGCACGAAAACTTCGATCTCGCCGGTGGGGATCTTGGTGTTGACCAGATCGGCGTCGCGGGCCTTTACCTCGCCATCGATGCGGATACACCATTCGGACCGCACCTTTTCCACCTCGGCAAAGACGGGGGAATCAGGGTCGCATAGCACTTGGGTCATGCCGTAATGGTCGCGCAGGTCGATAAACAGGATACCACCGTGGTCGCGCACACGGTGCACCCACCCGGACAGGCGAACCTTGTCGCCAACGTTTTCCTTGCTCAGATCGGCGCATGTATGGCTGCGATATGCGTGCATGACGGGTCCCTTTCGAGGGCTAGAATTGTTCGGGGCAGGTACACCGTTTGGGGCCGCGGAAGTCAAGAGTTTCCCGTAAAAACGGCACAAACCGCGGGTAAAACCCCCGCGTCAAACCGTAGGGCTGAAAATAGATGGGCCGCCTGCTCCTCCCAAAGCAGACGGCCCTTCCCGCGCGACGTCAATGATCCTGTTACAGGACCAATACATCAAGCGGCGGAAACCCGTTAAAGCCGACCGAACTGTACGAGCTGGTGTAAGCGCCGCAGTTCTTGATCAAGATTTTGTCACCGTCCCTTAGGTCAAGTGGAAGGTCAACCGGATTCTTTTCATAAAGCACATCAGCACTGTCACAAGATGGCCCCGCCAGCACGCAGGGGCCGACAGGCTTGCCGTCATGCGGGGTCACGAATTCATAGCGGATCGCCTCGCCCTCGGTTTCGGCCAGACCGGAAAAACGCCCGATATCCAGATACACCCAACGGCGCGCCGCCTCTGCCGATTTGCGCGACACCAGCAACACTTCGGCCGCGATATGCCCTGCCTCTGCGACCATGCCGCGGCCCGGCTCTGCCATCAGGACCGGAATCTCGCCAAAGCGTTCTTTGACAGCGGCAACGACTGCGGCGGCATAGCCGCGCGGCGCATCCACCGGATCACCGTGATAGGCAGGAAAACCGCCGCCGATGTTCAGCAGTTGCAGGTCGTGCCCTGCTTCTTTCGCGGCGTGCCACAGCGGAGCGACCTGATCCAGAACGGGATGCCAGTATTCGGCGCGACGGGTTTGCGAACCGACGTGAAACGACAGACCATAAGGCACGAGACCCACGGACTTGGTGTACTCCAGCAGGCTTGGCAGCAGCGAGCCCGCGCAGCCGAACTTGCGGGTCAGCGGCCAGTCCGCCATGGAATTCTCGACGATCAGACGGATATAGACGCGCGCGCCGGGGGCGTGCTCTGCGATTTTGTCGAGCTCCGCCTCGCAGTCGGCGGCGAACATGGTCACCCCGATGGAATGGGCAAAGGCGATATCAACGCCGCGTTTGATGGTGTTGCCGAAAGAGATTTTCGCAGGATCCGCCCCTTGGGACAGACACAGCTCGATCTCTTGACGCGACGCCGCATCAAAGCCCGAGCCGCGTTCGACCAGCATACGAATGATCTCGGGGGCGGGGTTCGCCTTTACCGCATAGTGGATTCGCGCATCGCCCAGACCGGCTTGCAGCGCGTCGTATTGTACACCCACACGGGCGCGGCTGACGACGAGAGTCGGTTTGTCGAAGCTGTTGTTCCAGATGTAATCAGCCGCTTCGTCATAGTTCGATGCTGCGGATGTGTTCACGGTGGCGGTAGCTGTGGCGTTCATGGTCATCTCCAAAGAGCAAGGAAGGGCGGGAGTACCCTAACATGTCGTTTCAAGAGACGTTACCGTCGCTGCATAGGCGCGGGGTCAATCCGCGGACAGACGGACCGGCCAGAGGCGCGTGCGTTGGCGTCTGTAAGCGCGCATTTACGCTGTTTTCAGATTCGCGCAAGTGGCAAAATACTCGATACGACAATTCGTTTTTCAAGGAGGCACGCAAAGCGCTGCGTACCGGTAAGCGGTGACGGATCGGGGCTATTTTTCCCAATCCGTGCCGATGGCTTCGCGGTCCTTTTCGCGTTCCTCAGCTGCCATTTCCCGCACTTCCGCGCGCTCTTCGGCGTCGCTTTGTTCGGGCGTGGAATTCGACTGAGGCTCCCCTGTCAGGGCAAGCGAGAACAGGATCGGGAAGTGGTCGGACCCTATATTGGGCAAGCGCGACATACGGATCAGGCGGAACTCTGCATCATGGAACAGGTGGTCAAGGGGCCAGCGCATGACGGCAATACCCGCATGGAATGTGTTATAGAAGCCACGTCCGACCCGTGGATCAAGCAGCCCCGACAGCCGCTGAAACCGACGGGTGGTGGTGGACCAGGCAACGTCGTTCAGATCGCCTGTCACGATCGCGGGCAGATCGTCCTTGCTGGCTTCGATGCCGACCAACGCGATCTCTCCGTCGCGGCCCTTGGTGTCGTGATAGGGCACGGGCGGTTCGGGGTGCACAATATACAAACGCCACATCCGCCCTGACGGCATCGCGACCTTGGTCCGGATCGACGGCACATCATCAACCAGCAGGTCCCGCACCTGCGTCTCTGACGGCTCCATCTTGGACATCATGACCACGCCATAGGAGTTATCCTTGGGCACTTTCACCCAATGCGGGTACTGGTCTTTCAGCGCGTCATGAAGCGCGTCGACCCAGTCCGGGTCCACCTCAAGCGCGGCGGCGATATCGGGGTCTTCGGTGCGGATCAGGTCGATCAGACGCTGATACTGGCGATTGGATTGTTTCACGTTTGACGCAAGGATGGTGACACGGTTTTCCACGTCAGCGGCCTGTGCCTTGGTCGCATCCACGGATTGGCGCGGCCAGAGCGGCGTGAACTTCAGGATGTAGCCCGTGTGGATCGCCGCAATCACAGCGAGGATCGCCAGCGCCGGGTTGCGATGGTCAGGTTCAAGAAACACCAGCGCCACGGCAGCCAGCGCCACGGTCAACACAAACAGCTGTTCACGGGGGAACGCCATCCCCCGGATCGCGCCATGCGGTATCTTGCTAAAGGGAAGCACGCTGATCGCAGCAACGAGTGCGACAACGCCCCAAAACAGACCGAGTAGTATCGTCGCCAGCATGCATGCCCCCTACGTCAAAAAAGGGGCGCAGAGCGGTTGCCCTGCACCCCTAGCTCAACACAAGGTTAAGCGGATTTGTTCCGAAGCCGCCAGAAGGGCGGAACCGAATTACTTGTCGTCGTCTTCATCCGTGTCGGAACCGCCCTCGGGCAGCTTGAAGAAACTGTCGGCGTCAGAATAGTCGCCGTGGTCTTTTTCTTCGTCATCCGCAGGGTTGCCGGACAGGGTGAACGTTTCCAGACCTTCGATAGAGGTCGGCATCTTCGGCTCCGTATCCATGCCAAGCGATTGTTCGGTGCTGACCAAACGGCGGCGTTCGTCATCGGTCATCAAGCCACCTTCGGCGGCTTTCTTGGCAGCGGCTTTCTGGACGGCGGCGTCCAGTTCGGACTGTTTGCACAGGCCCAAAGCCACGGGATCGATCGGTTGGATGTTCGCAATGTTCCAGTGCGTCCGCTCGCGGATCGCCTGAATGGTTGGCTTGGTGGTGCCGACCAGCTTGCTGACCTGACCGTCGGAGAGTTCGGGGTGGAACTTGACCAGCCAGTAGATCGACGCGGGGCGGTCCTGACGTTTGGACAGCGGCGTATAGCGCGGGCCGCGACGTTTCTCTTCGCCTTGGGCAGACGCGTTGAACTTGAGCTTGAGCTTGTGCAGCGGGTTCGCCTGCCCTTTTTCGATCTCTTCTTCGGTCAGCTGGTTGTTGGCAATCGGGTCAAAGCCCTTCACGCCTTGCGCCACGTCACCATCCGCGATGCCCTGCACTTCAAGCTCGTGCATTTCCACGAAATCCGCGATCTGTTTGAAGCTCAAAGTTGTGTTGTCCACCAGCCATACGGCAGTGGCGCGGGCCATAATCGGTTTTGCCATGTCGGTCTCTCCTTAAAACGCACTTTCCCCGTCGCCTGAAATAGGCTGTCCTGCGGGGCAGAACGGTTTCCATTGTGGGGGAACTTGAACGCCTTATACTCGGACCGGCAAAATAAGGAAAGACCCCAATGCGATTGCTGATCCTGTGCCTGTGTCTGTTGCTGGCCCCGATGCCCCGCCCCGTGGCGGCCAAGGGCGAAATTGCAGGGGAATTCGACTATTACGTGCTGGCGCTCAGCTGGTCGCCCAACTGGTACGCGCTGGAGGGCGATGCGCGCGATTCCGCGCAATGCGACGCGCGCCACGATCACGGCTGGATCATGCACGGGCTTTGGCCGCAGCTGCATCGGGGGTTTCCATCTTACTGCCGCACCGCCGAACGGCCCCCCACCCGTGGCATGACCGCCGCCATGGCTGACATTATGGGAACGCCCGGTCTGGCGTGGCATCAATGGAAGAAACACGGCAGCTGTACCGGCCTGTCTGCCACCGGATATTTTGATCTGTCGCGTCAGGCCTATGATGCCGTGACCCGCCCCGCGGTGTTTCGCAAGGTCACAGGCGACATCCGCCTGCCCGCCTCGGTGGTGGAGGAAGCGTTTCTGAAAGCAAACCCGACGATGGAGGCCGATGGCGTTACCGTCACCTGCAAAAGCGGCTACATTCAAGAAGTGCGTCTATGCCTGTCAAAAACGCTGGAGCCGGTGCCTTGCGGGCGCGACGTGATCAAGGATTGCACGCTGGACGACGCGCTGTTTACCCCGATCAGATAAACCCCGCACTGCGTGCGATCATTGCGGCGTCGGTGCGGTTGCGGGCGTCCAGCTTGCGGCACAGCGTTTTGACGTGCAGCTTGATCGTGACCTCTTGCAACTCTAGGTCGCGGGCGATTTCCTTGTTCGATTTCGCCTCCATCAAGCCGCGCAGAACCTGACGCTCCCTCTCTGACAGGGCCTTTTCAAAGTCGGTTTCTTCGGGATCGTCCTTGCCAGACATAAAGTTGACGGGCGCGTAAATCTCGCCCGCGGCCATAAAGCGGACCGCGTTGACCAGTGATTTCGCAGGCAGCGTCTTGGGCAGGAAACCGATCGCGCCCATGGCCAGCGCCTGTTCCGCGATCAACCGCGTTGCCGTGCCCGAAATCAGACCGACAGGCTTTTCTTCGTTGGCTTTCATGACCTTAGGCAGCGCCTCAAGCCCCTTCATGCCGGGCATCGTATAGTCGAGCAGTACCAGATCAAACGGCCCCTCTGCCTCTATCTTGGCCATCGCTTCGGGCAGGTCGCTTGCTGCAACCGTCTCTGTCCCGCCATCGGCGTCCAGAAACATTGCAATCGTTTCGCGGACCATATCGTGGTCGTCCGCAATCAGTATCCGTAATGCCATAAGTTCTTTCCTTCCCTCGCCACCACCTCAATGCTGCTTAAGTAGTCGTAGACCAACTTATGGGCGAATAATAGCACACATGAGGATAGGATAACTGTGTCGAATTTTTGACGGCTATACCTTCGTATAGTAAGAATACCCTTAATCTCAGTCGCTCTCCAAACGGCGTTAACCTAAGGTTGATGTACAAACACAGGGGAAGGATACCGAGTTATGACGTTTCAAGCTTTCACCAAGACAATCACCGCCGCACTGTGCGGTGCCGCATTGGCCACTGCTGTAAGTGCACAAGAAGACGCCGTTCTGACCGTCACGACAGGCGACATGGAACACACCTATACGATGGAGCAGCTGAAAGAACTGCCGTCGTCCAGCTTCGAGACCGAAACCATCTGGACCGAAGGCGCGCAGACCTTTCAGGGCGTATCGCTCAAGGATCTGATGGACACGCTGGACGTGTCCGAAGGTATGATCGAAGCAACCGCGATCAACGACTATGCGGTCGAAATCCCGATGGAGGATGCGGTGTCCGACGGGCCGATCATCGCCTATGCCAACAACGACAAAGAGATGTCGCGCCGCGGGAAAGGTCCGCTATGGATTGTCTATCCCTATGACAGCGACGTAAAGTACCAGACAGAAACGATCTATAGCCGTTCTATCTGGCAGTTGAACCGGCTGGCGATCAAGTAACCGCAAGGCATGTTTACCATGGCCGATTTGATGCAGGACGGCCCACAGCGCAACAGGGTAAGATATATTCTTGCCCTGGCGCTGATGGTCGGCATCCTGCTTGCCGGTTACCTGGCGTTCAACGTCTGGGACCGCGTGCGCGCCCTTGGCAGCGCGCAGCAGGATCATGCCGAATGGGTGTTCTCGCAGCTTGAAATCGACTTTCTCAAACTGGATGGTGCCGTTGAACAGGCGCGGTCGGGTGCCGAAAATGATCTGGCGAACCTGCGCAAACGGTTCGACATCTTCTACAGCCGCACCGAAGTCGCCGAACGCGTACAGCAAAGCGGCGACCTGACCCGCGAAATCCAGAAGATACAAGCGGTTCTGGACACACAGATCCCCCTGATCGACGGCAGCGATGAGGCGCTCGCCGCAGGTGTGCCCGCCCTCTCAGAGGCGCTGGCCACGGTCGAGGATATGCCGCGCAACATCGGGCTTGCCTCTATCTCCTTTGCCGCCAAAGCGGCAGAGGCCGAGCGCAAAGAGATCGCGCAGCTGATCGAGATCTTGCTGGTGATCGTGGTGACCGTGACCATTGCGCTACTGGGCGCGATCCTGCGGCTGTCGCGCCAGACGATCACGCTCAACCGAGCCTCACGCGAGGTCGAACGCAACCACTCGCAACTGGCGACCATGCTACGCGCCTCGCTTGATGCGGTAATGGTGCTGTCGGTAGATGGCGAGATTATCGATTTCAACGGCTCTGCCGAAGAGGTCTTTAGCATCTCGCGCGATCATGCGCTTGGGCGCAGCTACATCGAACTGCTGGTCCCCCCTAAACTGCGCCATCGCCAACGGGATAACCTCGCCCATTTCAACGCAACGGGAAAAACGCGGCTGGCCGAAACCGGTCGTCACGAGACAGAGATGATCGACGGCACCGGGCGCATCTTCCCTGTCGAACTTTCCGTGTCGCTGGCGCGGTCAAACGACGCGCCGGTTTTCGTCACCTATATCCGCGACATCACCGACAAACTGCAAAAAGAGCAAGAGATCATCCGCGCCCGCGACGAGGCACTGGATGCCTATCAGGAAAAATCGCGTTTCTTCGCGATGATGAGCCACGAGATGCGCACGCCGCTGAACGGCATCCTCTCCGCCATCCACTTGCTGCACGACGACAAGCTGGACGCCGAACAGCGCAAATACGTCGAAGCGGCGCTGAAATCCGGTGACATCCTGCTGGGCCATATCGACGACGTGCTAGCCATCGAACGCAGCGAGGCCGAAACCAACGACAACGAGTTGCAAGCCAGTGATATGGTCGCGCTGACCGCCGGCATGGTCAACACCATGACTCCGCTGGCCAAGACATCGGACACGCGCCTGCATCTGGATCAGGACGGGCTGACCGACACACCCATCCTGACAGACCCGCGCGCGGTGCAGCAGATTCTGGTCAACCTCATCAGCAACGCGATAAAATTCAGCCCCGACGACGATATTGTGCTTAGCGCGACCTATGACATGGAACCGGCCAATGCGCCGATGCTGCATATCGAAGTGGCAGACAATGGCCCCGGTATCCCGCCCGATGACCTCAAGCGGATTTTCGAGGATTACGTATCGCTCGACAGCCGCTACGAACGGCGCACAGGGGGCACCGGTCTGGGGCTGGGCATCGTGCGGCGGCTGGTGCACCGTCTGGGCGGCACGATCACCTGCGTCTCGGAGGTTGGCAAAGGCGCACGGTTTATCGTGCGACTGCCAGCAGACTTCGTGCAGACAGAAGCCCCGCAGCCCGTCGCCCAACCGCAGCTTGATACCGAAGACACCCCCGCGATGAACCTGCTGGTTGTCGACGATAACGAGATCAACCGCGATCTGCTTAAGGCGATGCTGGGCCGTCTGGGTCACGAGGTCACCCTTGCCAGCAGCGGCCCCGAAGGCATCGATCGTGCGGCCGAACAGAGGTTTGACGCGATCCTGATGGATATTTCGATGCCGGGGATGAGCGGGCTACAGGCCACGCAGGTGATCCTTCAAGGGGGCGGGCCCAATGCCAATACCCCGATCATGGCCGTGACCGCCCACGCCCTGCCCAACGAACGCGCGGCCTTTACCGCGGGCGGGATGACAGGCTTTCTGCAAAAACCCATCAACACGCGCCGTCTGAAAACCGCGCTAAGCGAGCTTGTGATGCCTGCCGCTGAGGGTGCCTCTGATGCGACTGAAGCGACGCACGCCGAGCCGCAGCATCCGGTGCTGAACGCCAATCAGGTAAACGAATTGTTCGAACTGCTTGGCCCTGAAAAGCTTGCCGATCGCATTGGCAATCTGCGCCAACGTGTAGAGGGGCAATTGCCGCCCCTAGCCTCTGCCGAGGACCGCGACGATCTGCAACGCAAGACCCACGACCTTGCCGGGTTGTGCGGCATGTTCGGCGCAGAGCGCATGCACGCGCTGCTCGCCACCATCGAACAGGACTGCAAACAGGGCGACGTAGATAAAGCCCGTGATCAGGTCGCCAAAGTGCCCGCGGCGTGGGCCGAAACCCTTGATGCATGGGAGGCGCGCCTGTCGGCGTAACGCCCCCTGAACGACAAAGGGCGCCCTGTTATCAGAGCGCCCCTTGCCAGATCTCACTGCCCGCCGCTTAGGCGTTGGCGTCGACCTTCAACACGATCTTGCCGATATGGCCGCTTGTCTCCATGCGGGCGTGCGCCTCGCTCGCGTCCTCGAACGCGTATTCGCTGTCCATCACCGGTGCGATCTTGCCCGCGTCCAGCAGTGGCCAGACCTTCTCGCGCAGCTCTTCCGCGATCTTGGCCTTGGCCAGATCGCTTTGTGGACGCAGGGTGCTGCCGGTCATCGTCAGACGGCGTGTCATCAGCGTGGCAAAGTTCACCTCTACCTTCGGCCCGCTGAGGAAGGCGATCTGCACAAGACGGCCGTCTTCGGCCAGCGCTTGCAGGTTGCGCGGGATGTAGTCGCCGCCGACCATATCAAGGATCAGGTCTGCCCCGCCCTCGGCTTTCAGCACATCAACGAAATCCGTGTCACGGTAGTTGATCGCGGCCTCGGCCCCGAGTTTGGCGCAGGCGTCGCATTTGCTGTCGGTCCCTGCCGTGGCAAAAACCCGTGCGCCGAATTCGCGCGCCAGCTGGATCGCTGTCGTCCCGATGCCCGACGACCCGCCATGCACCAAGAACCGTTCGCCCGCTTTCAGGCCACCGCGCATGAACACGTTGGACCAGACGGTGAAGAATGTCTCGGGCAGGCAGGCGGCTTCCTTCATGTCCATGCCCTTGGGCACCGGCAGACAATGGGCCGCAGGCGTCGCGACATATTCCGCATAGCCGCCACCGGGCAACAGCGCGCAGACCTTGTCGCCGACAGCCAGACCGCTGACGCCCTCGCCCAAGGCGGACACCACACCCGAGGCTTCAAGCCCGGGCAGATCGCTGGCAGTGGGGGGCGGCGCATACATGCCCGCACGTTGCAGCGCATCGGGGCGGTTCACACCGGCATAGGCCACTTTGATCACCACTTGCCCGTGGGCCGGCTGTGGCATGGGGCGGTCGGTGGGTTGCAGCACTTCGGGTCCGCCGGCCTTGGTGATCTCTATCGCACGCATGGTTTCTGTCATCGACTACGTCTCCTCCGTAAATCTGTTTTGCCGCACCATAGGCACGGTTTTCGGCACACACAATGCGAACTGACAGGCGTCAGGTCGCGGAGAGGCTCACGTCAAAGCCCGCCACGGGCACGCAGGGCCTCGGCCACATGTTCGGCGTCGTCAATCGCCAGCACGGTAAACGGGATGATCATCCGCCAGCCGACCCGCTTGGTGGAACGCGCGCGCCATGACTGCGCCAGCAACCGGCCCTTTTGCGCCAGAACGGGGGTAAAGCGGATGACAAGGGCGATGCCCAGTTCGATCGCGCGGGTCTGGATGCCAAGACGGCGCAGCGGCGTTGTCAGCCATGTCACCACAGCCACCATCTGCGCCAGCTTGGTCGTCATGGTCACCAGATTCGCCAGCGCCACCGCTGTCATCATCCGCAACGTCACGGTCGCACCCGCCATGATGTCACGGGTCACGATATGCCAGACCATGATCAGCACAACGAAGGGCAGCAGCACCCGCAAGCGCGCCAGCCCCACCTTGAAAAACCGCCATCCCGGCAGCGCATATAGCAGCAGGGCCACCGCCAAGGCCGCCGCCTGCAGCGCGGGTTGGGTCAGGCTGAATAGCCCCATCGTCGCTACGCAAAGCGCTGCCAGCTTTGCCCCCGCAGGCCAACCGTGGGCGCGGGTCTCAACCGGGGAGGTGAGTGAAATCATCGCTTTCCCCGATCTCTTGCATCTGTGCCACAAAGGCTTGGGTCACCTGAGGCACCGCGCCGTCCTGCACGATCTGACCCTGATCGATCCAGATCATCCGGTCATAGGTCGCCAGATGCGCGGGGTCATGGGTGATGTGCACCAGATGCGCCTCTACCGCGTGCAGCACGCGCGTGAGATGCATCATCGTCGGGATATCAAGCCCCGCAAAAGGTTCATCGAGGATGATCAGGCGCGGCTGCATGGCAAGGATCGACATCAGACAGACCAGCTGCCGCTGCCCCTGAGATAGCTGATGGATCGCCGCCTTTGCCCAATGGCTGCGGTTAAAGCGGGCGAGGATATCCGCCGTTCTCTCTGCGGCCTCTTTTGGGGCGTGTTTCAGCTGGGTCAGACCAAAGCTGATCTCTTCTTCCACCGTGGGGAAGATAATCTGATGATCGGGGTTCTGGAACAGGATGCCGACCTGCCGCAGCGCCGCCTTGCGGTCCTTGACCACATCCACCCCGTTGATCCGCAGCTTGCCCGACGACGGGGCCACCAGCCCCGCCAGCACCCGTGCCAGAGATGTCTTACCGGACCCGTTCCGCCCGACAATACCAATCCGCCGCTCGGATGCCTGCAGTGTCACATCACATAGCACCGGGGTTCCTTCAGGGGTGTAGGAAACCTTGTCCAGATCGATCAGAAACGGGTGCATATGCGTGAGTACCAATAAGCCGCGCCCGCGCCGGATGCGGACGCCGCAGCACCTAGCAGGTCTGGTCTGGCGAGGAAAGCCAGCCTAGGGACGCGGGCTGCCCCAGCTACCGGGAAGATCGCTACGGTGCAGCCGCGAGGGGGCTTTCACATGGGAAAGCAACCAGTTGGGCCCGGCCATCAACATGCTGAGCGTCGGGCTGCTGTTCACCTGCGCCTTGACCTTTTCGATCTGCATCACATTCTCGATCCGCCGATCAAGGAAGGCCCATGTCTCTGCGTGGCCCTCGCTGGTATCGCCCAACCAGAACAGCACGGTCGAGGAATAGACCGCGCTTAGCGTGGCCCGTTTGGTGTACCAGTTCACGTTTTCGGACGTATCCCCCAAGGCAGCCCATATGGCATCCGCCGTCCCCCAGACCAGTTTGGCCCCCTCGGGCGCATATTGCGGCAGGGCAAACAGGGTTGTCCCACGACGTACCGCCTCTTTGTCCGTGGCGGCTTCGAGACGGAAGCGGACCATAGCGGCAACCTTGGCCGAGAATTTCATCTCGGTCATGTTTTCGGCCTTCATCCGGTCAATCATCTGCTGATCGCCCCGCTTGTGATAGGCGACGGCCAGGTCGACGGCACCGCGCGGACAGACAGCACGCGCGACGGTCGGGTCCATGCCGGTATCGCTGACCGCAGCCTTGAACGTCGCCTCTGACCAGCCGTCAAACGCGACATGCATCAGCGCGGCATCCAGCAGCTGTTCTTTCGGTGTCTGGGACGTGTTCGTCATAGCGGCCTCCTGAAGGGGTGATTGGCTTTGCTCTAGACAATATAGGTTTCGGTTGCTATATGGCCAGTTCCTGCAAATCCTTGCAACTTCAAACTAGAAAGGTGGTGAAAACCACATGCAGGTTAGTGTTCGCGATAACAACGTCGATCAAGCGCTGCGCGCCCTGAAGAAAAAACTTCAGCGCGAGGGTGTGTTTCGTGAAATGAAGCTTAAGCAGCATTTCGAGAAACCTTCCGAGAAAAAAGCACGCGAGAAAGCAGAAGCGATCCGCCGTAGCCGCAAACTGGCACGGAAGAAATTGCAGCGCGAAGGCATGATGTAAATCATCCAAGCGACGCATAAGAATACGAACCCCCGTTACCTTTCGGTGCCGGGGGTTTTCTTTTGTCTGCCGCTGCGCGCGTGGTGACGCATGGGTACAGTAGACAGGACCCGACCGCAGAGCGTATCGCAAAGCGGCCAGAGACAGGACAGACCATGACCCAGCCCACCTACCCCAGCGTTGCCCCGATCCACCGGCGGGCTGATCTGATCGTCCACCTTGTGGGGCTTGCGCTGATTCTTGGGGCTGGCGGCGCGTTGGTGATGAAATCGGCCACATCGCTGCAAACGGCGGTGACGGTCGCGGTGGTGGTCTATGTGCTTTGCGCGCTGGCATCAAACCTTGCATCCTGCGCCTACCACTTCGCGCCGTGGCATGACGCGCGCAAATTGATGCGGCGGATTGATCATGCGGCGATCTACCCCAGCATCGCGGGCACATTTACGCCGTTCTTCGTGCAGGCCGGCACCACATGGACGATCACGCTGCTTTGTGTGTCATGGGGGCTGGCGCTGGTGGCGATGTACAAAAAGATCACCGACCCGCAGGTTCAGGGCAAATGGTCCACCGCGTCCTATCTGGGGCTGGGCGCCATTGGCCTTTGCGCACTGCCGGACCTGACAGGGGTGCCGCTGGCAACACTCTGGTGCATCATCGGCGGGGCATTTGCCTATGTGATCGGCGTCGGCTTTTATGTGCGCCGCGCCATGCGCTTTCGCTATGCGACATGGCACGCTTGGGTCAATATCGGCGGCATCGCGATGTTCGCGGGCATCTGGATGGCGCTGTTTCCGTCCGCGATTTAACCGACTGGCAGCGCTGTGGTGTTGCACACCGTGCGCAGCGCAAAGCTGGATTGCATCTGCCCCACACCGGGCAACCGCGCCAAATGCTGGCGATGGATGCGGGCGAAATCCTCGGTATTTTCGGCCACGACCTTAAGCAGGTAATCCGCGGCCCCCGCCATCAGGTGACATTCCAGCACATCGGGAATACGCGCAACCGCCTTTTCAAAGGCGTCCAGCACCTCGTCCGCTTGGCCTTGTAGGGTGATCTCGACAAACACCGTCGTGGGAACGCCCATCTTGCGCGGGTTCAGCAGGGCGACGTAATCGCGGATATACCCTTCGGCTTCCAGCCGCTGCACGCGCCGGTGACAGGCCGACGGCGACAGATGTACCTTTTCCGACAGGTCAGAGTTCGACATCCGCCCGTTGCGTTGCAGGGCAGTAAGGATGCGGCGATCGATGTCGTCTAGACTCATGTGGCGCAATGCTTTCGCGTGAAATGACCAATATGCAGCAGAGTATTCGAAGAGCAAGGGGGATAACGGCCCATAATCCGTGCCCAATTGCGTATCGAGGGGCGTACCGTAATTCAAATGCACCCTCAATAGGATGAACTCATGAAAATCGGTTGCCCCAAAGAAATCAAGCCACAGGAATTCCGCGTCGGCATGACCCCGAATGCCGCTTACGAGGCGGTGAACAAGGGACATGAGGTTGTTATCGAAGCAGGGGCCGGCATCGGCGCTGGTTTTGATGACGCCGCCTATACCGACGCAGGCGCGACGATCCTTGCCACCGCGCAAGAGGTCTTCAACAGCGCCGACATGATCGTCAAGGTCAAGGAACCCCAAGCGGTCGAGCGCAAGATGCTCCGCGAAGGGCAGATCCTGTTCACCTATCTGCACCTCGCCCCCGACCCCGAACAGACCAAGGATCTTCTCGCCTCCGGTGCGACTTGTATCGCCTATGAAACCGTCACCGACCGCAATGGTGGCTTGCCGCTGCTTGCGCCAATGTCCGAAGTCGCGGGTCGTCTGGCCCCGCAGGTGGGCGCATGGACACTGCAAAAAGCCAACGGCGGGCGCGGCGTGCTGATGGGCGGCGTCCCCGGCGTTGGTCCGGCGCGCGTGGTCGTGATCGGCGGCGGTGTTGTCGGCACCCACGCCGCACGCATTGCCGCTGGTATGGGCGCGGATGTCACCGTGCTTGACCGTTCCCTACCCCGTCTACGCTATCTGGATGACATCTATGGCGGCGTGTTCAACACCTCTTACGCCTCGGCGGGCAATACGATCGAACTGGCGCGCGAGGCTGATATGATCATCGGTGCCGTCCTGATCCCCGGTGCCGCCGCCCCCAAGCTGATCAGCCGCGCGCAACTGTCCGAGCTCAAGCCCGGCGCGGCGCTGGTGGACGTGGCAATTGACCAAGGCGGCTGCTTTGAAACCTCGAAAGCGACCACCCACCAAGACCCCGTATACGACGTGGACGGCATCATGCACTACTGCGTTGCCAACATGCCCGGTGCCGTGGCGCGGACATCGACCATTGCGCTTGGCAACGCCACGATGCCATTCATGCTGGCACTGGCGGATAAAGGCTGGAAGCAAGCCTGCACCGACGATCCCCACCTCAAGGCAGGTCTGAACGTGCACGCAGGTCAGCTGACCTACGCCGCCGTGGCCGACGCGCTCGGGATGGAGGCGATCACCGCCGATCAGGCCATCGCCGGTTAACCACCCCCTACGCACCACGAAAAGGGCCCGCAGTGCACCTGCGGGCCTTTTCGTGTCACGCGGTTGAAACGTTTACTTCTTGGCAAGCTCATCGCGAATTTGCAGCAGCACATCCAACTGGCTGGGGCCAGTCGCCACTTCGGGAGCGACATCATCAGGGCGTTCGGCCAGCGATTTCAGCCGGTTAACGGATTTGACCAGCATAAACACCACAAAAGCGATGATCAGGAAGTTGATGCAGGCCGTGATGAACGCGCCATAGGCAAAGATCGCCGCGCCGGTTTCGCGCGCCGCGTCCAGACCGGTACCCGCAGGCACATCGCCAGACAGCACCACATACATGCTGGTGAAATCAACGCCGCCAAGGACCAGACCGATCACAGGGTTGATCAGATCGCTGACCAGCGAGGTCACAATAGCCGTAAAGGCCGCGCCGATAATGATACCGACTGCCAGGTCCATAACATTGCCCTTGGCAATGAAATCCTTGAATTCTTGAATCATGTCTGTCCCTCGTAAGATTGAAAGCCGTGTCCGCTACGTCGCACGACATACTGCGCATGCGTTAGCACAAGTTTTCCAGATAACGATGGGTTTTTGTCGGATAAGCACGGTTTTCCCCCTTACAGAGGCGAAAACCGCGCAATCCGGTGCAAAGCGTGCTTACGCTGGCAGGGTGCCTGTCAGCACATAGCGCAGGATCTGCACGACCTGCGCGGGCTCTTGGGCGACAGCCAAAGCTGCGGCGTCGACCTCTTTCAGCGCGTGCGCGTGGTCGGTCACATGCAGGATCACCAGCGATTTACCCAGAGCCGCCGCATAGCCCGCATCAAAAGCCGCGTTCCACTGTTTGTACTGATCGCCAAAACGCACGACGACGACATCCGCCTCTTCGATGCCCTTGCGCGTGCGGATCGCGTTCAGCTGTGCGCCCTTGCGGTCGTGCCAGAACTTGTTTTCCTCGGCCCCCAGAATCGCCACACCGCAGTCGTCGCTGGCCGCGTGGTCGGTGACAGGGCCGGTGAACACAACATCCAACCCTGCCGCGCCATCGATGATCTGATCGCGCCAGTCGGTGTGGATTTCACCCGAGAGATATACATGCAGTGTCATACCGCCTCCGTTCGCTTTAGCCGCGCAGCACGCCGCCGCTGGCTTTGGTCACCTTGTCGATCACCTTGGCGCCAACCGCCTCGATATCCGCGTCTTTCAGTGTCTTGTCGCTTGGCTGCATCCGTACCGTGAGGGCGAGCGATTTTTTCCCCTCGCCCAAGGCACCGCCGATGAATTCATCAAAGACGCGCACATCGTCAATCAGGGCCTTGTCCGCCCCCATCGCCGCATCGACCAGCGTCAGCGCGTCAACATCGGCATCCACCACAAAGGCAAAGTCACGTTCCACCGCTTGCAGCGCGCTGGTGTTCAGCGCGGGACGTGTGGCACCGGACTTGCGCGGCAAGGGCACCTCGGCTGGCCAGATGGTAAAGCCCATCGCGGGCCCTTTGACATCCAGTGCCGCCAGAACCCGCGGGTGAATTTCGCCAAAGACGCCAAGCACTTTTTTCGGGCCAAGGCAGATCTGCCCGTGACGCCCGGGGTGGAACCAGTCAGCGCCATTGCGGTTGATCTGCACCTTGGCGGGGGCACCGATGGCAGACAAGACCGCCTCGATATCCGCCTTGACGTCGAACACATCGACCGGACGCGATGCGCCATGCACATCTTTGGGGCCGGTGCTGCCGGTCAGCAGGCCGCTGATCTGCAGATGCTGATCGCCGGGCTCGCCGCCGGTGAAGACGGGGCCGACCTCGAACAGCGCCATGTCAGGGAAGCCCCGCGCCTGATTGCGGGCCGCGGCCTGCAGCAAGGCGGGCAGCAGCGAGGGGCGCATATGGCTCATGTCATTGCTGATCGGATTTTCCAGACGGGTGTCATCGGTGCCGCCACCAAACAGCGCGGCAGACGCCTGATCGATAAAGCTGTAGGACACACATTCGTTGTAGCCCAAGGCCGCGCAGGCGCGGCGCGCGATGGCCTCGCGGCGCTGCATCGGCGACAGGACGGGCTTGGGCACGCCGGTCGTCAGGCGCGGCAAGGGGCGCCCTTCAAGCTTGGTGAGTGACGCAATCCGCGCGACTTCCTCGACCAGATCGGCTTCGCCCTGCACATCGGGGCGCCAGCTTGGGACATGCGCCATGTCGCCTTCCAGACGGAAGCCAAGCGCCGTCAGCGTCTTGCGCTGCTCGCTTTCCGAGATGGTCATCCCCACCAACGACTGCACGCGCGCCGCGTCCAGCTTGTAGGCGCGAGAATAGTCCGGCACCTTGCCCGCGACGACAACCTCGGACGCCTCACCGCCTGCGATGTCCAGGATCATCTGGGTCGCATGTTCGATGGCATATGGCGTCCATTCGGGGTCAATCCCCCGTTCAAAACGATAGCGCGCGTCCGAGTTGATCTTGAGCGCGCGGCCCGTGTAGGCGGTGCGCACCGGATCGAAATAGGCCGCTTCGACAAAGACATTCACCGTGTCCATGGAACAGCCGCTTTCCGCGCCGCCCATCACACCCGCGATGCTTTCAACCTTTTCGGCGTCCGAAATCAGGGTCATGCCTTCGCTGAAGGTATATTCCTTGTCGTCCAGCCCCATCAGGGTCTCGCCGCCCTTGGCGCGGTGGATGCGCAGGCTGTTGCCCGCGACCTTGTCCGCGTCGAACACGTGCAAAGGACGGTTGCGGTCATAGGTGAAGAAGTTCGTCACATCGACGAGGAACGAGATCGGGCGCAGGCCAATAGCGCGCAGCTTGTCCTGCAACCACGCCGGCGACGGGCCGTTTTTGACGCCGCGGATCACACGACCGTAGAAAACCGGACATTGGTCCAGCGTGTCTTCGTCGATCGAAACAGAGATCGGGCACGGGAACTGCCCCTCGACCGCGGGCACATCGCGCTGTTTCAGCGTGCCCAGACCACGGGCCGCCAGATCACGCGCGATCCCGCGCACACCCAAGGCATCGGGTCGGTTGGGGGTGATCGCGATCTCGATCACGGGGTCGACCTTGGCGGGGTCGTTTTCCGCCAGCCAGTCGATGAAACGGTCGCCGACATTGCCCGAGGGCAGCTCGATGATACCGTCATGTTCCTCGGATAGTTCAAGCTCGCGCTCTGACGCCATCATGCCAAAGCTTTCGACGCCACGGATCTTGCCGACGCCGATGGTGGTATCAATGCCCGGCACATAGACGCCCGGCTTTGCCACAACCACGGTGATGCCCTGACGCGCGTTCGGGGCACCGCAGATGATCTGCTGCACGCCTTCGTCGGTATCCACCTGACAGATCTGCAAACGATCCGCGTCGGGGTGCTTTTCTGCCGATTGCACATAGCCCAGCGTAAAATCCGCCAGCTTCGCGCCACGGTCTTCGACGCCTTCGACCTCGAGCCCCAGATCGGTCAGCGCATAGGTGATTTCATCGATCGACGCGGTGGTGTCGAGATGTTCCTTCAGCCAGGACAGTGTGAATTTCATGGCGGTGATCCTCATGCAATGCTTGCGCTAGGGCGTAGCGTTTAATCGGCGCGGTTTCAATGCGGTGCGGCTGCGTTTTGCGCCTAGCCCGGTGTTTTGGGCATCAACCCGTCCAGCTGGTAGCCAAGCCATCCGGTCGGGATGAAATGTCCGCCGGTATGGATGTCCAGCGTCACGCTGCGGTCGCCGGCGCAATTGTCCCAGGTGAAATGCGCGAACTCTACCCCCGGGGCGAGGGTCAGCGCGCCATCCAGCCGGCCCTTGCCGCAGCGGAACGCCTTGCGCCAGAGTGCTACGACATTGGTGGTGTCATGTTCGGGCCCGCGCGGCAGGCTCATCCACAGGTCGTTGAGCCCATGCACATGGCGGACCTGACGCGGCGGGTTGGCGCAGGTGCTGGCCTGTTTGATCGTGCCCGACATGGTCATCAGCCCCGCGATCCGGTCGCCGCGCGCGCAGGCATAGCGCCACGCCATCGCTGCGCCAAAGCTGAACCCCGAGATATAGATCTGGCTTTGATCCACCGGATAGCGTTTCGCCACATCCGCCAGCACCGCGTCAGCAAAGGCGATATCCGCAGGGTCATCCTGCCAGAACCGCCACGCCCGATGCTGCGCCGACGGGGCCACCAGCATCACACCACGGGGCTTTGTCTCGGACCCGATACGCGGATGGTGGATCACCGTGCGCCCGCGCCGCAGGAAAGCGTGAAAGTGCATCATGACAGGCAGAGGCGTCACGCCATCCCAATCGTCGGGCATCAGGATGTTGTAGCTGCGGTCACCAATTTTACAGACGGTATCCCCGCCGCAGGGCGGGAGGGGTTGGGCGGTGGCGGTGGCGGCGAGGAGAACGCTAAAGCAGAGGAGAAGTATAAGATATTTCACTAGCGCAGCTCACGATAAGGCTTGAAAATTGGCCATGACAGCGAAGACCGTTATCGAGCTACTTATGCGAACGAACTAATCGTGACACCGTATACTCTATATAGCCTTGTCCAAAAAATTTTACATGGCTTTCAAACTCTGACCTAAAAATGATCAGCATTTGCCGATGCTTCAGTCTAAATTCTGCGGACGTTTTTTCCACTTCCAACTTCTTTTCGTCCGAAACCTCGGTTGATTTAGGGAACGATATTTTCCAGTCTCGAAAGGCACGATCACAGTCAAGAACCGCGTCAACAATTTCACTTGGAGCTGTGATGTAAATTTGGTCTCTCAAAGCGTAAAGATCTATCTCAGCGTCAGAAATCGAAAAAAAATCCGCTAATTTTTGCTCGTTGTTTTCATCCCCGATGTAAGGTTGCCTCAAAAAAAGAGAATGACTGAGCGCTGCATACCTTGAGAGTGCCTCCCTTAGGTCTGCCAATACTACCGTCTTTTGATCCACCGATTTCTGCCAGCGGTACACTACCGTAGCAACTAGGAGAGTAACCAACCCAAGGAAAAACTGGCCTAGCGTCACCTACTCAAACCACCATGCAGCGTCGGCTGATCCAAGCTCGCAAACCCGTAGTGGCGCAGCCAGCGCAGGTCGCTGTCAAAGAACGCCCGCAAATCGGGGATGCCGTATTTCAGCATCGCGATACGGTCGATGCCCATGCCAAAGGCAAAGCCCTGCCATTCGTTCGGGTCGATCCCGCCCGCTTGCAGCACCTTCGGGTGGACCATGCCGGAGCCCAGCACCTCCATCCAGCCGTCGCCTTCGCCGATGCGCAGCTGCCCGTCGACCCAGGAACACTGGATATCGACCTCTGCCGACGGCTCGGTGAAGGGGAAATGCGAGGCGCGGAAGCGGGTCTTGATGCCCTCGACCTCGAAGAACGCGCTAAAGAATTCCTCCAGCGTCCATTTCAGGTTCGCCATAGAGATGTCTTTGTCGATCGCCAACCCTTCGACCTGATGGAACATGGGCGTGTGGGTCTGGTCATAGTCGGCACGGTAGACGCCACCGGGGCAGATGATGCGCAGGGGCGCGCCTTCGGCCTCCATCGTGCGGATCTGCACGGGGCTGGTGTGGGTGCGCAGCACGTGGGGCGGACGGTCGTCACCCTCGGCACGGGCCATATAGAACGTGTCCATCTCGGCGCGTGCGGGGTGGTGGCCGGGGATGTTCAGCGCGTCGAAGTTATACCAATCGGTGTCGATGCGCGGGCCTTCGGCGACCGAAAACCCCAGCTCGGCGAAGATCGCGGTCACTTCCTCGGTCACCTGGCTGACGGGGTGGATCGTGCCCTGTCGCGTCGCGCGCGTGGGCAGTGTCACGTCCAGCCATTCGCTGCGCAGACGCTCATCAAGGGCCGCATCCCCAAGTGCTGCTTTCTTCGCGGCAATGGCGGAGTTGATCTCGTCCTTGAGCGCGTTCAGCGCGGGGCCGACTGTCTGGCGTTCTTCGGGCGTCATACGGCCCAGCTCGCGCATCTTCAGGGCGACTTCGCCCTTTTTACCCACGGCGGCCAGACGGATGTCCTCCAACGCGGCTTCGTCGGCGGCACCAGCGATCTGGCCCAGATATTTCGCTTTCAGGTCGTCCATATCGGCCTCATGTCTTTTGCTCGGGCTGGTGCTAGCAGAATTGGCCCCGAATACAAGCGGCAGGGCCATTTGAAGCGGGTCTTGTGATGCTGAAACCGCGGGCACATAGTGGCGCAAACCATCAAGGGGGTGCCGCGCGTGGCCGAGATTTTACAACCCGACAGCAACCCGTCCCTGCCCCGACCTGTCACACGGCCCTGGCTGGCGCTGCTTGGCCTGACGCTGGGGGTGACGGTCACCAACGGGTTCGCGCGCTTTGCCTACGGGCTGATCCTGCCCGCGATGAAGACCGAGTTGGACTGGACCTATGCGCAGGCGGGCTGGCTGAACACGGCGAATGCCATTGGCTATATCATCGGCGCAGTGCTGACGCTGCTGCTGATCGGGCGCATCGCGCCTGCGCGGTTGTTCGGGTTCGGCATGGTGACCACGACGCTGACGCTGCTGGCGACGGGGTACGAGGCGACGATGGGCTGGCAGACCTTCTGGCGGATCGCGGCGGGGGTGTTCGGGGCGATGTCCTTTTCCACCGCAGGGGTGCTGACCGCGCGGCTGTTTCCGGGCGACGCGCGCCGCAATGCGCTGGCGATCGCGATCCTGTTCGGCGCGGGCGGCGGTATCGGGATCATGCTGGCAGGCGCATCCCTGCCCCTGATGATAGAGGTCTGGGGCACCGGATCATGGCGCTATGGCTGGTATATCATCGGCGCGATCAGCGTGGCCTGCCTGCCCCTGTCCCTATGGGCCGCGGCGCGTTTGTCGGTGCCTGCACAGCGCAACACAGCAGCCGGCGGCATCAAGCTGCACCTGATCTGGAGAGAGCTTGCAGGCTACGTCGGTTTTGCCATGGGCTATATCGTCTATCTGACGTTCCTGTCTGCGTGGATGACGGATCAACAGGCGCCGGCGCTGCTGATCTCGGCGGTGTGGATCATCATGGGGGTGGCGCTGATCGCCTCGCCCTTCGTCTGGCGCGGGGTACTGGCACGGCATGCTTCGGGCAAGCCCTTGGCGATGATCCTGACCGGCATCGCAATCGGATCGGCGCTGCCGCTCGTCCTGCCTGCGGGTGGAGCCGTGGTGATTTCAGCCGTGGTGTTCGGGCTTTGCGTCTTCATGGCCCCCGGCGCGATCACCAGCTTTATCCGCCAGAACCTGCCTGCCGAAAGCTGGGCCGCCGCGATGAGCCTGTTCACCGTGGTCTTTGCCATCGCGCAGACCGCAGGCCCCTTTGCCGCCGGTGCCTTGGGCGACCTGACGGGCAACATCGGGTCCAGCTTGCTGGCTGCCGCTGCGATCCTGCTGACAGGGGCCGCTGTGGTGGTGTTTCAAAAACCGCTGCCGCAACAAGACCCCAGCTGATCACCGCTCAAACGCAAAACGCCGCCCCGATGTCAGGGCGGCGTTCTAAAACTTCTGATCGGCAAAGGGCGCTTACGCGGCCAGTGCGTCTTGTGCTTGCTTCACGATGGCACCGAATGCTTCGGGCTCGTTGATGGCCAGGTCGGACAGAACCTTCCGGTCCACTTCGATACCAGCCAGGGACAGACCATTGATGAAGCGGCTGTATGTCAGTGCTTCGTCGTGGCTGCGCACAGCGGCGTTGATCCGCTGGATCCACAATGCGCGGAAGTTCCGCTTGCGGTTCTTACGGTCGCGCGTGGCGTATTGGTTGGCTTTGTCGACCGCCTGACGGGCGACCTTAAAGGTGTTCTTGCGGCGGCCATAGTAACCTTTGGCTGCTTTGATTACCTTTTTGTGACGGGCGTGGGTAACGACACCACCTTTTGTACGGGACATATCGGCTCTCCTATCTTAGCGGTCGTAGGGCATGAAGCCCTTGATGATCTTGGCGTCGGGTGCAGACAAAGCTGTTGTCCCACGCGCGTCACGGATGAATTTTTTCGTCCGTTTGATCATACCATGCTGTTTGCCAGCCTGACCGCCGATGACCTTGCCGGTCGCCGAGATCTTAAAGCGCTTCTTGGCGCTCGATTTCGTCTTCATCTTGGGCATTTCCGTCTCCTTAACTTGAGTTCGGTAGGTGCGCGACTCGGCATGCCACGAAGGCCGGACGCGCGGAACGAAGCTGGCGTATAGGAGGGACAGGGGCCCAAAGCAAGGGCAAAAGCGCGAAACGCCTGCGCTTACCAGAACTTGTAGCGCGCAATCACATGCAAAACGGCGTCTGGCACGTCTTCCAACGCATAGCCGCCCGGATGGGTGTTGATGGCATAGACAATCATCCCGCCCGCGATCAGCACCGTCAACGCCGACGCGCGCGGCGCACGGCCATCAGAGAAGGCCGACACGACAGAGGGGATAGAAAGCACAGCAAGGGCAAGACCAATCACCAAAATCAGATCAGTATCCATTATTCCTGCCCTTGCTCGATATATTCTTGTTACCTGACCAGAGGTTATTCCGGATCAGTATTAAAAATCAATCGTTCGTCGCAGGGTGCGACGCGCAGGATATTTGTGCTGCCCTCGACGTTGAAAGGCACGCCTGCGGTGACAACGATCATATCCTCCGGCCCGGCATAGCCTTCGTCACGGGCAACGCGTGCGGCGCTGACCACGGCCATCTTGAAGCGTTCCAGCGTACCGGTCTGAACGCAATTGACGCCCCAGGTGAGCGCCAGACGGCGCGCGGTCTTGACTAGGGGCGTCAGCGCGATGATCGGTACCCGCGGGCGTTCACGTGCGGTCAACAGCGCCGTGGTCCCGCTTTGGGTGAAGCAACAGATTGCCTTGATGTTCGCGGTTTCCGCAATCTCGCGTGCAGCGGCGACAATACCGTCCGCAACGGTCATGCGGTCCACCTTGCGCGACGATTCGATAATCTGGGTGTAGGTCGGGTCCTGCTCTACCTCGGTGGCCACGTTATCCATCGTGCGCACCGCCTCGACCGGATAGGCACCGGCCGCGGATTCCGCCGACAACATCACCGCATCGGCCCCTTCATAAATGGCGGTCGCGACATCTGATACCTCGGCCCGGGTGGGGATCGGGCTTTCGATCATCGATTCCAGCATCTGCGTCGCCACGATCACCGGCTTTGCCGCCGCACGGCATTTGCGCACCAGTCGTTTCTGGATCGGCGGCACGTTCTGCACCGGCAGTTCAACCCCCAGATCACCGCGCGCGACCATGATACCGTCGCTCACCGCCAGGATGTCCTCGAACCGGTCCACGGCCGACGGCTTTTCGATCTTGCTCAGCAATGCGGCACGGCCCTTGGCCAGTTCGCGCGCCTCGGTCACATCTTCGGGGCGCTGCACAAAGCTCAGTGCCAGCCAGTCGACCCCCAGCTCGCACACGAATTCCAGATCGGCGCGGTCTTTTTCCGACAGGGCGGCCAGCGGCAGCACCACATCCGGCACGTTCACGCCCTTGCGGTTAGAGATCACGCCGCCGATCATCACTTCGCACTCCGCGAAATCGGGGCCGCATTCCTTGACCTTCAGACGGATTTTGCCGTCATTGACCAACAGCGATGCGCCCGGTTCAAGCGCCTGGAAAATCTCGGGGTGCGGCAGGCACACGCGGCGGGCATTGCCCTCTGCCTCGTCCAGGTCCAGCCGGAAGGACGCGCCCTCGACCAGCAATTCGCTGTCCCCCGAAAAGACACCCACACGCAGCTTTGGCCCCTGAAGATCCGCGAGAATACCGATCGTGGATCCCGTTTCCTCTTCGATCTGGCGGATGATCTGGTGCTTGATCCGGATTTCGTCATGGCTGCCGTGGCTCATGTTCAACCGGAACACATCCGCGCCCGCGTGAAACAGTGCCGATATCGTCTCGTGCGTGTCCGAGGCCGGACCCAAGGTGGCAACTACTTTGACATTCCGCGTGCGTTTCATACTGGTGACGTCCCTTTTCATCTGCGGGCTTTGGCAGCCCCTGCGCTCATTACCACGGGTCTAACACGCGCGGCGGTCAGAGTGGATAGTAAATAAGTTAGCGTTAACATGTGTTAGCGTTAACACTTAGCGAAGATCGCCTGCCCCGTCTATGCCCACCACAGTATGACAGCACGATGACAGCGGGCGGCGGAAGGCCCTGCCTCATTCATGGCCCGCCGCCTTGAACCCGCACCGGCCAGCCCATAGCTTGGCCCCACCCCACTTGCAGGAGAGCATAATGCCCACACAACAGGAAATCGAACTTCAGGCTGCGGCGTTTCGCCGGCTGCAACAGCACCTGATGCAAGACCGCACGGACGTGCAGAACATCGACATGATGAACCTGGCCGGATTTTGCCGCAACTGCCTGTCGCGCTGGTATCAAGAAGCCGCAAACGAACGCGGGATCGACATGGGCAAGGAAGAAGCGCGCGAGCTGTTCTATGGCATGACCATGGACGCATGGAAAGCCAACTATCAGACCGACGCGAAGGACGCGCAGAAAGAGGCGTTCAAGATCGCCTTCGAACAGAACGTCGGCGAAAAGGGCTGACCGCGCGCAGCCAGCCCCTTGGCAAGGCGGGTTAGACCGCCGCCTTGCGCATCTCGTCCAGATAGATCTCGCGCAGCCGCGGCGCGACCTTGCCCGGTGTTCCATCGCCCAGGGCCACGCCGTCGATCTCGACCACGGGCATGACAAAGGCGCTGGCGGAGGTGGTAAACGCCTCATCCGCCTGCTGCGCTTCGTGGATGGTAAAGTTACGCTCTTCCACGACCATCTGCGCCTCTTTGGCAAAACGCAGAACCGCAGCGCGGGTGATGCCGTGCAAAATCTCGTTGCTCAGGGCGCGGGTGATGATCTTGTTGCCCATCACGATATAGGCGTTGTTGCTGGTGCCTTCGGTGACAAAGCCGTCCTCGACCATCCAGGCATCATCGCAGCCCGCTTTCTTGGCCATCATCTTGCCCATCGACGGATACAGCAGCTGCACCGTCTTGATGTCGCGACGGCCCCAGCGGATGTCTTCGATGCTGATGATCTTGGCACCTTTCTTGGCGGCGGGGCTGTCGGCCAGACCGGGCTTGGACTGAGTGAACAAGACAATCGTCGGCTCTGTCGTCTCGGGATCGGGGAAGGCAAAGTCGCGGTCCCCGTCCGACCCGCGGGTGATCTGCAAATAGATCAGCCCCTCGTCGATCTCGTTCACGCGCACCAGTTCGCGGTGGACCTCCAGCAGGTCCTCCTTCGAGATCGGGTTGCGCATCTGTAGCTCGTTCAACGACCGGCTGAGCCGGATCGCATGGCCGTCAAAGTCGATCAGCTTGCCGTCCAGCACGCTGGTGACCTCATAGACCCCGTCCGCCATCAGAAACCCGCGATCAAAGATCGAAACCTTGGCTTCGGTCTCGGGCAGGTATTCGCCGTTCACATATACAGTCCGCATGTCTTATCCCCAAAGCTTGGCCGCAGGCGGATGCACCCCGGCGGCGTCAAATGTCAAAGCGTTGTCGCGGTCTTCGGCCAGAAGCAGCGGGCCGTCAAGGTCCACGACCTTTGCCCCCTGCGCCACCAGCACCGCCGGCGCCATCGCAAGCGATGACCCGACCATGCACCCCACCATGACCTCATAGCCCTGCGCGACAGCCGCATCGCGCAGCGCCAGCGCCTCGGTCAGACCACCGGTCTTGTCCAGCTTGACGTTGACCACATCGTATTTGCCCTTCAGCCCAGCAAGGCTCGCACGGTCATGACAGCTTTCATCGGCACAGATCGGCACGGGCCGCTCCATCCCGACGAGCGCATCGTCATCCCCTGCGGGCAAAGGCTGTTCAACCAATGACACACCCAGCCGCACCAGATGCGGCGCAAGATCGGCGTATACCGCGGCCGACCAGCCCTCATTCGCATCGATGATGATCTGCGCATCAGGCGCACCGGCGCGCACAGCCTCAAGCCGGGGCATATCATCCGGCGTGCCCAGCTTGATCTTTAACAGCGGGCGATGCGCGTGCAAGGCCGCCTGTTCGCGCATCTTTTCGGGGCTATCCAACGACAGGGTATAGGCCGTGATCTCGGGCCCCGGTCGCGCCAGCCCCGCCAGTTCCCACACAGGTTTGCCCGCCTGCTTGGCGTGCAGATCCCACAGGGCACAATCCACTGCATTGCGCGCGGCACCAGCCGGCAGCAGGTCATACAGCGCATCACGCGTCAACGGCCCGCGCAGCGCTTCAATCTCTGCCGTCACCGTCTCCAGCGTCTCGCCATACCGGGCATAGGGCACACATTCGCCCCACCCTGTCACGCCGCCATCGGTGATCCGCACCGTGAGCACCTGCGCCTCGGTCCGCGATCCACGCGAAATGGTAAAGACCTGCGCCAGCCGAAAGACATCCCGGCTTACCTCAATACGCATATCCGCTCCTTCATTTTGCCACTTAAACTCTCCCCGAAGGGCCGATCAGAGGGCTGCCAAAGCCTCCGCCAATCTCGCGGCACCTTGGCGGAACGGGTCCACGGCTGGCAAGCCCAAGCGTTGTTCAACCTCGACCAGATAGGCGTCTGCCTCTGCCTCCGACAGATGCTGGGTGTTGATCGAGATACCGACCACCTGACAGCCTGCGTTGGCAACCTTTGCCAGCGTCAGCGCCACGTCGCGCACTTCTTCCAACGTCGGCAGCGTGTAGTCGGGCAGACCGCGCATGGTCTTGCGGGTCGGCTCGTGACACAGGATCAACGCATCGGGTTGGCCGCCGTGGATCAGCGCCATGGTGACACCGGAATAGGACACGTGGAACAGGCTGCCCTGCCCTTCGATGATATCCCAGTGATCATCGTCATTGTCGGGGGTCAGATACTCGATCGAGCCGGCCATGAAATCCGCGATCACGGCATCCAAAGGCACACCTTCGCCGGTGATCAGAATACCGGTCTGGCCCGTCGCGCGGAAGCTGCTTTTCAGCCCCTTCTCTTTCATCGCCGCGTCCAGCGCCAGCGCGGTATACATCTTGCCGACCGAACAATCGGTGCCGACCGCCAGCACGCGCTTGCCGCTGCGTTTGACGCCATTCGCAATCGGGTACTGCACCGACGGGATACGCACATCATGCAAGCTGCGCCCGTGTTTCTCGGCGGCGGCCACGAGCTCTGGCTCGTTGCGCAGCAGGTTATGCAAGCCGGATGCCAGATCGAAACCGGCCTCCAGCGCGTCGACCAGCACGGCGCGCCATGTGGCGCTGATGGTGCCCCCGCGGTTGGCGACGCCAATCACCAAGGTCTGCGCGCCTGCCTCTTTCGCTTGCGCAAGCGTCATATCGGTCAGACCCAGATCCGCCTTGCACCCGTCCAGCCGCAGCTGACCGACGGCATTTTCAGGACGCCAGTCCTTGATGCCCTGCGCCACTTTAACCGCAAGGTGATCCGGCGCGTCGCCCAGAAAAAGAAGATAAGGTGTTTTGATCATGATCACATGCTCCTGCAATTTGGCTTTGGCTCAGTTTCGCAGCCTTTCGGCGCGATAAGGTTGCAAATGAATGGTAGGCGCAAGAGATGGCGCGGGAATTTTGCGGGTATTCGACGATCCAAGCAAGAACTGTGCACAGAAATTCAGCCGCCGATGCTGCAGGTGCGAGATCACCCTTGCAGGGCGCAGCGCAATTTAATACCACCCAAGGCAGGCAACTCGTAACTTTATTACTCAAGGATTCCGCATATGAGCTTTCGCATCCAGCCTACAGCACCTGCACGTCCCAACCGCTGCCAATTGTTTGGCCCCGGTTCGCGCCCGGCAATCTTCGAAAAAATGGCAAGTTCCGACGCCGATGTGATCAACCTTGATCTGGAAGACAGCGTGGCCCCCACGGATAAGGACAGCGCCCGCGCCAATATCATCAAGGCGATCAGCGATGTCGACTGGGGCGACAAGACGTTGTCCGTGCGGATCAACGGGCTGGATACTCCTTACTGGTACCGCGATGTCGTCGACCTGCTGGAGCAAGCGGGCGAGCGTCTGGACCAGATCATGATCCCCAAGGTCGGCTGCGCCGCTGACGTATATACTGTCGACGCGCTGGTTACGGCGATCGAAACCGCCAAGGGCCGCACCAAGAAAATCTCGTTCGAGGTGATTATCGAATCGGCCGCAGGCATCGCCCACGTCGAAGAGATCGCCGCCGCCAGCCCGCGCCTGCAAGCGATGAGCCTTGGTGCCGCCGACTTTGCCGCCTCGATGGGGATGCAGACGACCGGCATCGGTGGCACGCAAGAAAACTATTACATGCTGCGCGACGGGGCAAAGCATTGGTCCGATCCGTGGCATTGGGCGCAGACCGCCATTGTCGCCGCCTGCCGGACCCACGGCGTGCTGCCGGTCGACGGTCCGTTCGGTGATTTCTCGGACGACGAAGGCTACCGCGCGCAGGCGCGCCGGTCGGCGACCCTGGGCATGGTCGGCAAATGGGCCATCCACCCCAAGCAGATCGCCGTCGCGAACGAGGTGTTCACCCCCTCCGACGAAGCCGTCGCCGAAGCGCGCGAGATTCTGGCCGCGATGGAAACAGCCAAGGCCAACGGCGAAGGCGCGACCGTCTACAAGGGCCGTTTGGTCGATATCGCCAGCATCAAACAGGCCGAAGTCATCGTGCGCCAGTCCGAGATGATCGCCTCGCGCTAGCCCCGCGATACTGAACAGCGGCGCGAGGCGACCCTCGCGCCGCGCCACCTCCCCCGCAGCAAAGCGGGCTTGGCATGCCCCGCGGCTTGGGGCATCAAGGCAGCATGACCATCGATGTCCTCTCTGCGCTCGCGCTTTTCGCGCTGATCACCTCTATCACGCCGGGGCCGAACAACCTGATGCTGATGGCATCGGGCGCGAACTTCGGCTTTGCGCGCACGGTCCCGCATATGATGGGCATCACCCTTGGTTTTATGGTCATGTTGCTGCTGGTGGGCTTTGGCCTGATCCGGGTGTTTGACGCCTTTCCCGTCATCTATTCGGTGCTCAAGATCCTGAGCCTGATTTATCTGATCTACCTTGCCTATAAGATCGCCACCGCCGCCCCGGTGCAAAGCGCAGACCCGAACGCCAAACCGCTGAGCTTTCTGCAAGCGGCGGGGTTTCAATGGGTCAACCCCAAGGCCTGGGCCTTCGGGCTCAGCATCATCACGATCTACGTGCCCTCTGCCGGCATATTGCCGCTGGTGATCACGGCGCTTGTCGTGGCGGTGATGGCGCTGCCGTCGATCACCCTCTGGACCCTTCTTGGCGGGCAGATGGCCCGTTTTCTAACCAATCCCCGGCGTTTGCGGGTGTTTAACGTGACCATGGCCGCGCTGCTCGCGGCGTCGTTGCTGCCTGCCCTTTGGCCGGCCAGCTGACAGGTTCCGTTGCAAAGACCGCAAATCAACGCCATATAGCCCTGAACAAAGCGCGGAGCAGGTGATGACACAGTATCTGGATTTCGAAAAACCACTGGCCGAAGTGGAAGGCAAAGCGGAAGAGCTGCGCGCTCTGGCGCGGTCCTCCGAAGGGATGGACGTGAGCGCCGAAGCCAAAACGCTGGACGAAAAAGCCCACCAAATGCTTGACGATCTGTACAAGTCGTTGACGCCGTGGCGCAAATGTCAGGTGGCACGTCACCCCGACCGGCCCCATTGCAAAGACTATATCGAGGCCCTGTTTACCGAATACACCCCGCTGGCGGGGGATCGGAACTTTGCCGATGATCTTGCGGTCATGGGCGGTCTGGCACGGTTCAACGACACGCCTGTCGTCGTGATCGGCCACGAAAAAGGCAACGACACCAAATCCCGTATCGAACGCAATTTCGGCATGGCCCGCCCCGAAGGCTACCGCAAAGCCGTGCGCCTGATGGAACTGGCCGACAAGTTCGGGCTACCCGTGATCACGCTGGTGGACACCCCCGGTGCCTACCCCGGAAAAGGCGCGGAAGAGCGTGGCCAATCCGAAGCCATCGCCCGCGCGACCGAGAAATGCTTGCAGATCGGCGTGCCGCTGGTGTCTGTCATCATCGGTGAAGGTGGGTCAGGCGGGGCGGTTGCCTTTGCCACGGCGAACCGCGTCGCCATGCTGGAACATTCCGTCTATTCCGTGATCTCGCCCGAGGGCTGCGCATCGATCCTGTGGAAAGATGCCGAGAAAATGCGCGAGGCCGCCGAAGCGCTTCGCCTGACCGCGCAAGATCTGAAACAACTGGGCGTCAACGACCGCATCATCCCCGAACCCCGTGGCGGCGCGCATCGGGATCGGAAAGAGGCGATTGCATCGGTGCGCAAGGCGATTGCCGCGATGCTGGATGACCTGTCGGGCAAAGACCCAAAGGCGCTGGTGGCAGATCGTCGCAAGAAATTCCTCGACCTCGGGGCCAAGGGGCTGGCGGCGTAATCTACGCCGCCCGCTGGCGCATCACGTCGCCAGCATCCGCAGACCTTGGGTCACGTCGGTGCGCACTGCCAGCCGCAGACCGGGTTCGTCGCCCGCGCGCAGCGCCGCGATAATCAGCTTGTGAAAATGCGGCGGCTCTGTCCGTCTGAGCCGCCCGTAAAGCGCCCGCATCGTCGGACCCATCTGCAGCCAGACCGTTTCCGCCATCGCCAGCATCGCAGGGGCCTGCGCCCGCAGGTATAGCGTGCGATGAAATTCCAGATTGGTGCGAATATAGCTCACCGCGTCACGGTGGATCACCGCATCCGAGATGGCATTGTTGATCGCCTGCATCCGGTCGATCAGCGCAAGGTGGGCCCGCGGCAGGGCGCGGCTCGCAAGCTCCACCTCGATCAGGGCACGCAGGGCGGCCAGTTCCTCGATCCGTTCGTTGCTCAGCTCCGGCGTCGATATCCGGCCAGAGGCCGACATGGTCAGCGCCCCTTCCGCCGCCAGCCGTCGCACGGCCTCGCGGGCGGGAGTCATCGACACCTCGTATTCCTTGCCGATTCCCCGCAGGGTCAGCGCCTGTCCCGGGGCCAGATCGCCGTGCATGATGCGGGTCCGCAACTGCCGATAGACACGGTCATGGGCCAAAGGATGCGCATCAAGGGGGCGAGGGTTCAGGTTCATATCGCCGTTGTGATCACGAATCGCCGCTGCGTCAATGTCGCAAACGCGGGCGCGCCCTAGGCCTGCGCGGTAAACTTGAACCGGTGCAGGTCGCTGCCGTGGGTGCGCAGCCAGCCACGCGCCTCTTGATAGGGTCCGTAAATCCGTTCGACCTCGGCCCAGAAGGCGGGCGAATGGTTCATTTGCGCCAGATGCGCGACCTCGTGGGCGGCGACGTAATCAAGCACGTCGGGCGGCGTCAGGATCAAGCGCCACGAAAACATCAGCCCCCCGTCCGAGGTGCAAGACCCCCACCGCGACCGCGTATCCCGCAAGGTTAGCTTGTTGTACGGCCGCCCCAGCAGCGCACTATAATCGTCGCAGGCCCCAGTCAGCCGGTCCCGCGCGAGCTCTTTCAAATGCGCGGCGAGCCGGGTCGGCACACGCGCCGCCGGACCGGGCACGGAAATCGTATCGGTCCCCAGCACCACCCGCTTGCCCTGCCCGGCCTCCACCCGCAGCATCCGACCGCCCAAGGGAAACTCTGCCCCGATGCCCACCAGAACATCAGCGCCACGCGCGTCCAGATGTTGCCGAATCCACGCCTCTTTCTCGCGGGCAAAGGCGATTCCCTCTGCCTCTTTCAAGCGTTTCGGCATGGTAAGCGTCACCCGCCCATCCAGCTGCGATATCCGCAATGATATCCGCCGCGCCCGCGCAGAGCGGCGCAGGATCAGCGGGATAGGCGGGTTTCCGGGCAGGACAGGATCAGGCATTTCAGGGTTCCGGGTCGCGATGGGGTGGCGATTGCCTTTGACAGTGCCTATCTCATATGGCACTTGGCCTGAATCATCTATACGCAACAACACTTTCAAAAAGGGGACTTCGATGCCCAATGAAGAATGGGGAACCAAGCGCCTGTGCCCCACAACGGGCAAGCGGTTCTACGACCTGAACAAAGATCCGATCATCAGCCCTTACTCCGGTGAAGTGGTCGAGGTGGATAACTCCAAATCACGCATGATCGCAGCAGACGCCGAAGATGCCGTCACCGCCAAAGCCAAGAAGGGCGATGTGGATGATGACGAGACATTGGTAGATGACGACGATGTAGATGTGGATCTGGACGACGACATCCTGGACGATGACGACGACGATGATGATACCGTTCCACTCGAAGAAATCGCCGACGTTGCATCCGACGACGAAGATTGATTGAATTTTGCGAGGGCGGGATAGATTTTCCTCTTGATCCCGCCTTCGCGACCGCCTATTCAGCGGCGCATCGGCCTTGAACGGTTGATACACTTCCCGGATCTCTGATCCACGATGGGGCCTTAGCTCAGCTGGGAGAGCGCCTGCATGGCATGCAGGAGGTCAGCGGTTCGATCCCGCTAGGCTCCACCAAACTTCCCCCCTACATTCCAGCATACACGTCACGCACCACGCGAGGCTGACTGACGCGCGTCCGCGAGGCGGACACTCTGAGTCAGCGGTTCGATCCCGCTAGGCTCCACCAAACTTCCCCCCTACATTCCAGCATACACGTCACGCACCACGCGAGGCTGACTGACGCGCGTCCGCGAGGCGGACACTCTGAGTCAGCGGTTCGATCCCGCTAGGCTCCACCAAATCCCCCCCTACATTCCAGCATACACGTCACGCACCACGCGAGGCTGACTGACGCGCGCCCGCGAGGCGGACACTCTGAGTCAGCGGTTCGATCCCGCTAGGCTCCACCAAACTTCCCCCTACATTCCAGCATACACGTCACGCACCACGCGAGGCTGACTGACGCGCGCCCGCGAGGCGGACACTCTGAGTCAGCGGTTCGATCCCGCTAGGCTCCACCAAACTTCCCCCTACATTCCAGCATACACGTCACGCACCACGCGAGGCTGACTGACGCGCGCCCGCGAGGCGGGCACTCTGAGTCAGCGGTTCGATCCCGCTAGGCTCCACCAAACTTCCCCCTACATTCCAGCACACACGCCACCCACCACCCGGGGCTGACT
This sequence comes from Sulfitobacter pontiacus, assembly GCF_040790665.1. Taxonomy (NCBI): domain Bacteria; kingdom Pseudomonadati; phylum Pseudomonadota; class Alphaproteobacteria; order Rhodobacterales; family Roseobacteraceae; genus Sulfitobacter; species Sulfitobacter pontiacus. The sequence goes on along the minus strand of NZ_CP160849.1, from coordinate 1,497,269 downwards.
GACGCGCGTCAGCGTTTTCGACGCAGCGCAAACCTACCTACGTATACAAAGCCCGCGGTCACGCTGACGGCGGCGAAGACCCATCCGAACGCCACGAGCAGCTTGTGCCGGATCGGGTGGTAGTTGCGGAAATAGGCCCATGTGTCTGCGAAGGGGATGCTTTCGACCCAGTACTGCACTTCAAGGAATGCGACGATTCCAAGGCAAAGCACGCCTGAGACGCAAAACACCCATATGATCGCTCGGTCCGACACCTTTCCCATTGCGTACCTCGCCCCTTTGAACACCGCCCCATCCCAAGCTGTACGGCAAGGAACAGCCGCGCACAAAATTAAATTGGCCGCGCTACTAGACGACCGGTCTATTACTTCTTACCTCCCCCGTATGACAGAGCAAAAGAAATCAGATCAAACGCGGCAAAAGATACTGACCGCCGGACGTGCGCTGATCAGCAAGCACGGGTTTGGCGCTGTCGGGCTGGCGCGCATCCTGAGGGAAAGCGATGTCCCCAAGGGGTCGTTCTATTATTACTTTCCGTCCAAGGATGCCTTTGGTCAGGCTTTGCTGCACGACTATGTCGACGATTATCTGGCGCGCATGGATGCGCTGTGCAGCGGGTCGGGTTCTGCCCGTGACAAGCTGCTGTCCTTCTGGTCGGCGTGGCTGGCCCATGCTCATTCCGAAGGCATCGCCAACCAGTGCCTCGTTGTGAAGCTTGGGGCCGAGGTTGCCGATCTGTCCGACGACATGCGGCGCATCTTGGATGATGGCGTGGCACAGTTGGTCAGCCGCATTGCGCAGCTGCTGGTTGTCGGGGCCGAAGAAGGCTCTGTCCCGCCGGTCGATGATCCGCGGGCAGCAGCGCAGATGCTCTATGCCAAGTTTCTGGGGGCCGCGATCCTGTCGAAACTGTCGCAGGATCAGCTCCCGTTGCAGCAGGCTTTGTCAGAAACCACCAATTTCCTAACCATACGATAACCACAAGAAAGCGAGACCCCCATGAAAGCAGCAGTGCACAACAGCTTTGGCGAACCGATCGACGTCATCGAAGCGACCGATGTCGACACCCCCACCGCAGGGGCGGGCGAGGTTCTGGTCAAGATGACCCTGTCGCCAATCCACAACCACGACCTTTGGACCATCCGCGGGAACTACGGCTACAAGCCCGAGCTTCCCGGCGCGATTGCCGGCAGCGAAGCGCTTGGCACCGTCGAGGCTGTCGGTGAAGGCGTGGACGAAGCGATGATCGGCCAGCGTGTGTCGATTGCGGGCGTGCATGGCACATGGGCCGAATACTTCGTCGCCCCCGCCACTGGTGTTCTGCCCCTGCCCGACGTGATCTCGGATGTTGCTGGCGCACAGTTGATCGCGATGCCCTTCAGCGCCATCTCTCTGCTGGAAACGCTCAAGGCGCAGAAAGGCGACTGGATCGTCCAGACCGCTGCAAACGGGGCCGTCGGCAAGATCATGACCACGCTCGCCAAAAGCCGTGGCATCAACCTGCTGAACCTCGTGCGGCGCGAAGATGCTGTGAAAGAGCTGACGGATCTGGGCATCGACAACGTGCTATCGACCTCGGAAGCGGGCTGGCAGGATAAAGCGCGCGAAATCATTGGCGAAAAAGGGGCCGCATCCGCGATCGATTCCGTGGGGGGCGATATCTCGGCTGATCTGGTCGATCTGCTGGGACTGGACGGAGAGCTTGTCGTGTTCGGGACCGCGACCGGTGCGCCGATGCCGCTGAACTCTGGCGCGCTGATCATGAAGCACATCACCGTCAAAGGCTTCTGGGGCTCCCGCGTGAGCGGCGACATGGACCCCGAAGAGCGCAAGCGCCTGATCACTGAACTGGTCACGCTGGTCGCCAAAGGCGAATTGGTGTTGGAAGACGGTGGGCAGTTCGGGCTGGATGATCTCTCCGGTGCGCTCAAAGCCTCGCTGACACCGGGCCGCCCCGGCAAGGTGATGATCCGCGGCTAAACGCAGCCGAATACCACAGCACCAAACAGGGCGGCCCTTGATCCGGGATCAAGGGCCGCCCTGCTTTCATTTCGGCACCCTAGTTTGGGCGGCCGCGGCCTTTAGAACGGCAGCCCCGTATAATTCTCTGCCAGATCGCGCCGCGCTGTTTCGCTTTGCGCCAGATGCGCCAGCGACGCCCGCCGCATCTGCGGGGCGAAACTGTCCTCGCCCTCGAACTGATGCAGCATTGTTGTCATCTGCCAGCTGAACCGCATCGCCTTCCAGATCCGCGACAGCGCATGGGCGGAATAACCGTCAACCCCGCTGTGATCCCCTCGCTTCAGCGCGGCAATCAGCGCGTCATGCAGATAGAAGACATCGGACACCGCGAGGTTCAGCCCCTTGGCACCGGTGGGCGGTACGATATGCGCGGCATCCCCCACCAGAAACAGGTTTCCCCACCGCAAAGGCTCGCTCACGAAGGAGCGCAGCGGCGCGATGGATTTCTCGATCGACGGGCCGGTCACGAGCGCCTCTGACACAGGTCGCGGCAAACGTTGCTTCAGCGCCTCCCAGAAGCGGTCATCGCTCCAATCCTCGACCTTTTCGGTCGACGACACCTGAATGTAATAGCGGCTCAGGCTTGCGCTACGCATGGAGGCCAGAGCGAAGCCCTGCGCCGAACTGGCATAGATCAATTCATCGTTCACCGGTTTCGTGCGCGACAGAATCCCCAGCCAGCCAAAAGGGTAGACCCGTTCAAACTCCCGACGTTTGGCGGCGGGGATCGTCGCGCGGCTGACGCCATGGAACCCATCACAGCCCGCGACGTAAGTGCAGCTGATCTCTTGCCGCTGGCCGTCTTTGGTGAAGGATACCGTGGGCGCATTGCTGTCCGCACCGTCGATCACCACATCCTCGACCTCGTGAATGATTGTGGTGCCCATCTGGTCCTGTGCATCGTACAGATCGCGGGTGACCTCTGTCTGGCCATAGACCATGACCTTCTTGCCGATCAGCTTGTGGAAATCGATATGCACCATCAGATCGTTGTCGGTCAGGTAGCAGCCTTTGTGCGGCAAGCCCTGCTGGTCCATCCGTGCACCGACACCGGCGTGACGCAGCAGGTTCATTGTGCCGTCCTCAAGCACGCCCGCGCGGATGCGGGACAGCACGTGTTCACGGGTGGTCCTTTCAAGCACGACAGTGCTGACGCCTGCGTCGTTCAGCAATTGCGACAGCAGCAAGCCCGATGGCCCGCCGCCAATAATGACGACTTCCGTTTTCATAGAGCTGCTCCCTGCCCGATTTTCGGGTTAACCTATTGTACGGAACGTGCATGATGAATGGATCGTTAGCGCAATTGCTGGTACAATCCGTGCATGACAGAGCTTTCCCCCATCCCCAGCTATGCGCTTTTTGGCGAAACCACAGGCTTTCCCGATGTCCTCCATTGCGAACGGATCAAGGACCGCGCACCGGATCACGCGTGGCACATCGCGCCACATCGGCACGCGCAGCTGGCGCAGGTGCTTTACATCCTTTCGGGGGGCGGCACGGCGAATATAGATGGCGACCGATTTGCCCTAACGCAGGGATCGGTCGTCTTTATCCCGCCCCGCATGGTGCATAGTTTCGACTTTGCCCCGAATACCCAAGGCATGGTGCAATCCTTTCCCATTGCGATCCTGCACAGCATCGGGCCCGTCAATGCCGAGGTCGCACAGGCGCTGACCAAGCCGACGGTTGGTCGCGCCGCGGGCCCGCTGATCGCGCTGATGACCCAGCTGGAAACCGTGGCGGCCCAGACGGGGGCGCCGTTTCGGGCGCAGATTGCCGTGGGGCTGGGGCATGCGGTTCTGGCCAGCATCGCGGCATGGGGGGCCACGCGAAACCGCAGCAACGACGCACCGCGGGATGATCGCCTGTCGCGGCTCGACCAGCTTATCGCCGATCCGGACAGCGCCGGCTGGACGGCCAAGGACTTTGCCAGCACCCTCGGGATCAGCACCGGACATCTGTCGCGCCTGTGTCGCGCGGCAAAGGGGCTGTCCGCCACCGCCTACATCGAAGCCCGCCATGTCGAGGAAGCCTGCCGCATGCTGGCCTTCACCCGCCTGTCGGTGGCCGAGGTTGGCTACCGTCTGGGCTTCGCCGATCCGTCCTATTTCTCGCGCCGTTTCCGCACCGTGCAGGGGGTGACCCCATCGCAATACCGCCAGCAATTCGTAACCTGAGATCGAGGCCAAAGGACCACAGGTTGAAGTCTCGGCAAATCCGTGCTCACAAAACTGACAAATGTCAGAATTATTACCCGTTATCGCTAACAGCCGTTTGACCTGCCCCAAATGATACGTGAAGGTGACGTTAGGGAGCCTGCGCAACCCGTGCCGCGCAGATAAGAGAAACCGAAGTTTCTGGGAGGAAATAGAATGACAAAAGGCAATATGAACCGTCGCACCATGCTGCGCGGCGCTGCTCTTGGCGCGCTGGCGACACCGGCGCTGGTCGGCAAAGGGATCGCGCAGGGCAAGGTCAACTGGCGCGTGCAAGCGCATTGGCCCAAAGCGTCCAGCTCTTTCACCGACAGCCTTGGCAAACTGGCCGAAGTGCTAGAAACGCGCACCGAAGGCGCGTTCAAAATGGATCTGCTGGGTGCTGGTGAGTTCGCCAAAGGCCCCGACATCTACAATATCGTGCGCAAGGGCGTGGTGCCCATGGGGACGGTCAGCCCGTCCTATGTGCAAGATCAGGCGCAGGCCGCGTCCTTCCTGTTCGGCATCCCCGGCACCTTCCGTCAGGCTTGGGAAATGGAACACGCCGTCAAGAACCTTGGCCTTGAGGCGCTGGTGAACGAAGACCTGAACGCCGATGGCGTGATGATGAAGACAGAAAAGGTTTTGCCCGTCGAAATCGTCGTGTCGAAAAAGATCGAATCCGCCGAAGACTTCAAAGGGCTCAAGCTGCGGTCGTCGGGTACGATGCTGGATTACCTGCAATCCGCTGGTGCCGCCCCGCAATACATCCCCGGGTCCGAACTCTATCAATCGCTCAGCTCGGGCGTTGTGGATGGCGCGCATTGGGGCGCTGCCGTGGGGGCGAAATCCATGTCCCTCTGGGAGGTCTGCAAATACCACTACAAACCCGCGCTTGGTCAGACCACCGACGCCTTTATCCTGAATATGGAGGCCGTCGACGGGCTGGAGGACGATCTGCGCACTGCCCTGCTCGACACGATGGAAACGCGCTTCTTCCAGCGGTCGGCCGAATACCAGCACGCCGAAGCCATCGCGATTTCTTCGGGCATCGCCGAGAACGATATCGAGGTGTCCGAACTGCCCGACGACGTTCTGGCGATCCTTGCCGATGCCTCGGCCAAGATCCTCGACACAGAGGCGCAGAAAGGCGAACGCGCGGCAAAGGCGGCGGATATCTACAAAACCTTGATGACCGACCTCGGCTACCTCTAGGGGCCTGATCCGGGGGCTCGACCCCGGTGATGCCACAGTGAAAATCAATGTAGCCGCCTGACATGTCCCTGCATTTCGGGCGGCTTCTTTTATGTCTTGAGGGAGAAACGTTTTGTTTAAGCTTGCGCGCTTCATCACGCAATTGAACCGCATTATCGGCTATTGGATCAGCTTTTGCGTGCTGATCATCTTTGCCCTGCTGCTGGCCGATGTGGTCATGCGCTATCTGATCGGGCAGCCCGCGATCTGGACTGCCGAGCTGGCGACGCTGATCTTTGGTGTCTATGCGATCATCGGGGGCGGCTATCTGCTGACCGAACGCGGTCACGTGAACGTCGATATCATCTACGGCCAGTTTTCCCCCAAACGCAAAGCCTTGGTGGACATCGTGACATGGCCGCTGTTCCTGATCTTTGTCGGCGTGCTGCTGTGGCAAGGCTACGACATCGCGTCCGAGGCCATCGCGGATATGGAGCGGTCGAACTCTGTCTGGAAGGCCCCGCTGTGGCCGACAAAATCGCTGATCCCCGTCGCCGCCTTGCTGCTGCTGTTGCAGGGCTTCGTACGCCTTTGGGCCGATGTGCGCACCCTGATGGGGCTGCCCAATGACCCCGCGATCTTTGGACAACCGGCCACCGGCGACACCCAAGCCGCCCAAGCCGCAGGAGGCCAGTCATGAGCGTTGAAATCCTGACCATGCTTTTCTTTGGCGCGCTGCTGTTGTTTGTGATGCTCGGCACCCCGCTGGCCTTTGCCCTTGGAGGGATATCGGTGATCTTCCTCTATGCGGAAATGGGCGATCTGGGGTTCTATCTGCTTGCCTCCAAAATGTGGGAGACGATGCAATCCCCCACGCTGATGGCAATTCCGCTGTTTGTCTTCATGGCGATCCTGCTTGAAAAATCGGGGGTCGCGAATGACCTTTACGATATGATGCACGAATGGTGGGGCGGGCTGCGCGGCGGTCTGGCCATCGGCACGGTGCTGATCTGCGTGATCTTTGCTGCCATGTCGGGCATCTCGGGTGCGGCGGTTGTTACGATGGGGACCATCGCGCTGCCCAAGATGCTGGAACGCGGCTATGACAAGAAGCTCGCGCTTGGGGCGATCAACGCGGGCGGAGGCTGGGGCATCCTGATCCCGCCGTCAATCCTGATGGTGCTGTATTCGCTGCTGACCGAAGTGTCGGTCGGGCGTCTGTTCGCGGCCGGTATCGGACCGGGGCTGCTGCTGTTCTTCCTCGTCTCCGTCTATATCGGCGGGCGGTGCTGGATGCAGCCGGAACTGGGCCCCGCCCTCCCGAAAGAGGAACGCGCGAACTGGGGGCAGAAGCTGCGGTCTCTCAAGGCGGTGATCCTGCCGATCCTGATCGTGGTGATCGTGCTGGGGGCCATCTTCGGCGGCTACGCGACGCCGACCGAAGCCGCCGCCATCGGCGTCTTTGGCGCAATGGTCGCCACGGGCGTGAACCGGCAGCTGTCATGGGCCGTGATCCGCGAAGCCTCTGTCGCGACGCTGAAACTGACCGCGCTGATCATGTGGATCCTTTTCGCGGCCCACGCCTTCAGCACGGCCTATACCGCGCTTGGGGCCCAAAGCCTGATCCAGGACATGATGAACCTTGTGCCCGGTGGGCGTTGGGGGTCGCTGGTGTTTATGCTGGCGGTGCTCTTCATCCTTGGGATGGTGCTGGATCCGGTGGGGATCATGCTGATCACCCTGCCTGTATTCCTGCCCGTTGTGCAGAGTTATGGCTTTGATCCGATCTGGTTCGGCATCCTTTTCATCATCATGATGGAGGTCGGGTATATGACCCCGCCCTTCGGCTTTAACCTCTTTTACCTCAAAGGGGTGGCCCCGCCGGACGTCACGATGGGCGATATCTATGCCTCTGTGACGCCTTACGTGATCGTGACGCTGATCGGGGTCTTGCTGATCATTCTAATCCCCGAGATCGCGACCTATCTGCCCAAGTATTTCTACGGGTAGACCTGTAAACACCTGCCTTGACCCGCGGCACAGCTGCGGGTCAAAGCCCCTGACGGGATATGCTCAAATATTAGGCAGCCGTCGAGATACAGCCTGAAATTGCGCCAAAAATGCCCGTTTCGGATCGCACCCGACGGGAATCACGCTATCCAGATGGGAGTTATTTTCAGCTGGACGAGGCCCCCCATCAACATCGCCGCCCATACCGATCAGGCTCTTGCCGTGCCGATGCAACCCCGCGCCCGCGGGGCGTTGCGCATCAGTAGCAAGACCTATGGCGGCGCGTCGGTGATTGGCGATCTCTACCAGCAAGGCTGCTTCAAAGCGCTGTTTCCGCGCGCGGCGGCGGGCGGGCTGACGGGGGTTTTCCTCAATACCTCGGGCGGGATGACGGGCGGCGATGAACTGTCGATCACCGCCACGGCGGGTGCGGGCAGCCGGCTGACCCTGACCAGTCAAGCGGCCGAGCGCGTCTATCTGGCGCAACCCGGCCCGATGGCGCAGATGACCACGCGGCTGGATGCAAAAGCGGGGGCACGGGTCGATTGGCTGCCGCAGGAAACGATCCTGTTCAACGGCTCCGCCCTGCGCCGCAAGCTGGAGGTGGACCTGACGGGCGACGCCTGTTTCTTCGGCGTAGAGCCGCTGGTCTTTGGCCGCGTCTCCATGGGCGAAACGCTGCGCGACGCGCGCTTTGCCGATAACATCACGATCCGCCGCGACGGGCACCCTATCTTTGCCGATGCCGTGCGTCTGTCCGGCGATATCCACGCACAGCTTGCAGGCACCGCCACGGCGCGCGGCAACTGCGCCATGGCCAGCGTGATCTACGCCGCCCCCGATGCCGAAGCGCTGCTTGCCCCCCTGCGCGCGCTGCTGCCTGCCAGCGCCGGTGCCAGCCTGATCCGCGACGGCGTGCTTTATGCGCGGCTGCTCGCGCCCGACAGTTACATCCTGCGCCAGTCTCTGGTGCCGATCATCGCCCGCCTGCACGGCGCGGCCCCTCCTAAAACATGGATGCTTTGACATGCAGCTGACCCCCCGTGAAAAAGACAAACTGCTGATCGCCATGGCGGCCGAAGTCGCGCGCAAGCGTCTGGCCCGTGGCGTCAAGCTGAACCACCCCGAGGCGATTGCCCTGATCACCGACACCGTCGTCGAAGGCGCGCGCGATGGCCGCAGCGTGGCCGAGATGATGCAGGCTGGTGCCCAGGTCATCACCCGCGACGACTGTATGGAGGGCATCGCCGAGATGATCCACGACGTGCAGGTCGAAGCCACCTTCCCCGACGGGACCAAGCTGGTCACCGTGCACAACCCTATCCGCTAGCCCCCATTCGCAAGAAAGGCCTCTGCTATGAAACATCTGATGATCCTGCCCGCCGCCCTGATGGCTGGCCCTGCCCTTGCCCACCCCGGTGTGCATATCGCCCCCCACGGGGCCGAATGGATGCCTGTCTTCATGGGGCTTGCCGTCATCGCAACCGCCGCGGCCATCGCCCTGCGCGGGCGGGTCAAGGCCCCCCGCAAGGCGCGCAAATGATCCCCGGAGAGGTGCTGTGCGCCGCGGGGGACATCACCCTGAACGCCGATCGCACAGCCATCACCCTGATGGTTGCCAATACCGGTGACCGGCCCGTGCAGGTCGGCAGCCACTACCACTTTGCCGAAACCAACCCCGCGCTCGACTTTGACCGCGCCGCCGCGCGTGGTCACCGGCTGGACATCGCCGCCGGCACCGCCGTGCGCTTTGAACCCGGTCAACGCCGCGAGGTGCAACTGATCCCGCTCGCAGGCGACCGCAAGGTGTACGGGTTCAACGCTGAAGTGATGGGCGCGCTCTAAGGCGCTTCGAGGAAAGAGAGACCTATGACCACCACACTCCCCCGCTCTGAATATGCAGCGATGTATGGCCCCACCACGGGTGACCGGCTGCGACTGGCTGACACCGATCTGATCATCGAGGTGGAACGCGATCTGACCACGTATGGCGAAGAGGTGAAGTTCGGCGGCGGTAAGGTGATCCGCGACGGGATGGGCCAGTCGCAGGTCACGCGGGCAAACGGTGCGGTGGATACCGTGATCACCAACGCGCTGATCGTGGATCATTCGGGCATCTACAAGGCGGATGTCGCGCTGAAGGACGGGCGCATCGCGGCGATTGGCAAGGCGGGCAACCCCGACACCCAACCCAATGTCGATATCATCATCGGACCGGGGACAGAGGTGATCGCAGGCGAGGGACGCATCCTCACCGCGGGCGGTTTCGACAGCCACATCCACTTTATCGCCCCCCAGCAGATGGAGGACGCGCTGCATTCCGGCGTGACCACCTGCTTTGGCGGCGGCACCGGCCCTGCGCATGGCACGCTTGCCACCACCTGCACCCCCGGCCCTTGGCATATAGGGCGCATGTTGCAGGCGATGGATGGTGTGGTGATGAACATCGGTCTCTCGGGCAAGGGCAACGCCAGCCAACCCGGCGCGCTGGTTGAAATGGTAAACGGCGGGGCCTGTGCGCTGAAGCTGCACGAGGATTGGGGCACCACCCCTGCCGCCATCGACTGCTGCCTGTCGGTCGCCGACGACATGGACGTGCAGGTGATGATCCACACCGACACGCTGAACGAATCCGGCTTTGTCGAACATACGCTTGGCGCAATGAAAGGTCGGACCATCCACGCCTTCCACACCGAGGGCGCAGGCGGCGGCCACGCCCCCGACATCATCAAGATTTGCGGCGAGGAGCACGTGCTGCCGTCCTCGACCAACCCGACGCGCCCCTTCACGGTGAACACGCTCGAAGAGCATCTGGACATGCTCATGGTCTGTCACCACCTTGATAAATCCATCCCCGAAGACGTTGCCTTTGCCGAAAGCCGGATCAGACGCGAAACGATTGCCGCCGAGGATATCCTGCATGACATCGGTGCTTTCTCTATCATCGCCTCTGACAGTCAGGCCATGGGGCGCGTGGGCGAGGTGCTGATCCGCACATGGCAAACCGCTGACAAGATGCGCAAGCAGCGCGGGCGTTTGCCGGAAGAAACCGGCGACAACGACAACTTCCGCGTCAAACGCTATATCGCGAAATACACGATCAACCCCGCCATCGCCCATGGCGTCAGCCGCGAGGTCGGGTCGATCGAAGTGGGCAAAAAAGCCGATCTGGTGCTGTGGAACCCTGCCTTCTTTGGCGTGAAGCCCGAAATGGTATTGATGTCCGGCATGATCGTCGTGGCGCAGATGGGCGATCCGAATGCGTCGATCCCCACGCCGCAGCCGGTCTATACCCGCCCGATGTTCGGGGCCTATGGCAGCGCGCTTCAACATTGCGCGGTGACCTTTATTTCGGAAGCCGCGCAGTCGAGCGGGCTGCGCGACAGCCTTGGCCTGCGCAAACAGACCATCGCCGTGCAAAACACCCGCAATATCGGCAAATCCGATCTGATCCACAACGCGGCCACCCCCAAGGTAGAGGTGAACCCCGAAACCTACGAAGTCCGCGCGGACGGCGAGCTGCTGACCTGCGCGCCCGCTGAAACCGTGCCCATGGCGCAACGCTATTTCATGTTCTGAGGCCCTAGATGACCGACCTTCCCCCCGCCCATACGATCAAGCGCCACGGCCAGTGGGACCATGCGGACGACAGCTGCGTGCTGACCTATGACGACCGCTTCCTGCGCCGCAAACGCCTGCTGACCAGCCATAACCGCGGGTTCCTCGTGGACCTCGCCCATACGGAATCGCTGAACCACGGCGATGCGTTCGAGCTTGAAGGCGGGCAGATCATCGAGGTCATCGCAGCCAAGGAAGCCTTGCTGGAAATCACCGGCGACGATCTGGTGCGGCTGGCATGGCATATCGGCAACCGGCACTGCCCCTGCCAGCTTGAACCCGCCCGCCTGCTGATCCAGAACGACCACGTGATCCGCGACATGCTCACAAAGCTCGGCGCGACGTTGCGGGATGTGTCCGAACCGTTCATTCCCGAAGGCGGTGCCTATGGCCACGGGCGCACCCACAGCCACGCACATTAGGCCCGCCGGACGATGCAAACCCAAGCCCTGATCACGCTCGCGCAATGGCTGTCGCCCAGCTTTCCCATCGGCGCGTTCAGCTATAGCCACGGGCTGGAAATGGCCGTGCAGGACGGCACCATTCACGATGCGGCCAGCCTTCAGGCGTGGCTTTCGGATATCATCACCCACGGTGCAGGCCGGACCGATGCGATCCTGCTGAACGCTGGCTTTGCGGGTAAGGGGATGGACGCGGTGGATGCGCTGGCGCGCGCGCTGGCCCCCTCGTCAGAGCGGCTGACCGAGATGACCCAACAGGGCGCGGCCTTTGTGCGGGTGGTCAATGACGTCTGGGGGCATGACCTCCCCGACCTGACGCTGCCCGTCGCCTTTGGCGCGGCCTGCGCAGCGCAGGGGCTGCCCGTGGAACAAGGCGCGCAGCTGTTCCTGCACGCCTTCGTCAGCGCACTGGTGTCTGCCGCGATCCGCGCGGTGCCCTTGGGGCAAACGGACGGGCAGCGGGTGATCACCGCCCTTGCCCCGCTGTGCCACGACACGGTGACGCTGGCCCTGACCCAAACCATCGACGACATCGGCAGCGTCTGCTTTCTGGCCGATATCGCGTCGATGCGACATGAAACGCTTTACTCAAGGATGTTCCAGACATGACCTCCCCCCATGGACCGCTTCGTATTGGCATTGGTGGCCCCGTTGGCGCGGGCAAGACGACAACGACCGCCGCCCTGTGCCGTGCCATGCGCGACCGCTGGTCGATCGGCGTGATCACCAATGATATCTACACCCAAGAGGACGCCGAAGCGCTCATGCGGCTTCAGGTCTTGCCGCAGGACCGGATCATCGGGGTCGAAACCGGCGGCTGCCCCCATACCGCCATCCGCGAGGATGCCTCGATCAACCTTGCCGCCGTCGCCCGGATGCGCGACCGCCACCCCGATCTGGACTGCGTGCTGATCGAATCCGGTGGCGATAACCTGTCGGCGACCTTCAGCCCCGAACTGGCGGATGTGACGCTTTATGTGATCGACGTGGCTGCGGGCGAAGAGATCCCGCGCAAGGGCGGGCCGGCGATCACCAAGTCGGATATCCTGATCATCAACAAAACCGACCTCGCCCCGCATGTGGGTGCGTCGCTAGAGGTGATGGACCGTGACGCCAAACGGATGCGCGGCGATCTGCCCTATCTCTTTGCTGAGATGAAACACGATAAGGGTGTGGCAGAGCTGCTGGACCTGATTGTCAAAATCGGCGGCCTCCGCCCGGTTCCCGAAAATTAACAATTTGCAATAATAGCGGCGGAATTTTGCCCACGAAAATCCTGACGCTTTGTTTTTGGCCGAGAATCGCGGAATGTCTGCCGGACTTTACTGGGACAGTAAGGTGAGTGAAACGGGCAGCAGGACAGATAAATGAGCGTGAAACGCCAGTGGTCATCGAAAGTCGGAATTCCTTTTTTGTGTGTGGCCCTGCTGATGACAGCAGCCTGCGCCCGCGGCCCGTCTGAAATTCAGACCATTGGTCAGGCGGGTATCAACCCTGACCTGCACGCCATGGCAATCCGCGAGGTGCGCGTTTTGCAATCCAAAGGTCAGCGCGTCTGGTGCGTGCCCTTCGCACGCAATGCCAGCGGCGTTCAAATCCGCGGCAATGCCAATACGTGGTGGGCGCAAGCCAACGGCCTGTACGAGCGCGGCAAAGAACCCGTCGTCGGGTCGGTCATGGCGTTCAAAGGCACCAGCCGGAACCCTATGGGCCATGTTGCCGTCGTCTCCGAAGTCGTTTCCCCGCGCGAGATCAAGGTCGATCACGCCAATTGGAAGCGCAACAAGATCTCGCTTGGAATGAGCGTGCAAGACGTATCTCCGCTGAACGACTGGTCCGATGTGCGCCTTGAAAGCCAGGCCGGGTCTTACGGCAGCGTCTATCCGATCAACGGCTTCATCTATCCCGATGCGAAATCCGCGCCGTCGAACGAGATGACACAGCCCCCCGTGTTCGCATTTTCAGCGGCACCGACACAAAGCAACTGACCAATGGGGCCGCGGTGCCCCTCAAGGTTGCAAATCTGCTGACACTGGCGTTGGGTAGGCACATCTAAACATCAGGATGCCCCCAATGACCCAGCAGCAGAATGCCTCTTGGCAAATCACCAAACCCGCGACCCGCAGCCGCAAGGGGATCGTCGCCTCGCAAAGCCGTGTCGCGGCGCAGGTCGGGGCGGATGTCATGGCGCAGGGCGGCAATGCGGTGGATGCGGCGATTGCCACCTCCTTTGCGCTTGGCGCGGCTGAACCCTGGATGAGCGGTATGGGCGGCGGCGGCTTTATGGTCATGCGCATGGCGGGCGAAAAGACGGCCAAGGTCATCGAATTCGGGATGAAATCCCCCAAGGGGCTGGATATCGCGGACTATCCCATCGTGGGCGGCAAGGCGGGCGATCTGTTCCCCTGGCCTTCGGTGCTGGAAGACCGCAATGTCTTTGGGGCCAAGGCGATTGCCATTCCCGGTCAGGTCGCGGGCATGGGTCTGGCGCATGAAAGCTTTGCCACGAAACCGTGGGCCGATCTGCTGGCCCCTGCGATCAAGCTTGCCGATGATGGTCTGCCTGTGGACTGGTACACGCAGCTGATCCTTGGTGGTTCGGCCAAAGACCTCGCCCCCTTCCCCGCCTCGGCCGAGACGTTTCTGGACGCAGACGGCTTTCCCAAATCCTCTGGCTGGACCGCCTTGGGCGAGACAAAATGCGACCTTGGCCGTCTTGCCGCGTCGCTGCGCACCGTGGCCAAGGACGGACCGCGCGCGTTTTACGAGGGGCCTTTGGCGCAATCCATCGTCGCCGATCTGCAAGCCGCGGGCGGGCACCATACGGCCGAGGATCTGGCCCAGTATCAGGCGACATTGGTCGACGCGATGCACTATGCCTACCGCGGGCACGAGGTCATCGCCACACCGACCCTGACCGCTGGCCCGACCATGCGCCGCGCCCTTGATCTGATGACCGCGTGGCAGCCTGGCACAGACGCCCCCGACGCCGAAGCGTTCATCGCTTATGACCGTGCCATCCGGCAGGCCAACCAGGAACGCTATGACACGATGGGCGATATCGAACATGAACCCGACCCGTCCTGCACCACACATTTCAGCGTCGTTGACGCGGCGGGCAATATGGTCGCCGTCACCCAAACGCTGCTGTCGATCTTTGGTTCGCGGATGATGCTGCCGCAATCGGGCATCCTGATGAACAATGGCATCATGTGGTTCGACCCTGAACAGGGCAAGCCGAACTCGCTTGGGCCGGATAAACGCTGCCTTGCGAATATGTGCCCCACGCTGCTGGAGCGTGCCGACGGAGCGCAATTCGCGCTTGGGGCGTCTGGCGGGCGCAAGATCATGCCCGCTGTGGTCGAACTGACCTCACTGCTGCTGGACTACGGAATGGATCTGGAAGCCGCCTTTCATGCGCCGCGCACGGATATGAGCCTTGCCGATGTGACCATCGTGGATCAGGCGCTGCCGCCGCAGGTGATCGCGACGCTGCAGGACACGCTGGACAATGTGGTGACCGCGCCGCGCACGATCTTCCCCTATCACTTCGCTTGCCCCTCTGCTGTCGGGCGCGCAGGCGACGAAAATACCGGCGTGACAGAGGTGATGTCCGCTTGGGGGGATGCCGTCAGCGCCTGAAAGAGCCACGGGCAAGCATAGCTGCCTTGCCCTGCGCATCTGACAAAGAGATGTACATTTGCGTCACAACCGACTAGGGACGGGCGCAACACGTGGCTGGCGTATCCGCTTTTGCCGCGACGCGCGTATTTGTAGCGCGACATTTTCTCAGACAGGACAATCCCTTGATCCAAACCATCGCAGACGCGCTTGCCACCCAAGGCTATGATTCGCTTACCCCCGTCCAAGAGGCGGTTACCAACCCAGATCTGGTCGAAGCCGACCTTCTGGTGTCAGCCCAAACGGGGTCCGGCAAGACAGTGGCCTTTGGTCTGGCCATCGCACCGACCCTTTTGGGCGATGATGAAAAATTCGGACACGCCGGTGCGCCCCTGGCGCTGATCATCGCACCGACCCGCGAATTGGCCATGCAGGTCAGCCGCGAGCTGACGTGGCTTTATGGCAAGGCCGGTGCGGTCGTGACCACCTGCGTTGGCGGCATGGACACACGCACCGAACGTCGTGCGCTGGACCGTGGCGCGCATATCGTCGTCGCGACACCAGGCCGCCTGTGCGACCACATCAAACGCAACAACATCAACCTGTCCGACATTCGTGCCGTGGTGCTGGATGAAGCGGACGAGATGCTTGATCTGGGTTTCCGCGAAGAGCTGGAATTCATCCTCTCCGAAGCGCCGGAAGAGCGCCGCACACTGTTGTTCTCGGCCACCGTGCCTGCCGCGATCGCCAAGCTGGCCAAATCCTACCAGCGTGATGCGCAGCGCGTCGAAACCGTGGGCGAAAAGAAACAACACGCCGACATCGAATACCGTGCGCTGAACGTGCACCCGCGCGACACTGAAAACGCGATCATCAACGTGCTGCGCTTTTACGAGGCGAAAAACGCCATCGTCTTCTGCAACACCCGCGCCGCCGTCGCACGCCTGACCACCCGCTTTACCAACCGCGGCTTTTCGGTCGTGGCGCTGTCGGGCGAGCTGACGCAATCCGAACGCACCAACGCGCTGCAAGCGCTGCGCGACGGGCGCGCGCGCGTCTGTATCGCAACAGATGTTGCCGCACGCGGGATCGACCTGCCCAACCTCGAACTGGTGGTGCATGCCGATCTGCCGTCGAACTCTGACACATTGCTGCACCGCTCGGGCCGTACCGGTCGTGCCGGTCGCAAGGGTGTGTCCGCGCTGATCGTCCCCGCCAAGATGCGGAGCAAGGCAAACCGTCTGCTGGGCGGCGCCAAGCTGAAGGTCGAATGGGCCAACCCGCCCTCTGCTGAAGAAGTGAACGCCGAAGACGAAAAGCGCTTGCTGGCCGATTCCGCATGGTCTGACCCGATCCCCGATGATGCAGCGGGCTTTGTTGCCAATCTGGTCGAACAGTTCAGCGCCGAGCAACTGGCGACGGCCTTTGTGAACCTGTACCGTGCACGCCAGTCCGCGCCCGAGCAGCTGGCAGAGCCCGGCACCCCTGCCGACGAACGCCCCCGTGGCGACTTTGGCCCGTCGGTCTGGTTCTCGATCTCGATCGGGCGCAATGATGACGCCGAACCCCGCACCATCCTGCCGATGATCTGTCGCATGGGCGATCTGACCAAGGATGACGTGGGCGCGATCCGCGTGCAGCCCAGCCATACCTTTGTCGAGATTCTCGCGACCTCGGCAGATAAGTTCACCAACGCGCTTGGCCCCGACATGAAGGTCGAAGACGGCGCGGTTGTGACCAAGCTGGACAAGGCCCCCGATCTGTCGCGCGGGCCCAAGCCCGGCGGCCGTGGCCCTAAACCGAACCGTGGCGGCCCCCGTTCTGACAACGGCCCGCGCCCCGATCGTGGCCCACGCCCCGACCGCGCACCCTATGACCCCGACGCACCACGTGCACCGCGCAAACCACGTGCGGCCAGCACCGAAGAAGCATCGGTTTCCTACGACAAGCCACGCGGCCCGCGCCCCGACAAAGGGTTCGACAAACCGCGCGGCGACAAGCCGAAGTTTGACAAGCCCAAAGCCCCCAAAGGCGAACGCCCGCCCAAGTCGCACAAGACCGAACGGTCTCCGATGAAGCCCGGTGCCACGCCTAAACCCAAATCTGCGGGCAAGCCCGACAGCTTTGACAAACCCGGCGGCAAGCCCAAAGCCAAAGCCGTCTGGAAAAAGGAAAAGCCAGCGGATCGTGGGGCGGACCGCCCCCGTGGCGACGGCAAACCAGCGGATAAACCGTTCAAGGCCCGCGCCGCTGACCCGTCGAAACGCTTTGTCCCACCGGGCAAACTGGGCGCGAAACCCAAGGGCGGCAAACCCTCGGGCAAAGCCGGTGGCGGCGATGCCGCCCCCAAACGCGGCAAGTCGAGCTTTCGCCCGAAATAAGCCGCAAGACCTACCCCCGGTCTGAAAACGGGGAAATACAGATCAATCAATCGCTTAGGGGCCGGAATTTTAATCAATTCCGGCCCTTTTTGCGTCTATCTTCCCCGTCCCGCCCCCCTATGTGGCAGGTTTTTCCTTTTCAGAGGGGGAAGTTGCTCCTAACAATCACTGCACATGGGCCGAAACAGACGCGTGGCGCGTTTGCGATGGGGCCTTGAAAACAGGGTGCTTTGCCACCCGCCCCCAATCCCAACCTCGGAAAGGTCACGCACATGGATGGTACATTTAGCGAAAACGATATCTCCCGTGTGGTCGAGGCAGATCGCGCGCACATCTGGCACCACCTCAGCCAGCACAAAGCCTATGAAACCACGGACCCACGGATCATTGTCGAAGGCAAAGGCATGCGTGTCTGGGACCAGAAGGGCAAAGAGCATCTGGACGCGGTGTCCGGTGGTGTCTGGACCGTCAACGTCGGCTATGGCCGTGAAAGCATTGCCAACGCCGTGCGCGACCAGCTGATCAAGCTGAACTATTTTGCGGGGTCTGCCGGGTCTATTCCGGGGTCGCATTTTGCGGAAAAGCTGATCGACAAGATGCCGGGCATGAGCCGCCTATACTATTGCAACTCCGGCTCCGAGGCGAACGAGAAAGCCTTCAAGATGATCCGCCAGATCGCCCACAAACGCTATGGCGGCAAGAAGCACAAAATCCTGTATCGCGACCGCGACTACCACGGCACGACCATCGCTTGTCTGTCTGCGGGCGGTCAGGAAGAACGCAATGCGCAATACGGCCCCTTCACCGACGGGTTCGTCCGCGTGCCCCACTGTCTGGAGTATCGCAAGTTCGAGCAAGACGGCGCGCCGGAGGATAACTACGGCGTTTGGGCCGCGGATCAGATCGAGAAGATCATCCTCGCCGAAGGGCCCGACACCGTGGGCGGGCTGTGTCTTGAACCCGTCACGGCCGGCGGTGGTGTTATCACGCCTCCGGACGGCTACTGGGAACGGGTGCAAGAGATTTGCCGCAAGTATGACGTGCTGCTGCACATTGACGAAGTCGTCTGCGGCATCGGGCGTACCGGCGAATGGTTCGGCTACCAGCATTTCGGCGTCCAGCCCGATATGGTTACGATGGCCAAGGGTGTGGCCTCGGGCTATGCGGCGATTGCCTGTCTGGTGACGACGGAAGAGGTCTTTAACCTGTTCAAGGACGACGCCAGCGACCCGCTGAACTACTTCCGCGATATCTCTACCTTCGGGGGCTGCACCGCGGGCCCCACCGCCGCGATTGAAAACATGGCGATTATCGAACGCGAAAACCTGCTGCAAAACACCCGCGACATGGGGCAATACATGCTCGAAGAGCTTGAAGAGCTGTCGGACAAATATGACGTGATCGGTCAGGTGCGCGGCAAGGGTCTGTTCCTTGGCGCAGAGCTGGTCCAAGACCGCAGCACCCGCGTTCCCGTCGTCGAAGCGCAGATTCAGGCGGTCGTCGCAGACTGCATGGCACAGGGGGTGATCATCGGGGCGACCAACCGGTCGGTGCCGGGCAAGAACAACACGCTCTGCTTCAGCCCTGCATTGATCGCGAAGAAGGACGATATTGATCAGATCATCGCGGCTGTGGATGGGGCAATGGGTCGGGTGTTCGGCAGCAAATAGGCTGCCGCTCCGGCACTTTGTTGCCGATCAAAATAATCTTACTGGAACCAAACCCGTCACATAGCGTTAAGTACTGAAGCTAGTATGGAGTATATCATGAAAAAGCTACTTTTGGTCCTGCCTATGGTTGGCGCACTCGCCGCTTGCGAAACGCAGACTCAATCTTCTGTAACCGGCGCTGCTGCTGGTGCGGCTCTGGGTGCTGTCGTGTCGGGCGACGATGACAAAACCAAAGGCGCCGTTCTGGGTGGCTTGGCTGGCGCTGCTGCAGGTGCATACCTGGGCCGCGGCAAAAACGGCCAGTGCGTCTACCAGAACTCCGCAGGTCAGCGTTACACGGCTGCTTGCCCATAAGCGTTTTCTGCTCCCGAAGGCAGATATTCACATTAGGCCTCGGCGTTTCGCCGGGGCCTTTTTTATGCGCTGACCGATTGGCTGGGTCTGCCCATAAAAAAGGGCGGCTAGATGCCGCCCCGTCTTAACCGTGATTTTACCGCGACATCAGTCGAGCAAACCCGCGTGCTTCAATCCGTGATCCACCAGCGCTTTGGTGGCATCGGTCAGCGGCACCAGCGGCAGGCGCACCTCGTCTGAACACAACCCCAGACGCGCCATCGCGTATTTCACACCCACCAGGCCCGGCTCGGTGAAGATTGCGTTGTGCAGCGGCATCAGCTTGTCCTGGATTTCCAGCGCCGCGGCATAGTCCCCCGCAAGGCAGAACGCCTGCATCTGGCTTAGCAGCTTGGGCGCGACATTCGCGGTGACAGAGATACAGCCCACGCCGCCTTGGGCGTTGAACCCGTGCGCTGTGGCGTCCTCGCCCGAGAGCTGGACAAAATCCGGCCCGCACAGCATCCGCTGGTCACAGACCCGCGCCAGATCGCCGGTGGCATCCTTGACACCGATGATGCGCGGCAGCTTGGCCAGCTCCGCCATGGTTTCGGGCAGCATATCAACGACCGAACGGCCGGGGATATTGTAGATGATGATCGGCAGGCCGCAGGCCTCGTGGATCGCGGTGAAATGCGCGATCAGACCGGCTTGGGTCGGCTTGTTGTAATAGGGCGTGACCACGAGAACCGCATCGGCACCGACGCTTTCGGCGTGTTTGGCCAGACGGATGCTTTCGGTCGTGTTGTTCGAACCGGCACCTGCAACGACGGGGATACGACCCGCGGCGGCTTTGACGACTTCGGCGACAACGGTTTCATGCTCGGCATGGGTCAGGGTGGGCGATTCACCGGTGGTCCCGACGGGCACCAGCCCGTTCGATCCTTCCGCGATGTGCCATTCCACCAGCTTCTTGAGCGTGGCCAAATCCAGCGCGCCGTCCGTGAACGGCGTGACGAGTGCAGGTAGTGAACCTTGTAGCATATGCACGCTCCTATTCTTGCGTTGCTGGGCAAGCGCCCAATTGCTGATAGCGGCAAGTTGAGTTGAAACCCCCGCGCCGCGCCGTATGTTGCAAGGCTGTAGCCTTTGACCAGTAGGAAATGCAAGTGATGAGACGCGCCTTGGCGACGCTGACGATGGTTTTTGCCCTCGCCCTTCCGGCCCATGCCGAAAGGCCGCGTCCGCTGGGATGGGCGATGGACGCCATGCGCGCGGGCAGCTGGGATAATGCCGCCCTGATCGCGCGCCGTGACGGGGCCGTTGCGGTAGATGTGATTGAATGGCACCGCCTGCGCGCCGGATGGGGCACCTATGCCGAGGTGACAGATTTCCTTCGCCGCCGCCCTGATTGGCCGGGCGAGGCCTATCTGCGCAGACAGTCCGAAGAGGCCGTGATCCGCGAGGGTGACAAGGCGATACTGGATTTCTTTACCGGTCAGGGCCCGCAGACGCCCGAGGGTGTGCTGGCCCATGCCGCAGCGCTGCTGCGTGCGGATCGTCTGGGCGAGGCACAGGCGCGGCTGGTGCTGGCGTGGCGTACCCTGCCTATGAGCGGAAACGATCAGGCAAAGTTCATTGACGCGCATGGGCCCTTGCTGAAACCGCACCACGCCGCCCGTCTGGACGAGATGCTATGGCAACGGGAACACGCCGAAGCCCGCCAGATGTTCGATCTGGTCAGTGATGCCGACAAGGCGCTGGCCGAAACCCGCATCGCCTTGCAAAATCTGGACGGCGACGTAAACGCCCTGATCGACGCGCTGCCCGCCAGCAAGGCCGGTGATCCGGGGCTACAGGCTGACCGCTTTGAATGGCGCATCCGCAAAGGCTACGGCGACAGCGCCAAGGATCTGATGCTGTCGCAATCGGTCAGCGCTGCGGCCCTTGGTCAGCCCGCCGCATGGGCCAACCGCCGCCGCGCGCTGGCGCGGGATGAAATGCGCAATGGCGATCCGGCGCGGGCCTATCAGATGGCGTCGAAACACTTCCTGTCCGAAGGGTCACATTTCGCGGACCTTGAATGGCTGTCGGGCTATATCGCCCTGCGGTTCCTCAAAGACCCCAAGCTGGCGCTTGGTCACTTTCAGGCCCATGACGGCGCGGTAGAATCCCCCATCAGCCAAGGGCGCGCGGGCTATTGGCAGGGCCGCGCGTATCAGGCCATGGGCGACGCCGAGGGCGCGGCCAAAGCCTATGCCCAAGGCGCGAAGTTCCAATCCTCTTTCTACGGTCTGCTTGCGGCAGAGCGGGGCAATCTGCCGTTCGATACAAGCCTTGCAGGCGCGCCCCCTGAACAGGACTGGCGCACATCGGCGCTGGCACAGGCACCGCTATTTCAGGCGGGGCTGTTGCTGCAAGCCTCGGGCGAGCTGTCGACCGCCGAACGGTTCTGGACCCATCTGGCAGAGCAGCTGATCACCGAAGACGCTGCCCTTCTTGGACAGGCCGCGATTGATGTGGGCCAGCCGCATCTGGCCGTGATGATCGGCAAACGTGTGGCACAACGGGGCATCACCATCGCCGGCCCCTATTACGCGCTGCATGATGCGATTAAGCTGGACCTGAACATGGCCCCCGAGATGGTTTTGGCCATCGCCCGCCGCGAAAGCGAATTCGATCCCGTGGTCCAGAGCCATGTGGGCGCACGCGGTCTGATGCAGCTGATGCCCGCCACGGCCAAGGATGTCGCGCGCGATCTGGAGATCAGCGCCCTGCACACCACCGACCGACTGACCGCCGACCCCGAATACAATGCTTTGCTGGGGTCCGAATACCTGTCGCAGATGGCGGGCCGGTTTAACGGGAATGTGGTCATGGTCTCGGCCGCCTATAACGCGGGCCCCTCGCGTCCGACGCGCTGGATGGACACCTACGGCGACCCGCGCGAGGGCGACATCGATATCGTCGACTGGATAGAGATGATCCCGTTCCGCGAGACGCAGAACTATGTGATGCGGGTGACCGAAAGCCTGCCCGTTTACCGCGCGCGCATGGGCAAAGACCCCCTGCCCCAACCCTTTACAGAGGAACTAACGGGCACGACCCTTTTGCCGTTCGCGCCAAAAGGTGAATAGCCCCGCCGCGACGATCAGCGCCGCCCCGATGGCGACATTGGGGCGCACGGTTTCGCCAAAGGCGCTGATGCCGATGATCGCGGCAAAGACCAGTTGCAAATAGGCAAAGGGCTGCACCGCGCTCGCCTCGGCCACTTCGTAGCAGCGGATCAACAGCCAGTGGCCCGTGACACCGGTGATGCACAGGCACCCCATGATCAGCCAGTCGCTGGCGATCATCGGCTCCCAATACCACAGCCCCGTGGCTGTCATCGCCACTGACCCGGTGACGCCGGTCCAGAAAAAGCTGGTGGCGGTCTTGTCCTTGCGCCCGACATAGCGGGTCAGCAGCCCGTAGACCGCGAACATCGCGGCCGCCACCAGCGGGATCACGGCGGCGGGGTCAAAGACGCTCATCCCCGGCTGCAGAATGATCAACACACCGATAAAGCCGACCCCGATCGCCGCCCATCTGCGCCAGCCGACACTTTCCCCCAGGACGGGGCCGGACAGGGCGGCAACCAGCAGCGGATAACAGGTAAAGACCGCGTGGCTTTCCACAAGGCCAAGGATCGTAAAGGCGACGATCATCACGCAGATCTCGGCCGCCAGCAGCAGCCCGCGGAACATCTGGAGCACCGGCTGGCTCGTCCGCGCCGCCGCCCGCAACCCGCCCGCATGGCGCTTGGCCAGCGCGATCACAAAGGCCGCAAAGAACCAGTAGCGGATCATCACCACCATCATCACGTTGTATTCTGAGGCCAGATGCCGCGACAGCCCATCCTGCACCGCAAACACAAAAGTCGTGATCACCATCAAGGTGATGCCAAGCGGGATGTTGTTCGACTGCGCCGCAGCCGCCGCGCGGTTGGTGGCCATGCTCATACGCGCACAGCCCGCGTCATGTGCCGCTTGCGTCCATAACCGGTCGTGCGCTCAACCGCGAAGCCCGCGCTTTCCAGCGCGCGACGGACCGCGCCAGCGGCGGTATAGGTCGCGGCCGTGCCAAACGGTGCCGTGTGCCGTGCTACATCGTGCAGCAGCTCCGGCTCCCACAGCTCTGGGTTTTTGGCGGGGGAAAACCCGTCAAGAAACCACGCATCCGCCAGCCCGTCCCACGCGGGCACCGCACGTCGCGCATCGCCGATCACCACGGTCAGCACCACATCGCCAAAGCGCATCTCTCCACCCTCTGGCGACCAGGCGTCCAGCAGCGCGTCGCGCTTGCCATCGAAGTCAGGAAAGGACCGATGCGCTTGGGCCATATCCTCGGACGACATCGGGAAGGCTTCGAACGAGGTGAAATGCAGCGTGCCTTTCGCGCCGTGCCGCTCCCACGCGTCCCAGGCCACGAGAAAATTCAGCCCCGTGCCGAACCCCAACTCTCCGATGCGGAACCCGTCGCGGAAGCGGTTGGTCAGGTCA
Organism: Sulfitobacter pontiacus; assembly: GCF_040790665.1. Classification (NCBI taxonomy): domain Bacteria; kingdom Pseudomonadati; phylum Pseudomonadota; class Alphaproteobacteria; order Rhodobacterales; family Roseobacteraceae; genus Sulfitobacter; species Sulfitobacter pontiacus. The sequence continues at coordinate 1,473,223 of NZ_CP160849.1, read as the reverse complement.
TTCCCGTCAATAAAGACATGCTGCGTTTCCTCTACCCCGTTATCGAGGCTGAAGTACGGGTCGTCGAACTTGGAGGACACAGGCACACCGCTGTCTTTCCATTCGATATCAGCTGTCTGGTTCTCCATGGGATGGCCTTGTGCTATGGGCGTTGCCGAACACTGCGCAAAAAGGGCAAGGATTGGCAATGGCCGAAATCACGATACGCGGCGCGGGGATATTCGGGCTATCGGTGGCATGGGCTTGCGTGCAACGCGGCGCGGTTGTGCAGGTGATCGATCCGAATGGGCCCGCCGCAGGCAGCAGCGGCGGTATCGTCGGCGCGCTGGCCCCACATGTGCCTGAAAACTGGAACGCCAAGAAAGCCTTTCAACGCGACAGCCTGCTGATGGCCGAAGGGTTCTGGCAAGCGGTTGAACAGGCAGGCGGTGGCAACGCGGGCTATGCCCGCAAGGGGCGCCTGCAACCCGTGGCCGATGACGCGGCATTGGCACTGGCACAGCAGCGGGCCGAAACCGCCAAGGCGCTGTGGCAGGGTCAGGCCACATGGTCCGTGATCCGCGCGAGTGACACCCCGTGGCAGCCCGACAGCCCCACCGGCTGGCTGATCCACGACACGCTAAGCGGTCTGATCCACCCTCGCCACGCCTGCGACGCGCTGGTGCGGGCACTGGCGGCCAAAGGCGTGACGGTGCAGGCGGAGGGCGAAGATCGAGGACAGGTGCTGTGGGCGACGGGCGTCGCGGGGCTGGCGCATATGACTGCCAATCACAGCCGTCTGGTCGGCGCAGGCGTCAAGGGTCAGGCCGCGCTGCTGGACTATGACGCGCGCGGCTTGCCACAGCTTTTCGCGGGCGGTGTGCATATCATCCCGCATAGCGACGGCACCACCGCCATCGGATCAACGACAGAGCGCGCGTATACCTCGCCCACCGAGACGGACGCGCAGCTTGATGATGTGATCGCCGCCGCACGTGCCGCGGTGCCCGTGTTGCGTGATGCGCCGGTGATCACCCGCTGGGCCGGCGTGCGCCCGCGCAGCCGCAGCCGTGCCCCGATGCTGGGGCCCTTGCCCGACGCTCCGGGGCAGTTCGTGGCCAATGGCGGGTTCAAGATCGGGTTCGGCATGGCCCCCAAAGTGGCCGAGGTCATGGCCGATCTGATGCTGGACGGGCGCGATACCATCCCCGAGGGGTTCCGCGTCGAAGACAACCTCTAGCGCCGCGGCGGCCGGTCAGCCCCCGTAAGGCACCCCTCAAACACAAAAGGGCCCCGGCAGATGCCGAGGCCCTTTCACGTTCATGTCGCCAAGGCTTAGGCAGCGTTTGGCAGGATCACGATTTCAACGCGGCGGTTTTGCGCTTTGCCCGCTGCGTTCAGGTTGCTTGCAACCGGCTGGCTTTCGCCACGACCCACGGATTGGATGCGGCTGCCGGGAACGCCGTTCGACACCAGCACATTCGCAACGGCGCGCGCACGGCCTTCGGATAGCTGCTGGTTATAGGACGCTTCGCCATCGCTGTCGGTGTGACCGACGATTTGCAGCGTGGAGTTGCTGTAGACGTTCACGTTCCGCGCCAGTGCGGCCAGATCGTTTTGCATACCGGACTGAACCTGCGTGCTGTCTGTCGCGAACAGAATGTCTTGCGGCAGGGTCACGATCAGACGGTCACCTGTGTTGGTGATGATCACGTCGGAATCCAGCTGACGGCGCAGATCGGCCTCTTGCTTGTCCAGCGAATAGCCATAGCCAGCACCCAATGCACCGCCAGCGACCGCACCCGCCAAGGCACCTTGTGCACGGTTGCCGTCACCTTTGGACAGCGCACCGATCACGGCACCGGTGCCTGCACCGATCAGCGCACCGTTACGAGTGTTGGCGTTCGGGTCGTTGGGGTTGCCACCAATCGGACCGGGTTCACAAGCAGCCAGCGCCAGAACGCTTGTCAGAGCTACAGCAATGGAGGTTTTCGAAAGTGTCATATCTTATTCTGCCTTTAAGTTGTGGCCCCGTTCGGGCGAGGCAATCGTCACATAACGCTTTACACCAGCCTTTGTTCCCGTTGAACCGGCAGCTTCAAACCCATAGGCAGCAACCCGCCGATACGCTCACGCGTCGACGCGGGCGGATTCAAACGCCAGCATGGCGCGTTTGACCGGCAGCCCCCAGTGATAGCCTCCTAACCCCCCGGATTTGCGCAGGGCGCGATGGCAGGGGATCAGCCAGCTGATCGGGTTACGCCCCACCGCCGTGCCCACGGCGCGGACCGCTTTGGGCGTGCCGATGGTCTGGGCGATTTCGGAATAGGTGGTCACATGGCCCGACGGGATCGCCAGCAAAGCCTGCCACACCTTGATCTGGAAGGGCGCGCCGATCAGATACATCGGGGCCTTGTCCGTCCCGTCTCCCTGTAGGCCAAAGGCAATCTGCACCCAGTCGCGCAGTACCGCCGGATCCTCGCGGAATGTCGCCCCCGGCCAGCGGCGGCACAGATCCTCCATCGCCGCATCGGTGCCCATCTCGGCCGAGAACGCCAATCCGCAGATCCCCCGTGGCGTGCCCATAACCAGTGCCGGGCCAAAGGGGCTGTCGAACCACCCCCACGAGATCACAAGCCCGTCCCCCTTGCGGGCGAAATCGCCGGGGCTCATGGCTTCCCACCGCAGGAACATGTCGTGCAGCCGGCCAGAGCCGGACAACCCCAGCTCGTGCGCCGTGTCGAGCGTGGTAAAGCGGTCGCGCAGCAGTGATTTGGCGTGATCCAGCATCAGATATTGCTGATAGCGTTTCGGCGACACCCCCACCCACTGCGAGAAGAGCCGCTGGAAATGCGCCGGGCTCATCCCCATTTCGCCCGCGATCTGATCCAGCGCCAGCGGGTCGGCGGCGGCATCGATCAGATCAATCGCCCGCCGCATCACACCGTAGTGATAGGCGCTGCCGTCTGCGGTGGCGGCATCTTCGGGGGCGGTGGTTTGGGGCGTGTGCTGTGGTACATGTGTCATAGGGCCAGACTACGGCAGGCCCCGCCCCCGCGCGACCCGAAACATGCGCCAAATGACGCAGCCCCCTGCCGCAGCGACGCCCGTAAAATCCGCCGCGCGCGGCTTGCCCTGAGAGGCGAAACCACGCATACCCTTGGCGCATGGCCAAAACCCTTGATTATCACACGATCCGCGAGATTTTCACCCGCTTTCAGGACGCCGAGGCGGAACCGAAAGGCGAGCTGGATCACACCAACGTCTATACGTTGCTGGTCGCTGTCGCGCTGAGCGCGCAGGCCACGGATGCGGGGGTAAACAAGGCCACCAAATCCCTGTTCGAGATCGTCGAGCACCCGCAGCAGATGCTGGACCTCGGGCTGGAAGGGCTGACCGAACATATCAAGACGATCGGCCTGTTCCGCCAGAAGGCCAAGAACGTGATGAAGCTGAGCCAGATTCTGGTGGATGACTATGACGGGGTCGTGCCCAACAGCCGCGCGGCGCTGCAATCGTTGCCCGGCGTGGGCCGCAAGACGGCGAATGTTGTGCTGAACATGTGGTGGCATTATCCGGCGCAGGCGGTGGACACGCATATCTTTCGCGTCGGCAATCGCACACGCATCGCCCCCGGCAAAACCGTCGATGCAGTAGAACGCGCGATCGAGGATAATATCCCAGTTGATTTCCAACACCATGCCCACCACTGGATGATCCTGCACGGGCGATACCATTGCAAAGCACGCAAACCCCTATGCAGAACCTGCATCATCCGTGACCTTTGCCCCTATGAGGAAAAAACCGAATGACCCAATACGAAGTGGTTGGCATCGGCAACGCTGTTGTCGATGTGATCTCGCATGCGGATGACGCGTTTCTGCAAGATAACGGCATCGAAAAAGGCATTATGCAGCTGATCGAGCGGGACCGCGCGGAAAACCTGTATGCGACAATGCAAGACCGTCTGCAGACCCCCGGCGGGTCGGTCGCCAATACCATTGCGGGCATCGGCGCGCTTGGCTTGCCCACGGCCTTTATCGGGCGGGTGAATGACGATGATCTGGGTCAATTCTATGCCAAAGCAATGACCGACATCGGCATAGATTTTGTCAACGCGCCTGTGACCGGGGGCGAGAACCCGACCTCGCGCTGCATGATCTTTGTGACCCCGGATGGGGAACGCTCTTTGAACACCTATCTTGGGATCTCTACTGGGCTTACCTCGGACGACGTTCCGCAGGCGGTGGCCTCCGGGGCCAAGCTGATGTTCCTCGAAGGCTACCTTTTTGACCACGACGCCGGCAAAACCGCCTTCCGCGAAGCGGCGCGCGCGGCGACGGCGGGCGGCGGCATGGCGGGGATCGCGATTTCCGACCCCTTCTGCGTGGAACGCCACCGGGATGACTTCCTCGCGCTGATCGAAAACGATCTGGGCTATGTCATCGGCAACGAAGCCGAGATCCGCGCCCTGTGGGAAACCGACGATCTGGAAGACGCGCTGACCCGCACCGCGGCGATCTGTGACACGGTCGTCTGCACCCGTTCCGGCGACGGCGTGACGCTGATCCGCAAGGGCGAACGCGTCGACGTGCCCGTGACCAAGGTGACCCCCGTGGATGCCACAGGTGCCGGCGATCAATTCGCGGCGGGGTTCCTCTATGGCATGGCCACGGGTCGCGACCTCGAGACATGCGGCAAGATGGGCAACATCTGTGCGGCCGAGGTGATCAGCCACATTGGCCCGCGCCCGCAGACCTCGATGATGGAGCTGTTCAAGGAAAAAGGGCTGGTCTGATGCTGACCGACGGATATCACGACGTACCGCTTGGCAAACTGGCGATGGTTGTCACACATCTTGAGATGCGCGAGGCCGCCCCCCTGCGGGATGTCCCCGCCCCCGAGGGCGTGACCCTGCGCGCGTTGACCCCAACACTGGACTGGTACCGTGATATCTTTCGGCGGGTCGGACAGGATTGGCTGTGGTTCGGACGGCTCACAAAAACCGACGCCGAATTGCAGGCGCTGTTGTCGGATGCGGACACGCAGTTTTTCACGCTGACCAAAGACGGTCGCGACGAGGCGCTGCTCGAGCTTAAGTTCACGGCTGATGGCACGTGCGAGCTGGCCTATTTCGGACTGACGCCCGCGCTGATCGGGTCGGGTGCCGGGCGCTACCTGATGAACCACGCGATCCGCACGGCTTGGGCGCGGCCGATCTCGCGGTTTCATCTACATACCTGCACGCTCGACAGTCCGCAGGCGCTGTCCTTTTACATCCGCAGCGGGTTTACCCCGTTCAAGCGGCAGGTCGAGGTCGCGGATGATCCGCGGCTGATCGATCTGTTGGACAAGGACGCAGGGGCGCATGTGCCGACCATCGGCTAGCGCCCCCGTGGCTCACCCCATCCGTTCAGAGGCGTAAGACCCCGGCGAGGCGGGGAAGACCACCGTCTTGTTGCCATTCACAAACACGCGCCGGTGGATATGCGCGTGAATGGCCCGCGCCAATACCTGACTTTCGACATCCCGCCCGAGCGAGACATAGTCTTCGGCGGATTGCGCATGGGTGACGCGCACGATGTCCTGTTCGATGATTGGCCCTTCATCCAGATCGGCGGTCACATAATGCGATGTCGCCCCGATCAGCTTGACCCCGCGCTGGAACGCTTGCTTATACGGGTTCGCCCCCTTGAAGCTGGGCAGGAACGAATGGTGGATATTGATGATCCGTCCCGACATCGTCTGGCACATCTCGTCCGACAGGATCTGCATGTAGCGCGCCAGCACAATCAACTCGGCCCCCGCGTCTTCGACCACAGCCATGATCCGCGCCTCGGCGTCGGCTTTGTTTTCCGGCGTGACCTTGATGCAGTGGAACGGAATGTCGTTGTTCACGACGACCTTTTGATAGTCCATATGGTTGGACACCACCGCGACAATATCGATCGGCAACGCGCCGATACGCCAGCGGTACAGCAAATCGTTCAGACAATGCCCGAAGCGCGAAACCATGATGACGACCTTCATCTTCACCGCTTCGTCGTGGAACTCATAGGCCATGTCAAAGGGCCGCGCCGCATCGGCAAAACCGTCTGACAGGGTCGCCAGATCAACCTCGGCTTCACTTTCAAAGCTGACGCGCATGAAGAAACCGCCGGTTTCCTTATCGTCGAACTGGGCACTGTCCGAGATGTTGCAGCCTTGATCGGCCAGGTAATTCGCAATTGCCGCAACAACCCCGCGCGCAGAGGGGCAGGTCACGGTCAGGGCATATGTCTTCATCGGGATTTTTCCTGTGGCAAAGCGGTCCGACGTCGCGCGCCGATAGCCACCTGTTTCCTATCCGCCCCCGCCCCGTCAAGTTCGCGACGGCCGAAAAAGACACACGACGCCCGCGCGGCCGGTCAAATCAGCACTATCGGTTTCCGATCATGCACATTGGCCCATATCCGCTACGCAATCGGGCAGACGGTGAACGCGGGCCGCCCCTTTGTCAGGCGTCGGCGAAATGCTCGACAAAGGCGTTGACCACAGCGGTATAGACCTCGCGCTTGAACGGGACGATGTTGTCGACCAGTTCGCGCACCGGCAACCAGCGCCAGTCCGAGAATTCGGGGTGTTCGGTGTCCAGGTTGATCTCGTCATCCGACCCGTGAAAGCGCAGCAGGAACCACTTCTGCTCTTGCCCGCGGAACCGGCCTTTCCAGATGTTGGGCACCAGTTCGATCGGTAGATCATAGGGCAACCAGCCCTCGGTCTGTGCCACCACGGTGACAGAGCTTGGGGGGATGCCTGTCTCTTCCTCCAGCTCGCGCAGGGCGGCGACTTCGGCGTGTTCGCCCTTTTCGACGCCGCCTTGCGGCATCTGCCATGCGTCCTGATCCCGGTCCCGACGTTGCCCGACAAACACATGCCCGTCGGCGTTGACCAGCATGACCCCGACACAGGGGCGATAGGGCAGTCGGGCGATTTCTTCTGGCGTCATATCGGGGGCCTTTCGCGGCAAGAGAAGTCATACCGGCGTTAGCACGAATCCCGCGTCCATGTATATTGGCTTACGCAGCGTTGTGCGTGACAGAACCGCAGGCTTGGGGTGAACTGCCGCACAGAACGGTCCAGTACCCTACATTCAGCCCTCGAAAGGTTTGCCAAATGTCCGACTATCCGCACCTGCTTGCCCCGCTTGATCTGGGGTTCACGACGTTGAAGAACCGCGTGTTGATGGGGTCTATGCACACCGGGCTCGAGGAAACACAGGACTGGAACCGCGTCGCCGAATTCTACGCCACCCGCGCGCGTGGCGACGTGGGTCTGATGGTGACAGGTGGCATCGGGCCGAACCCCGAAGGGTCGGTCGCCCATGGTGCCGCGATGATGCTATCGCAAAAGGACGTGGACAACCACAGCATCGTCACCGACCGCGTGCACGAGGCAGGCGGCAAGATCGCGATGCAGATCCTGCACGCGGGGCGCTATGCCTTCAGCCCCGATTGCGTCGCCCCCTCGGCGATCAAATCCCCCATCTCGATGTTCGCCCCGAAAGAACTGGACGCGGAAGGCATCGAAAAGCAGATCAGCGATATCGCCGCCTGCGCCCTGCGTGCCAAACAAGCAGGCTATGACGGGGTAGAGGTGATGGGCTCCGAAGGGTACTTCTTGAACCAGTTCCTCGTCACCCACACCAACAAACGGACCGACGAATGGGGCGGGTCGTACGAGAACCGCATGAGGCTGCCAGTCGAGGTCGTGCGCCGCGTGCGCGAGGCCGTCGGCCCCGATTTCATCCTCATCTACCGTTTGTCGATGATCGACCTGATCCCCAACGGCTCTACCTTTGAAGAGGTCGTGCAGCTTGCCAAGGCGGTAGAGGCCGCAGGGGCCACGATCATCAATACCGGCATCGGCTGGCACGAGGCGCGCATCCCGACGATCCAGACCTCGGTGCCGCGCGCGGCCTTTGCATGGGTCACGAAAAAGCTGATGGGTCAGGTGAACATCCCGCTGATCACCTCCAACCGGATCAACACGCCCGAGGTCGCCGAAGAGGTGCTGGTGGACGGCTGCGCCGACATGGTGTCGATGGCGCGTCCCATGCTGGCCGATGCCGATTTTGTCGCCAAGGCCGCCGCCGGAAAATCGGCCGAGATCGCGCCCTGTATCGCCTGCAACCAAGCCTGTCTGGACCATACTTTTGGTGGCAAAATCTCGAGCTGTCTGGTCAACCCGCGCGCCTGCTACGAGACTGAACTGCGCGTCGATCCTGTTGACGCGGCCAAGACAATCGCCGTGGTGGGCGCGGGCCCTGCGGGGCTCTCTGCCGCCATCACCGCGGCAGAGCGCGGCCATAAGGTCACCGTCTTTGACCGCGCAGCCGAGATCGGCGGCCAGTTGAACCTTGCCAAGCAGGTCGCCGGCAAAGAGGAGTTCTGGGGCCTCGTCGATTGGTATCGGGCGATGGTCAAGAAATACGACGTCACCGTGAAGCTGAACACCGAAGTCTCGGCCAATGACCTGGGCGCGTATGACAAGGTGATTATCGCCACCGGCGTTATTCCCCGCGACCCGCAAATCCCCGGTCAGGACGCGGGCAATGTGGTCAGCTATATCGACATCCTGAACGGCACCGTCACCGCTGGTCAGCGCGTCGCTGTCATCGGCGCGGGCGGCATCGGTTTCGATGTGTCTGAACATCTGGTGCATGACGGGGACAGCACCACCACCAACCTGCCCGAATGGATGAAGGAATGGGGCGTCACCGACCCCGCCGATCACCGCTCTGGCCTCGCGCCCGAAGGTCCGCAGCCGCACGCCCCCGCGCGCGAAGTGACCATGCTGCAGCGCAAGACCACCAAGGTCGGCAAGGGCTTGGGCAAGACGACCGGCTGGATCCACCGCGCGTCCCTGACCATGAAGAACGTGCAGATGATCGCGAGCGTCAACTACGAGAAGATCGACGCAGAGGGCCTGCACATCAGCTTTGGCGAAGCGCGTGAAAAGCCGCAGGTGATCGCGGCGGATACGATCGTGCTTTGTGCCGGTCAACTGTCGGACCGGTCGCTAGCCGACGCGCTAGAGGTCAAGGGCATCCCGTGCCATGTTATCGGCGGCGCGGATGTCGCGGCTGAACTGGATGCGAAACGCGCGATTGACCAAGGCACCCGTCTGGCCGCTGCGCTGTAAGGTATGTCGACCAAAACGGGGCAGGCTGTCGTGGCCTGCCCCGTCTTTCGCCCGCGCCACAAGGGCAGCACATCTTGCGCCTCCGCGCCGGTCTGTCAAAATACCCGGATCAATAGATGTTTCAGGGTGTGGCCATGCCGATTTGCGTTTTCGATATCTTTGCCGATGGCACGACCCAAGTGCCCACCGACACGCATCTTACGGGGCCGGGCATCTACCGCTGGTGGCACTTTGATCTGGCCGACCCGATGCTTGAACCCTGGGTCCGCGAACACCTGCATGAAATCCCCGCCGGATCGCTGATCCAGAAACAGACCCGCCCGCGCTGTGACCGCTTTGAAGGCGGGCTGATCCTGAACCTGCGCGGCATCAATATGAACGAGGGGCAGGATGCCGATGAAATGGTATCGGTACGGATGTATGTGGATTCCGACCTGCTGATCACCGTGCGCCGCAAGAAGGTCTTTGCCATAGACGCCATCCGCCGCGAGGCCGAAGCGCAAAAGGCCCCTCCCAGCCCTGCCGAGTTCCTCGAAGCGCTCGTGGGTCGCCTGACCCTGCGGGTGCAGGAACACGTTGCAACGCTGGATGAACAGGCGGAGTTCTTCGAGGATGATCTAGAGGACAAGAACACCCCGATGCCCCATGAGCTGCCCGAAATCCGGCGCAGCGTGATCCGGCTGCGGCGCTATCTTGACCCCCAACGCGAGGCACTGGCCAAGCTGGCCGCCTTTGATATTCCACTGATCCCCGACGAAAGCCAGCTTGAGCTGCGCGAGCAGGCCAACAGCGCGCTGATCGCGGTAGAAGAACTGGACGAGCTGCGCGACCGGCTGGTGTCGGTTCAGGAAGAGCACGACGCCAATATCGCGCAGCGCCAAGCGCGCCACGGCTATGTGCTGTCGGTCGCCGCGGCGATCTTTCTGCCGCTGGGGTTTCTGACCGGTCTGTTCGGCGTCAACGTCGCCGGGATGCCGGGGGTGGACCATCCTTGGGCGTTTACCATCCTCTGTCTCGGCATGGCGGGGCTGGCGCTGCTTATGTTTCTGGTCCTGAAACTGGTCCGCTGGATTTAGCCACAGCACGGCGCGCCCTGTTTCCCCGCCGCGAACGATCCCTATAAATACCTCTCCACTGTCTCACCGCTGCCGTGATCCTGCCTGATTTGGCCCCCATACCCTTTCCAGACGCAGATGATGAAAGGGGACGGGTATGGACCGCCTGACAGAGATGGAAGCATTCGCCACGGTCGTGGACCAGGGTGGCTTTACCGATGCGGCCAAGAAGATGGGTATCTCCAAATCCGCCGTATCCAAACACGTATCCTCGCTTGAAGCGCGGCTTGGGGCGCGGTTGCTGAACCGCACGACCCGCCGTGTCAGCCCGACAGAGATCGGGCTTGCCTATTACGACCGTGCCCGCCGCGTGCTGAATGACGCGGGCGAAGCCGATGCGCTTGTGACCTCTATGCAATCCGCGCCCTCTGGCCTTTTGCGGATCTCGGTCGCGACGGACTTTGGGGTGAACCATCTGTCACCCGCACTATCCGAATTCCTCGCCGATTTCCCCGACATCACCGTCAATATGGTGCTGAACAACCGCTACGTCGAACTGATCAGCGAAGGTTTCGACATGGCCGTCCGTATCGGAGAGCTGGAAGACAGCACACTGCGGGCCCGCAAGCTGACCGAGACGACCAAACGCATGATCGCCTCCCCCGCCTATTTCGAGAAATACGGCCGCCCCGAAAAGATCGACGATCTGAACGATCACAAGCTGCTGCATTATTCCAACCAGTCCAGCGGCAATATGTGGAAGCTGACCTCGCCGTCGGGCGAAAAGCGTCAGGTGCGCACCGCTGGTTGGCTGTCGGTGAATGACGGGCAATCGCTGCTGAACGCCGCCATTTCTGGCCTTGGCATCGCCTACCTGCCGAGCTTTCTGTATGCCGACGCGATGGAGAAAGGGCTGGTCGAAGACGCAATCCCCGATCTCCCGCTTGAGACCCAAGGCATCTACGCCGTCTATCCTCCGGGCCGGTTCACCCAGCCCAAGGTGCGCGCCTTCATTGATTTTCTAGCCCATACCTTTGCCGAAAAAGGTCCAACGGACTGGTAACACGAGATCACCAACTGCCCTCGGTGAACTGAGCCCACATGTGGCTGCCCCCGCTCCCTTTTCAGGGATGCGGGGATTTTTCTGTTCGGGGTCAGGGCGCGGGTAAAAGCACGGCCTCGACCCGTCGATTGGCGTCGCGCCCCGCTTTGGTCTGGTTGGACGCGATTGGCGACAGATAGCCCATGCCCTGCGCCTCGATCCTGTCGCCTGCGATGCCATGCGCCGTAATCAGCCGCCGCCGCACCGCCGCCGCGCGGCTTCGCGACAGGGCAATATTGTTTTGCAGCCCGCCGACGCTATCGGTGTGGCCCACCAGAACAATCCGCAGATCAGGCTGGTCTTTCAGCACCGCCGCCAGATTGACCAGCGCATCAAACTCCCCCTGCCCCAAGGCCGCGGTGCCGGAGCCGAAATCAAGCGCAGCCAGCACCACATGGCCGGTATTCTGCAACGCCGCAGCCATCTCGGACTGGCTTTGTGCGGGGGCATCGGGGGCCAAGGTCTGGGTGTCTTCCGCCACCTCCGGCACCGATGGGCTGGACGCTTGGCCCTGCGCATCCGCCTCGACGATCTGCAGATAGGCAGAGGTATCGGTTGTGCTAACCAGAAGGGTCACAACTGCATTCGGCGATTGCAGCGACCCTTTGACGGCGGTGACAAACTGGTACTGACGCAGATCGACATACATGTTCGGCGCGGGCAATGTTTCGATCGCAAAGCGGAAATCGAAACCGCCGCAGACCTCGGCGCTGCAATCCAGCACGATCCTGTAGCCCGCGTCCTCTAGCTGCGTGCGCAGGGGCCGCATGATCTGCAAAGGAGACAGTCCCGGCGCATCAAGCCGCCACGCAGAGCGCGCGATGGACCCTTCGATCTTGACGCTGGCAAAGCCGCCGTCCTCAAAGGCAGAGGTCGGGGCAAGATAGCTGTCAGGGTCGGTATCGCGCGTCACGGTCTGCCGCGCCGCAGCGGGCAACGACAGATCCAGCGCATGGGCCGTGCCCGCCAGTAAAAGCCAGATCAGCCCGGCACGCCAGATGATCATCTGAACTGCGCGTGGTAAGCGTCGTTCGGTTTCATTTCGGTCGCACTGGCGACGCGGTTGGTCATGTTGAAGAACCCTGTGACCGATGCGATGTCAAAGATATCGCGGTCGGAAAAGCCCACATCGCGCAGCGCCTGACGGTCCGCCTCGGTGGTTTTGGCGCTGGCGACGGTCAGGTGTTCGGCAAAGGCCAGCATCGCGGTTTGCCGCGCGTCCAGATCGGCGACGCGCCAGTTCATCACCATCTGTTCCCCAAGGATCGGATTGCCCGACAGTTGCCGCACAGCCGCGCCATGGGCCGTCAGACAATAGTAGCATTTGTTCACGGAGGACACGACGACCGCGATCATCTCGCGTTCCAGCTTTGAAAGGTTCGACGCGTCCAGCATCAGGTCGTTGTACATCGCGGTAAAGGCGTTCAGCTTGTCGATGTCAAAGGCATAGGCCTGTAGCACATTCGGCACCATCCCCAGCTTCTCCTGACAGACATCAAAGTATTTCTGCGTGTCCTCGGGCAGCGGATCGACCATCGGCAGGTTCAGGGCAGTGGGGGCATCATGCGCCATGGGGCGGCTCCTTTAGTCAGGGGATTGACGGTAATGATAGTGCCCTACCAGATCAAAGCCCAGACCCTGATACAGGCGGTTCGCGGCCGCGTTCGCCTTTGTGCAAAGAACCGCCACCTGCGTCGCCCCCTGCGCCTGCGCCCAGAAACCGGCGCTTCGCATCAGCCATTTCGCCACACCCTGCCCGCGCTGGTGTTCCAGCACCTCGACCGCATGGACCATGCATACGCCATCATGCAGCGCGGCAAAGGCGACGCCACCGGGCATCTCGTTCCAGCGAGCGGGTCAGGATCGCGGTTTTGGTCGCGGCGCGGTGCATCACGTTGATCCGTTCAGGGCCCACGCCGCCCTTGGCCCAAATCTCTGTCATGATGGCCAGCGGCTCCCATATCTGGAAAGCGGTCACCCGCGGCATCGGCACATCGGTCAGCTTGCCGACCGGTGCGATATAGACATTCACCGGATCGACGATGTCATACCCGCGCGCGGCCAGTTCTGTATCCAGCGTGTCGTCGCCGTCGCGGATCATGAAGATTGGGCGCTGGTCCATGGCGTGCATCGCGGCCTCGGCCTGACCGATATCCGCATTGGGTTCGGCCATCGTCGCGGCAGAGACGCGTTTGCCCCCGCCCTGCCCGTCCCGCAGAGTCCAGCCGGTTTCGGTCCAGATTTTCGCGGCGGGCCATGTGTGGTCGATGACCTGATAAAGCTGCGCCAGATCGGTCACGGGAACACCTGCGCGAGCTTTGCCATCGCCGCGTCGACCTCGGCCTGATCATTGCCCCGGATCACGATATGCGCGCCGTATTTGCCGTCTTTCTGGAAGGGGTAGGACCCGATAGAGAGGTTGGGATAGCTATGCGCCAACTCTCCCAACGGTCCGGCGATGTCGCCCTCTCCGCGTTCGATGCGATGGGTGGCGCTGATCAGGGGGGCCCCACCGGTCAGGGTTGGCAGAACGCTGGCGACCATTGCCTCGAACACGGCGGGGACACCGGCCATGACATAGACGTTTTCCAGCTTGAACCCCGGTGCCGCCGACACGGGATTGTCGATCAGCGTGGCATCATCGGGGATACGCGCCATGCGCAGACGGGCGGTGTTCAGCTCTGTCGCGCTTTTGGCGTAGTGGTCGGCTAGAATGCCGCGGGCATCCTCGCGCACGTCGATATGCTTGTTGAACGCAGCGGCGATGCAATCGGCGGTGATGTCATCATGGGTCGGCCCGATACCGCCACTGGTGAACACGCTGTCATAGACGCGCGACAGTTCCTGCACCGCGGCAATGATCGTGCCGTTTTCATCCCCCACCACACGGACTTCTTTTAGGTCGATCCCGACGCTGGTCAACTGCCCCGCCAAATGGTGCATGTTTGAATCGCGGGTGCGCCCCGACAGGATCTCATCGCCGATGACGATCATCGCAGCAGTGGGGTTGGGCATGGCTGTCTCCTTGAGGGGCCGTTAATTGAGGTATAGGTCACCCCCCATGCGCTTTCAAACCGAACTTGTCCCCGCCCGCCTGATCCGCCGCTACAAACGGTTTCTGGCCGATTGCCAGCTTGAGGACGGCACCGAGGTGACGGCGCATTGCGCCAACCCCGGGTCTATGATGGGGCTGGCCACAGCGGGCATGAAAATATGGCTCGAGCCCAATGATGACCCCAAGCGCAAGCTGAATTACGGCTGGCGACTGGTTGACCACGAGAACGGGCATTTCACCGGCGTCGACACCGCGCTGCCGAACCGTGCGATCAAGGCCGCGTTAATGGGCCGGCAGATCGCCCCGCTCGCGGGCTACACGACCGTGCGGCCCGAAGTGAAATATGGTGAAAACTCGCGCATCGACTTTCTGCTGGCCGAGCCCGGCCTGCCCGACGCCTATGTCGAGGTGAAATCCGCCACCCTGTCGCGGCGCGAGGGGCTGGTCGAATTCCCCGACAGCGTGACCAAACGCGGCGCTAAGCATCTGGGAGAGCTGGCGCAGATGGCACGGGACGGGCACCGCGCCGTGCTGCTTTATCTGGTGCAGCGGACCGATTGCAGCGCCTTTAGCGTGGCGGCCGATATCGATCCTGCCTATGCCGCCGCTTTTGCCGACGCCCGCGCCGCAGGGCTGGAAACCCATGTCATCGGCACCCATATCAGCCCCCTTGGGGTCAGCGTTGCGGGCGCAATCCCCCTAATCGACCCGCCTGCACTGGCTCTTGGGGGCCAAGCGGGTTAGACAGCACCAAATTCATATGACGGAGACAGCGGTGATGAACGAACACCGAGGACGCCAGACCAAAGATGGCATTCGCATTTACGACCCCTCGGATTTCGCGGGGATGCACGCGGCGGGCAAGCTGGCGGCGCAAATCCTTGATGACATCGCCGAACATGTGTTTGTCGGACAGACCACCGGTGCCATTGACGGTGTGATCACGCAGATGATCGAAGACGCCGGCGCGAAGTCTGCCACCATCGGGTATAAGGGCTATCAACACGCCAGCTGTATCTCGTTGAACCATGTCGTCTGCCACGGCATCCCCGGTGACAAAAAGCTGAAGGATGGCGATATCCTGAACATCGACGTCACCGTGATTGTCGATGGCTGGTACGGAGATAACTCGCGCATGTATGTCGCGGGCAAGCTGTCGCGCAAGGCAGAGCGGTTGATCAACGTGACCCATGACGCGCTGATGCGCGGGATCGAGGTCGTGAAGCCCGGCAATACCTTTGGTGACATCGGCCACGCGATCCAGACCTTCGCGGAATCCCACCGGATGAGCGTCGTGACAGATTTCTGCGGTCACGGGTTGGGCCGCGTGTTCCACGCACCGCCAAACGTGCTGCATTATGGCCGCCCCGGCACCGGTGCCATGCTGGAACCCGGCATGTTCTTTACTATTGAACCGATGGTCAATCTGGGCCGCGCAGAGACCAAGGTACTGGCCGATGACTGGACAGCGGTCACCCGCGACAAATCCCTGTCAGCGCAGTTTGAACACTCTATCGGCGTGACCGAAACCGGATACGAGATCTTTACCGAATCCCCCGCCGGTATGTTCCACCCGACCTATAGCCAGGGCTGATCCTCAGCCCCGGCGCTTGGCCAGCTTCAGCTCGATCACGGCCCACAGCACGCTGCCTGCATAGGCAAAGCAGCAGATCACCAATGTGGCCCAGGGGAAGCTGACCAGGCAGGCGATAAAGCCGGTAAAGAAGATCAGGAAATAGGTCACGTTGGCGCGCGAAAAGCTGACCGATTTGAACGACCACGTGGGGATGCGGCTGACCATGACCCAGCCGACCAGCACGATATACAGGCTGGATACCACGTCGGGCAGCGCCGCACCGGGGCCGAAGGCATAGGGCAGATAGATCGGCAGCATCACCAGCATCGCACCTGCAGGCGACGGCACACCGGTGAAATAGCCGCCATCGTCCAGCGGGTCTTTGGTCCGGGAATCAACGTTGAACCGCGCCAGCCGCATGACGCAACAGATCGCAAAGACCAGCACCGCCAGCCAGCCCGCACGGTAGGAATCCTGTAGCCCCCAGAAATACACCACCAAAGGCGGGGCAACGCCGAAGTTCACAAAATCCGCAAGACTGTCGAGCTCGGCCCCGATCTTGCTGTTGAAGCCCAGATAGCGCGCGGTGCGCCCGTCCATCCCGTCAAGGATACTCGCCAGAGTGATCAGCGCCACAGCCAGCGCGATATTCCCCTCGGCGGCGAAACGGATCGCGGAAATACCGGCACAGATCGCGGCAATGGTCAGCATGTTGGGCAACAGCTGTAGCAACGAGAATTCGGTTTTCGTCTTATCCGGCGCGACGGGGGGCTGATCGGTCATCTCAGGAAAGCTCTGCCAGCACGGTTTCGCCTGCGACCATCGTCTGACCGATGCTGACGCGCGGGGTGACCCCCTCGGGCAGGTAGACATCGACGCGCGATCCAAAGCGGATCAGACCAAAGCGTTGACCCGCCTGCGTATGCGCGCCCTTCTTGGTGAAACACACGATACGACGCGCAACCAGACCGGCGATCTGGACGGCGGCGACCTCGCGGCCGTCGGCCATCTTGATGCGCAGGCTGTTGCGTTCGTTATCCTCGCTCGCCTTGTCCAGCGAGGCGTTGAAAAACTTGCCGGGGCGGTAAGCGATTTCGGTGATCTCGCCTGCGACGGGGGCGCGATTCACGTGGCAGTTAAATACGTTCATGAACACGCTGACCCGTGTCAGCGGCGTGTCGGGCATCCCCAACTCTGCGGGGGGTACGGCAGGTTCGATCAGTGATACGATGCCATCGGCAGGGCTGATAACAAGGTTATCGCCCTTGGGTGTCACCCGTTCAGGGTCACGGAAAAAGTAGTAGCACCAGACGGTTGCGCCCACCCCCAGCCATCCCAGTGGTTCAGCGATGATAAAGAGCACCAGCGTGATCGCGGCAAAGATCGCCACGAACTTGCGCCCCTCGGGGTGCATCGGCTTGATGAAGGTGCTGGTCATGCTCAGGCTCATGGCGGTCTACTTTCCTTTACGTCTTTGTTAGCACATAGGCCGCAGCGCAGCGAATGCAAAGCGGCAACTGTTGATGGCCACTGGGCTAGTCTTGGCGCAGCAGGGTGATCCAGGTGTCGCCATACTTGCGCTTGTCCTCGCGCGTGAACCCTTGGGGCGGATCAAGCGGGGCGTTTTCCTCGCAGACGATCATGGCATCGGGTGTCAGCCAGCCGCCCGCCCGCGCCTTGACCAAGGCGGTCTGGCCCATCCCCTTGCCATAAGGCGGGTCAAGAAAGACCAGATCGAACGGTGCCGCGATCCAACCCCCAAGTGCCGTCGCGTCGGAGCGCATCAGCGTGGTCGCGCCCTCGGCCCGCAGCTTCTTGATGTTCTCGGTGATCAGCTTTTGCCCGACGCGCCCGTTCTCGATGAACACCACCTCGCGCGCACCGCGCGACAGCGCCTCTAGCCCAAGGGCACCGGTGCCCGCGAACAGGTCAAGCACCCGCGCGCCGTTGATCACATTATGATGGGTCAGCATCGAAAACAGACTCTCGCGCACGCGGTCAGAGGTGGGGCGCAAATGCGCATCCGCATCGCCCTTACCCACGTCGGCCAGTTGGGTGCCACGGTGTTTGCCAGCGATGATCCTCATGACTTCAGCAGTGCCTTCAGGTCTGTGTTCGGGTCTTCGATCAGCGCAGGCGCGGGGGATTTACCCGCCTCGATCAACCGGCGCCCGATCATGAAGCCGCGCGGATCGTTCATCGCATCCACCGCCAGCAGTTCGTCCCCGCGATAGTACCAGAAGGCCACGCTATCGGCATCGCTGCGTCGGGTGATCACGCGATCATAGCCCATGTTCAGCCCCGCGATCTGCAGTTTCACGTCATACTGGTCCGACCAGAACCACGGCTTGGCGACATATTCCTTATTTGCACCCATGATGTTTTCCGCGACCAGCTCGGCCTGATCAATGGCGTTTGGCACAGATTCCAACCGGATGCGCCCGCCGCGATAAGGGAAGGACGCGCAATCGCCTGCAGCCCAGACATGCGGTGCAGAAGTGCGCCCGTGGCTGTCGGTCATAATGCCGTTGTCATTCACGATCCCCGCCGCATCGGCCAGCGCCGTCGCCGCCCCGATGCCAACGCCGACGATCACGAAATCCACGTCCAGCGTCGTGCCGTCCGACAGTTCAGCGCCGGTGACATGCGTGTCGCCTGTCAAACGCTCAAGCCCGACGCCTTCGCGGATGGTGACGCCATGCGCCTCGTGCAGCGCGCGGAAAAAATCTGATGTTTGCGGCGCTGCGACCCGTTGCAGGATGCGGTCGCCCATCTCTACCAGCGTCACTTGCAACCCCAGCTTGGCCGCGACCGAGGCCGCCTCCAGCCCGATATAGCCACCGCCCACGATCAGCACCCGCGCGCCTTCTGTAAAGCGCGGGCCCATCGTATCGACGTCCCTTAGGTCGCGCACCACATGCACGCCCGCCAGATCGCCACCGATATGCGCGGGCAGACGGCGCGGGAAAGATCCGGTGGTCAGCACCAGATCGTCATAGGCCATATCCCCGCCATTCACCCGCACGGTCTGCGCCGCCGGATCGATGCTGTCGACCGCGGTGCCCAGCATCAGGTCAATCCCGTGGTCGGCGTAAAAACTCTCGGGCCGCAGATAGAGCCGCTCAAGCGCCATGTCGCCCAGCAGATAGGCCTTGGACAAGGGCGGGCGCTGGTAGGGGGGCACGGTTTCGGCCCCGATCAACGTGATCTTACCCTCAAAGCCGGAGTTGCGCAGCTTGGCCACACAGGATGACCCCGCCTGCCCTGCCCCGATCACCACCACATGACCCATCCTTGCCCCTTTCGAAAAAACCGTGTTCCTGCCTGCGTGCAAAGCCTATATCTTCCGTGAAGACAAACGCAATGACACGAAAGGTCACGCATATGACGATTTCCCAAGGCGACACGCTGCCCGATGCGACGCTGGTGCAAATGGGGCCGGACGGCCCGCAGCCTGTGCAGATGGCTGACAAGCTAAAGGGCCGCAAGGTCGTCGTCTTTGCCGTGCCCGGTGCCTATACGCCCACCTGCGATTCCGCCCATGTGCCCAGCTTCGTGCGCACCAAGGACCAGTTCGACGCCAAAGGCGTGGACGAGATCATCTGCGTGTCCTGCAATGACCCCTTTGTTATGGCCGCTTGGGGTGAATCGACAGGCGCGACGGCGGCTGGCATCACCATGCTCGCCGATGCCAACAGCGCCTTTACCAAAGCCATCGGCATGGAATTCTCGGCCGAGCCCGCGGGGCTGATCTCGCGCTCCAAACGCTATGCGATGCTGGTGGATGACGGCAAGGTCACGCTATTCCAGGCCGAGGTCCAACCCGGCGTCTGCGATATGTCGGGCGGTGAAGCACTGCTGGACAACATGTAATCCTGCACGACCCTGAAGAAGAAAAACGCAGCCGCGGTGGCACCGGGGCTGCGTTTTTCTTGGATAATGCAACGGTTAATGGTGCCTTAGCCCGCTTTGACCTCGCCCATCAATCCATCCATCTTGCGCGCCAGCTTGGCATCAAGCGAGCTTAGGCCATCCACGTCATGGGTCGTCAGGGTGACGATCACCTTGTTATAGACGTTCTCCCACTCTGGATGGTGGTTCCATTTCTCGGCCCAGATCGCCGCGCGGGTCATCCAGCCGAAAGCATCCGCGAAATCATTGAACTTGAAGGTTTTGACGATCGCATCCCGGTCCTCCACCATAGCCCAGCCTGTGCTGAACAAGGGGGCCAATACGGTTTTGCGCGTCTCTTCGCTTAATTTTTCGCTCATTCCTGTTCCTCAACCTCGACCCTTTTGAATGGGCCGTAATCTGTCAAAATGTCTATCTCTTCGTCAACGGCTGCCCGTTCCTGTACAAGATAGTCTTCAACAGCGCGCATAAAACCCTCGTCCCGCATCCAATGCAGCGACCACGTCGCCTGTGGCAGGTAACCGCGCGCGAGCTTGTGTTCCCCCTGCGCACCTGCCTCGACGGTAGAGAGGCCCAGTTTGATCGCGATATCGATGGCCTGATAATAGCACAATTCAAAGTGCAAGAACGGATGATGTTCAGTGCAGCCCCAATAGCGCCCATAAAGCGCATCTGCGCCGATAAAGTTCAGCGCCCCCGCCACCCATGCACCATCCCGCTTGGCCAGCACCAGTGCCATGTCGTCGCGTAGCTGGTCCTGGGCGATGTCGAAGAATGCGCGTGTCAGATAGGGCGTGCCCCATTTGCGCGCACCTGTGTCCTGATAGAATTGCCAGAACGCATTCCAATGTTCGGGCTGCAGATCGTCGCCGGTGAACACCTCTATCTCTCCGCCAAAGGCCTGTGCCTGCTGGCGTTCCTTGCGGATGTTCTTGCGCTTGCGCGAGCTGAGCGTGGCAAGAAACCCGTCGAAGTCCTTAAAGCCCGCGTTGTGCCAGTGGAACTGCTGGCTTTTGCGGGAAAGCATGCCCAGTTGCTCTGCGGCGGCGGCCTCGTCCTGGGTACAAAAGGTAATGTGCAAGGACGACAGCCCGTTTGAATCGGTCAGCTGTACCGCCCCCTGGATGAGGGCCGCGGTGCCTGTCTCTTCAAACCTCGGACGGGTCAGGAAACGGCGGCCCGTGGCAGGGGTATGGGGCACGGCGATCTGCAGCTTGGGGTAATAGCGCCCGCCCGCCCGTTCAAACGCATGGGCCCAGCTGTGGTCAAAGATGTATTCACCCTGACTGTGTGACTTGGCGTACATCGGCGCAACCGCGATGATCTGACCGTCAATGGCAGCGCTGAGGTATTGCGGCTGCCACCCCGTACCGGGGCCGACGCTGCCGCTTTCCTCTAGTGCTGAAAGGAAACGAAAGGTGGTGAAAGGGTCCGCGGGGCGCGCGCCCCCGGCGGCTTCGGGACAGGCACAGGCATCCCATTCCGCCTGACCGATGTGCGCGATGCGCGAGGCAATTCTGATTTCGACGTCGCGCGCGTTCATACTGGATGTCCCGTTGTCATAGGCCTTATCTGTGGCCGAAGCCGGACGGTTCAACCTTGCAGCGGCGCGTCATAGCCTTCGAAGGTGATATTATGCGCAAATTCGCGTGCGCCGTTTTCAACTGAAAGACTGCGCACGGTCCAGCAGCAGATCATCGCGCCTGCCTCGCGCAGCTCTGCCACGCGGGGGCGGGGCAGATCGTCGACCTCGTGGCTGATGAAGCATGCGCCGGTGCGGTCGTAATCGGGGATCTCGCGCAGGCGGTCGCAGGTGGCTTTGGGCAGCGGCCATTCGACATAGCGATAGGCGCTGGTCACCAATCCACGCGGCACATCCGGCGACAGCTCTGCCATCCGCGCGACGCTGTTGGGGTTGAACGACATGATAGCCACATCGCCCACATAGTCGCGCAGGGCTTCTGCCACCGCATCTTCCAGCGGTCCGATATCCGTACCCATTGCACCGTCCTGATCCTTGATCTCGACCAGCAGCGGCACGCGTCCTGCGATCAGTTCCAGCACCTGCGGCAGGGTTGGAATAGTGTCGCTGCCGCCGGTGAGCGTAATCTGGCACAGGTCATCCGCATCGCGTTGCCGGATGGCACCGGTCTGCCCCGTCAGCCGATCCAGCGCATAGTCGTGGAACACCAGCGCCACACAATCGCGTGACAGCTGCACATCAAGCTCGATGCCATAGCCCCGATCAATCGCGGCCTGAAAGGCGGCAAAGCTGTTTTCGGGCCGACCGGCATCGCGGTGATGAAAACCGCGATGCGCAATAGGGGTCGTATAAAACGCCTGTGGTAGGGTCATTCGATTTCGAAGATGCCTTCGATCTCGACCGCGACACCCAGCGGCAAGGAGGCGGCAGAAACGGCCGAGCGCGCGTGACGCCCCGCATCCCCCAAAGCTTCGACAAGGAAGTCAGAGGCTCCGTTAACCACTTTGGGCTGGTCGGTGAAGTCGGCGGTGGAGTTCACAAAGGCCGTCAGCTTCACCACCCGCTTGAGCCGTTCGATATCGCCGTCACATGCGGCTTTGACCTGCGCCAGCAAGCTGATCGCGCAGGTCTTGGCGGCTTCGGCACCCGCGGCGACATCCATATCCGCGCCCAGTTTTCCGGTGATGAACCCGTCCGGCCCGTTCGAGATCTGGCCCGAAACATAGATCGTGTTGCCGGTTTTCACGAAGGGCACATAGTTCGCCGCAGGGGCAGGTGCGTCAGGCAGGGTGACGCCAAGATCGTTCAGACGGCTGGTGATGCTCATGGGGGACTTCCTTGGAATGAATGGCTTTGGCGGGACGATAGCGATGCGATGCCGAAACGAAAAGACCCAAGAGGGAGGAACTGCAACACCTGCCACCAACGCGAGATGCCCAAGGAAACTCATGTTGCGTATTTCGGGGACGCTGCGCATAACAAACCATGTTTTTCACGCGTTTTCGGGATTTATACCATGTTCAAGGCCACGACCCTCTCCACATCGCTGCGCGCCCTTGTGGGTGTCACTTTGGTTGCAGGTCTTGCCGCCTGTAGCGGTGCATCGCGCCCCCAGCCCGCAGGGGTCAATGACCCGCACGAGGCCGGTAACCGCAAGGTCCACGCCTTCAATCAGAAGATCGGCGGATCGGGCAAACCCAACCGCGTGCTGGGGGCGGTGCCGATCGAATTCCAGACGGTCGTGCATAACGTCTCCGAGAACCTGTCGATGCCGCAAGCTGCCGTTAACAGCGCCTTGCAGGCGGATCTTGCGGGCTTTGGCCTGTCGACCTACCGCTTCTTGGTAAACAGCACGCTTGGGATGGGCGGCCTGTTCGACGTCGCGAGCGAATTCAAAGTGCCCGAGCATGATACCGACTTTGGCGAAACGCTGTATGTCTGGGGTGTGGGCGAAGGCCCGTATATCGAACTTCCCCTGATCGGCCCGTCCACCCGTCGCGACACCACCGGCCGCGTCGTGGACCTGTTCACCAACCCGCTGTCCTATACGCTTGATAGCCCCGAAAGCTATGTCGGCACCGTCACCGGTTATGCCGATAGCGCATTCGAGAAAAACCGCCGCATTGTGAATGGCAAGCAAGTGCCGATGTCCGCATCGGGCGACAGCTATGCCCAGGCACGTCAGGACTATCTGCAAAAGCGCCGTGCCGATCTGGCGCGCCCCACCAGCATCGCCGCCACCACCGGCCCGCGCATGGTTGACTAAGCATTAAATAACTCGCGCCTCCCTTCCGGTCTCTTTCGGATAGGGGCGCGCGATTCAGGTCAGGGCAGCTTGGCAACGGACCTGCGGAGGATCATTATCAGGGCATGGATATCACCCTGATCAAAACCTTTATCGAAGTCGCCAACACCGGCTCTTTTGTCGCTGCTTCCGAACGGCTGTTTGTCACCCAATCCGCTGTCAGCCTGCGCGTGCAACGGCTTGAGGACAGCCTAGGCCACCCGCTGTTCAAACGATCAAAAGCGGGGGCGGTGCTGACCTCGGAAGGCGAACAATTCACCTCATATGCGCTGAGCCTTCTTAAGATATGGGAAGAAGCCCGGCAGCAGATCGCGATCCCCGAAGGATACAGCCGCAGCTTTTCCTTCGGCGCGCAGCACGCCCTTTGGCACAAGCTTGGCTTTCGCTGGATCGACGCGATGCAAGCGATGATGCCCGAACTTAGTATTCACGCCGAAATGGGCATGTCCGACCGGCTGACGCGGTTTCTGGTCGAAGGGGTTATTCAGGCCGCCTTGCTTTACACCCCGCAGCTGCGCCCCGGTTTGCGCGTCGAACCCGTGCTGGAAGAAGAACTGATTCTCGTCGCGTCCTTTGAAACGGACGTCAAAGACCTTGGCAAAGAATATGTCGCGGTCGACTGGGGGCCGGAGTTTACGCATATGCACGCCAGCGCCCTGCCCCATCTGACCAATTCGGGGCGATCATTGGCCCTTGGCGGGCTTGCGGCCGACTATATCGTCAACCGTCGCGCCGCTGCCTACCTGCCCGCACGGGCAGTGCAACGGTATCTCGACGTTGGAAAACTGCATGTTGTGGCAAATTCCCCACGCTTTGCGTACCCCGCATGGGTGGTCTGGCGCGAAGATCTGGACCCCGAGATGCTGTCGATCGCACGGCGTAGTTTGATGGACCTCGCTCAAGCGGCTGAAAATCAACAGAATATCCTGATCGAGAGCTTGGACAACGGGCAAAAGACGCCTTAATTCCGCTTCAAGGGCAGTTAAAACAAGTAATACTTGCTTCATGCACGATTTATTCGAATTTCACTTATCTGACCCCCTATCTTAAATCCATTCTCAGCAGAGATGCTCTCGCCTCAATCAACGAGGCGGGTCACTTCTAAGGGAAAGGATTCCCCAATGAATACAGTACTTAAAGCGTCCGCGGTTTCCGTAATCGCACTCTTGGCTGCTGCTCCAGTTTTCGCGCAGCAACGTGCGCTTGGCATTGAAACGCTGAACGACCAGATCGAAGACATCACCGATGACGTGAACACCGACCTGGCCCGCGGCACCGACGCAGAACGTTATGGCGCCAATGGCGTTGCCCAAGGCTGGCGCGGGTCTTTCGCCCTGTCCGCATCGGGCACCAGCGGCAACACAGACAACGGCGAAGTATCGGGCGCTGGCCGCCTGACATACGGTGTCGGCGACTGGAACCACCTGGTTGGTTTTGCGGTAGAATACGGCGAAGCAAACGGCACCAAGAGCGAAGAGAAGTTCTTTGGTACCTATGAAGGTAGCCGCTACTTCACACCCGAGTTCTATGCGTTCGGCCTGGCCCGTTACCAATATGACGGTTACCTGACCGATACATCCGGTGCAGCCGTTGACGGTTCCGAAACAGACGCATTCTTGGGCTTTGGTCCGGGTTACCGCGCGATCAATAAAGAAGACAACACATGGCGCGTTCAAGCGGGCCCCGGTGTACGCTACTTTAAAGACGCAACCGGCACCTCCGAAACCGAAGTCGGCTTCATCGCCTCGTCGCGCTACTTCTACGCGTTCAACGACATCGTATCCTTCACCATGGACACCGACATTGTCGGCTCTGACGTGAACACCATCGTGTCGAACGACGCTGGCATCAACTACAAGATGTCCGACAACCTGTCGACACGCGTAAGCTACCGTACCGACTACAACACCGATCCGGTTGCGGGCCTGAAATCCACTGACAACACCCTGGGTGTGTCGCTGGTTCTGGGCTTCTAAGCCAGACCGTCAAACCCCCGGGGGCGGGTCTCCTCGTACCGCCTTCGGGGACGCGACAAAAGGAAGGGAGGCCGGAATATCCCGGCCTCCCTTCTTTCGTTTCCAAAGCAATGTGCTGCGGCAGAGACAGGGTCTTTACCCGCCAAAGATATCGCGCAGCACCCTGTCGATGACGCCCAGCGGGTTGTCCTGACGCGGCACCCGCTGCGGCTGCGCCGGTTGCTGAGGCTGCGGCGGGGCTTGCACCACTGGCGGTTCCGGCACGATCATCGGCAGCGGCGTATTCGGCAGCCCTTCGTGAACGCGCATCATGACCTGCTGCCAGATCTCGGTGGGCAACCCGCCCCCCGATACACCGGTCAACGGCGTGTTGTCGTCATAGCCCATCCAGACACCGGCCACGTAGTCGGCAGAGAAACCGATGAACCACGCGTCGC
The DNA here is from genome assembly GCF_040790665.1 of Sulfitobacter pontiacus. Classification (NCBI taxonomy): domain Bacteria; kingdom Pseudomonadati; phylum Pseudomonadota; class Alphaproteobacteria; order Rhodobacterales; family Roseobacteraceae; genus Sulfitobacter; species Sulfitobacter pontiacus. The sequence goes on along the minus strand of NZ_CP160849.1, from coordinate 1,447,160 downwards.
GGTTGGCCTGTGTCGTGCCCGTTTTACCGGCCAGTTCACGACCACCAAATTGCGCCCGCTGCCCCGTGCCTTCGGACACGACCTTTTCCATCATATAGACCAGTTGCAGCGCGGCATCTTCCTGAATGACCCGCTCGCCGATACCGCCGCCGGTGCCCATCACCGGATCAGTGTCGCCCTGCAACGTCAGATCAATCAGCCCATAGGGTTTAACGGATGACCCGCCGTTCAGGATGCCGGCATAGGCGCCTGTCATTTCAAGCAACGTGCTTTCGGACGCCCCAAGCGCCAGCGCCGGACCAGCGGCCAGATCGCTTTTGATACCGAACTGTTCGGCCACTTGGCTGACCACATCGCGGCCGACACTCTCCGAGACTTTGACCGCCGGAATGTTCAGCGAATCCTTGAGCGCGGTCGTAAGCGTCACGTTGCCCTTGAAGCTGTTGGTATAGTTCTTCGGGCACCATTGGCCCGACCCCGGCACGTTCAGACAATAGGGCGCGTCTTCGATCAGGTCGTTGGGCGAATACCCCAGATCCAGCGCCGCTGCATAGATAAACGGTTTGAAGGCAGAGCCAGTCTGGCGCATCGCTTGTGTCGCGCGGTTAAAGGCCCCCGCGACCTTGGTCTTGCGCCCACCGACCATGCCACGCACGGCCCCGTCAGCAGACATGATCACCACAGCCGCCTGCGCTTTGGAACCTTCGCGGACCTTGTTTTCGAACACCCAACTCAGACCTTCCTCGGCGGCGCGCTGGATCTTTTGGTCAAGGGTGGTCTTGATCACCACATCCTCGGTCGTGTTGCGGGTAAAGAACTCCGGCCCCGACGACATCACCCAATCCGCGAAATAGCCACCCGCCTCGGCCTCTGCGGCTTCTGACAGCTCTGCGGGATTGGCAATGGCGTTATCCGCTTCTGCCTTTGACAGATAGCCCTGATCCTCCATCAGGCGGATCACGGTTGCCGCACGGCTTTGCGACCGATCAAGATTATTGGTCGGTGACAGGGTGGTCGGTGCGGTCAACAGACCCGCCAGCATCGCGCCCTCCGCAGGCTTCAACGCGGCGGCCGGTTTGCCAAAAAAGCGCTGCGCCGCGGCTTCGGCCCCAAAGGCACCGCCGCCCATATAGGCGCGGTTGAGGTAGATCGACAGGATATCATCCTTGGAATACTTGGCTTCCATCGCCATGGAGAACAGCGCTTCCTTGCCCTTGCGCGACAGCGAGGACCGGCGACATTCGGCTTCGTATTCCTTTTCCGTCTGCCCCGACGACGCATCATAGGGTTCACCCAGACACAGCAGCTTGGCCACCTGCTGCGTGATCGTCGACCCCCCGTGACCGGACAAGGGTCCGCGGCCCTCGCTCAGGTTGATCTTGACCGCCGAAGCGATGCCGCGCGGGCTGACACCAAAGTGACGATAAAAGCGTTTATCCTCTGTCGCGATCACCGCGTTCTTCAGGGCGGGGGATACGCTGTCTGCGGTGACGACGCCGCCGAACTGATCCCCGCGCCATGCAAAGACATCACCATAGCGATCCTTGAGCGTGACAGACCCTCGCGCACGCCCATCCAGCAGCGCCTCGAGCGGCGGCAGCGTGGTGTAGAAATAGCCGACGGCCAAGGCAACCATCAGCACCGCCACGGCAGTCACCCGCCAGACGATCGTCCAGATCAAACGGAAGACCCACCGCACCAGCGCGGCCAGCCAGCCAATAGGCCCCTTGGGGCGCGCAGGCGCACGACGTGCAGGCTTGCGCTTGGCCGGAGCCTTTTTCGCGACCGGCTTGCGGGGCGGTTTGCCGCCTTTGCCCGCGGTGCGTTTATCGGCAACCAAGGGCCGCTTCCGTTTGGATGAATCACTCATATGCTGCTCGCTGAACCATTCTTTTTTTTCGCACTCTATCCTGCACAGCGCGGTTTGTTTAGCGCAGACGCCCCGCTGCGCCGTCTAATTAACGCCCAATAATTAGGCACATTCCCCACAGCGCCCAATAATAAGGCAAACACGCTCGCCCAGAGAGGCACTAAGCGCGATGCGCCCTTCCTTCAAGGGGCACCGGCCGCTCTTTTATCCAAGGCATAACGCAGGAAGTACCTGCCATCTGGAAGAGGGATTATAGGTGAAACTCATTATCGCAACAATCAAGCCATTCAAGCTCGAGGAGGTGCGCGAAGCACTGACCGAAGCGGGCGTGCGTGGCCTGATGGTGACCGAGATCAAGGGCTTCGGTGCCCAATCCGGCCATACCGAAATCTACCGCGGCGCTGAATATGTCGTGAACTTCGTACCCAAGGTGAAGCTTGAACTGGTGGTCGCAGATGCGCTGGCCGACCAGATGGTCGAGACGATCACCCGCACCGCACATACCGGCAAGATCGGCGACGGCAAAATCTTTGTCCTCGACGTTGAACAAGCCGTGCGCGTGCGCACCGGCGAAACCGGCGAAGACGCCATCTGACCCCCACGTCCGAGGAATTGACGACATGACATCACGACTTCTTATTCCCCTTGCCGCCGCAGCGACGCTGCTGCCGTCCTTGGGTTTCGCGCAGGAGGCCGAGTATGCAACCGCGGCTGACACTGCTTTCATTTTCAACACGATCCTGTTCCTGATCGGCGGCTTTCTGGTGTTCTGGATGGCGGCGGGTTTTGCCATGCTCGAAGCCGGCCTGGTGCGGTCCAAGAACGTGACCACCCAGCTGACCAAGAACATCGCGCTTTTCGCACTGGCCGCCATCCTCTACTGGCTGGTCGGCTATAACATCATGTACCCCGGCGACGCGTGGATCATCCCCGGCGTGTTCGGCACTTTTGCAACCAAGGACATCAAGACGGCGATTGACGCGGGCGGCTATTCCAACGCGTCGGATTTCTTCTTCCAGCTGATGTTCTGCGCGACCACCGCATCCATCGTTTCGGGCACATTGGCCGAGCGTATCAAACTGTGGCCCTTCCTGATCTTCACCATCGTGCTGACCGGCTTTATCTATCCGATCGAAGCAAGCTGGCAGTGGGGCGCAGGCTGGTTGTCTGACGCGGGCTTCAGCGACTTCGCGGGCTCCACTCTGGTCCACGCCGCGGGCGGCTTTGCGGCTCTGGCAGGTGCGCTGGTGCTTGGCCCCCGTATCGGCAAATACAAAGACGGTCGTGTGATCCCGATGCAGGGCTCGAACCTGCCGCTCGCCACTTTGGGCACGTTCATCCTGTGGCTGGGTTGGTTCGGCTTCAACGGCGGCTCGCAATTGGCCATGGGGTCGATGATCGACGCTGATGCTGTTGCGCAGATCTTTGCCAACACCAACATGGCTGCTGCTGCCGGTGCCATCGCCGCGCTGGTCCTGACCCAGATGCTGTACAAAAAGCCCGACCTGACAATGGTGCTGAACGGCGCGCTGGCCGGTCTGGTCTCTATCACAGCTGGCCCGCTTGACCCGACGCTCTTCGGTGCGCTTTGGATCGGTGCTGTGGGCGGTGCGATCGTGGTCTTCGCGGTGCCCTTCCTCGACAAGCTCAAGATCGATGACGTGGTCGGTGCGATCCCGGTTCACCTGATCGCAGGCTTCTGGGGCACACTGGTTGTTCCCGTCTACACCGACGGCACATCCTTTGTGACACAGATCATCGGTTTTGCCTCTATTGGTGCCTTTGTCTTCATCGTGTCGCTAATCGTGTGGATGATCCTGAAAGCCACCACCGGCATCCGCGTCAGCGAAGAAGCCGAGATCGCTGGTCTGGACGTGTCCGAACTGGGCATGGAAGCCTACCCTGAGTTCTCCAAGAGCTAAGGTCTAAACTCCTGCAGGCAGGCAGAGGCCCGGGCGTTCGCGCCCGGGCTTTTTGCTGCGCGCGTGTTATGCTGGGCAGGGCTGACAATGCGCCCAAACAAAAACCGCCGCGCCAGATGCCAGCGCGGCGGTTTGAGTATTTTTGAAAGGGTGAAGCGGCGGGTTAGATGCCGACCTCGATGATCGCCTTGGCGAGGATCGGCACGGTTTCGGCGTTCAGCCCCGCGATGTTCATGCGGCTGTCACCCACCATATAGATGCCGTGGTCTTCGCGCAGCTTGTCGACCATGTCAGACGAGGTTCCGAGGCGCGAGAACATGCCGCGGTGTTCGGCAAGGAAACCGAAGCGGTCAGAGCCGGAGAGACGCTGAAGTTCGCCCGCGAGCTGGCTGCGCAGGCCCAGCATGGTGTTGCGGATGTCTTCGAGTTCGGCCATCCAGTCGCTGCGCAAGGCGTCATCGTTCAGGATGGTGGTGACGATGCGGGCCCCGTGATCGGGCGGGAAGCTGAAGTTCTGGCGGTTGAGAAAGGCCAGCGTGCCCTGGTTCAGCTTTTGCGCCGAGGTGTCTGCCGATAGCGCCATCAGGATACCGGTGCGTTCGCGGTAAATCCCGAAGTTCTTGGAGCAGCTTGCCGCGATCAGACATTCAGGCACCGCCGCCGCGACCTTGCGCGTGGCCGCCGCATCCGCGTCAAGCCCGTCGCCAAAGCCCTGGTAGGCGATATCGATCATCGGGGTGGCACCGGTGTCTTGCAACACTTTGATCACCGCGTCCCATTCGGCGGCGTTCAGGTTGGCCCCTGTCGGGTTGTGGCAGCAGCCGTGCAGCAGGACCACATCGCCTTTTTGCGCGGTCTTGAGGTCGGCGATCATGCCGTCAAAATCAACGCCACGGGTTTCATCGTCGAAATAGCGGTAGGGGACCATCTCCATCCCCAGATATTTCAGGATCGACAGATGGTTCGGCCATGTCGGGTTCGACACAAACACCCGCGCCTGAGGACGGGCCATCTGGATCAGCTCGAACGCTTGACGAATCGCGCCGGTCCCGCCCGGGGTTGCCGCCGCGGCGACCTGTGCGCGGGGGACCGCATCACCAAGCACCATCTGCACCATCGCATCGCCAAAGGCAGGATCGCCCGCCAGACCGGTATAGGCTTTGCTGGTCTGAGCTTCCCACAGTTGGTGTTCAGCCGCCTTGACCGCGCGCATGACGGGCGTCAGCCCCGTGGCATCCTTGTACACGCCCACGCCAAGGTCGATCTTGGTCTCGCGGGGATCATCCTTGTACATCTGCATCAAGGCAAGGATTTTATCGGCGGGCTGCGCCTGTAGGGTTTCGAACATTATGCGTCTCCGGTCGCAACGGGCACGGTGGGGAACATCCCCCATTCTGCCCAAGATCCATCGTAAAGGGACCAATCGGTATGGCCCATCCGTTCCAGTGCCAGCGCGAGTATCGCCGCGGTGATGCCGGACCCGCAGGTCGTGATCACAGGGTGCGACAAGTCAATGCCCGCCGCTTCAAAAGCCGCTTTGGTCTCGGCTACGGATTTCAGTGTTTTGTCGTCGTTCAACAGCTCTGTGTAGGGCAGGTTGCGCGACCCGGGGATGTGGCCAGCGCGCAGGCCTTCGCGGGGTTCGGGCGCGTCGCCGCGAAAGCGGGCTGCTGCGCGGGCATCCACGATCTGCGGTGCCTTGAGCTTGGACGCCTGAGCGACCTGCGTCACATCACGCACCAGTTGGTTCTGGAACCGCACGGTCATGTGGCGGTCGCGGGGGATCGGGGGCATGTCTTCGGTGGGGCGACCTTCGGCGACCCATTTGGGCAGGCCCCCATCCAGCACGGCGACATTTTCCTGCCCCATCAGACGGAACAGCCACCACACACGTGCAGCCGACAGCAGGCCGGCCCCGTCATAGACCACCACCTGATGCCCGTCGCCCACACCCATAGCGCGCATCCGCGACATGAACTTTTCAGCAGGCGGGGCCATATGCGGCATATCCGACCGCCCATCCGAGATTTCGTCGATGTCGAAAAAGCGGGCGCCGGGGATATGCGCCTGATTGTATTCGGCTTTGGGGTCGCGTCCTGCATCGGGCAGATACCATGACGCGTCCAGCAGACGCAGGTCGGGATCCTTGAGGTGCTGCGCCAGCCAATCGGTTGAAACAAGCGTTTTCGGGTTGTCAGCCATGGGTCCACCCCCTTCTAGAACAGGTTTTTCAATGCCTACCCGCGACGGCCCCCGCAAGCAAGAGCCCGCGACTGTGCACATGCAGCACAGGCCGGAAATGGGCATATTGTGTTCCGTTCAGACCCCGAGAGCGGGACGGGGCGTCAGCCGTGGTCTTTCAGCAGACGCTGCTTTTGGCGGGACCAGTCGCGCTTGGCGGCGGTTTCCCGTTTATCGTGCAGCTTTTTACCCTTGGCGATGCCGATCTTGATTTTGGCCATGCCGCGGTGATTGAAATACATCACCATCGGGACCAGCGTCATGCCTTTGCGTTGGGTTTCATTCCACAGGTTCGACAGTTCCTTTTTGGACACCAAGAGCTTGCGGCGGCGGCGTTCCTCGTGGGTGAAGGTCTTGGCCTGCGTGTAAGGCGCGACGTAGGAGTTCACCAACCACAGCTCGCCATCTTCCACGGCGGCATAGCTTTCGGCGATATTGGCACCGCCGTTGCGCAGGGATTTGACCTCGGACCCTTCAAGGATGATGCCGCATTCGACATCATCGTCGATCGCGTAATCGAACCGCGCGCGGCGGTTTTCGGCGATGACCTTGTAGTTCGGGTCGGATTTGGAAGATGATTTAACCTGTGACATGCCAAGGATGTAGGGCGTTGCGGCCCTGCGCGCAAGATGCCGCAGCGGGCATAACCGCATGGACCGTCAGGCGGGGCGCGCCGGCCCTGCCCGCTTAGTCGCCCAGCTTGGCGTGCACCTCGGCAAGGTCGATCTCGGCCGTGGGCATCTTGTTTGCCGGATTGTCGAAATCGTATTTAAACAGCTCGAAATCCTTTTTGAAGATCTCGCGCATCAGATGCATCGACAGATCGTCGAAGTAATCCTCAACCGGGTGGGCGCGCTTGGGGCCGTGGCCTTCGGATTCGTTAAACCGCGGAATTTCGGACAGGTTCACCGCATGGGGCGTGTCGATGGCATCCAGCACGCTTTGCATGCCGTCGTTGAACTTCTCTGTCCAGATGATCTTGTCATAGGTGCCGCCGTTCACGATGAACGTGCTGACATGCCCCGATTGCGCGGACCAGTGGATGTCCGGGTCCATCGGGCGACGCCAGCGGATGGTGTCGCGGGCAAACAGCAGGAAGCGGCGGAAGCTGGCGATCTGGTCAAACTCTTGCTTACCGTCATCGCCGCCGACCTCGATCCCGTATTTCTGCACGAGCAGCGGCACCAGATTGCCGCGATACCGCCGGCCATTGCGCTGGATGCCGCAGATCTTGTCGAAGAAAGAGCTGAGGATGCGGGTATATGGATTGCGCACGCAGGTGAAAGCGTAGGATTTGTGGTTTTCCACATTGCGCGTGATCAACGGCTGAGAGTCGTCATGCGCCCATTTGTGCATGCCCGATTTCGCGTCATGGATGTCGCCGTCAAAGAATTCGCCATGGTCCGAATAGAACATGATCTGCCCGATGGTCGAACAGGCGCATTTGGGCACCACGCGGTAGACCACGCTTTCGCTTTCTGTCATCCATGTCCCTGGGAAACCCATAATCGGCTCTGCCTCCTAAATTTTTTCGCACTTATGCTGCCATTTATGGCGACAGAATGGCCTGAAATATAGAAAAAGCAAATATTCGCGGTTTATTCAATCGCTGTTCGCCTTTATCTAACAAACTCGTCCAGAGCAGAGGGGATGCGTGTTTCGCGATGGCCAGAATTGCCTATATCCTTTTGTGTCACAAAGACCCCGTTGCGATCATCAAGCAGGCGGAGAGATTGACGGCGTCTGGCGATTACATGTCGATCCACTTTGACGCCTCGGCCAGCCCGACCGATTTCGCACAGATCACCCAAGCGCTTGGCAAGAACCCCAATGTGACCTTCGCAAGCAAACGCATCCGCTGCGGTTGGGGAGAATGGTCGCTGGTACAGGCGACGCTGAACGCCGTCGAAAGCGCGATTGATGCCTTTCCGCGTGCCACACACTTCTACATGCTGTCGGGCGATTGCATGGCAATCAAATCCGCCGAATACATCCACGACTACCTTGATGATAACGACGTCGATTTCATCGAAAGCTTTGACTACTTCGAAAGCGACTGGATCAAGACCGGCTGGAAGGAAGAGCGGCTGATCTACCGTCACTGGTTCAACGAGCGCACCCAGAAAAAGCGGTTCTACGGCATGTTCGAACTGCAGAAACGCCTTGGCCTGACGCGCGACATTCCTGCGGACCTGCAAATCCAGATCGGCAGCCAGTGGTGGTGCCTGCGCCGCCAGACCATAGAGGCGGTGATGGCCTTCACCCGCAAGCGCAAAGACGTGATGCGGTTTTTCAGGACCACCTGGATTCCGGACGAGACGTTTTTTCAGACCATCGTGCGCCATATCGTGCCCGACAACGAAATTCGTGCGCGCACGCTGACGTTCCTGATGTTTACCGACTACGGCATGCCGGTGACCTTCTATAACGACCACTACGATCTGCTGCTGGCCCAAGACTATCTGTTCGCACGCAAGATCAGCAGCGAGGCGACGGACCTCAAGCGCCGGTTGGGGTTGCTCTATTCGGCCAAGGATGTCGAACTGCAGATCAGCAACGAAGGGCGTAACCTGTTCAAGTTCCTGACCGGTCGGGGCCGGATCGGGCGGCGGTTCTCTACCCGTTTCTGGGAGACGGAGAGCACGCTGGGGCGCGAGCGCGAGCTGCTGATTGTCGTGTGCAAAAAGTGGCATGTCGCCAAACGCGTGCTAGAGCAGATGCGTCAGGTCACCAATCTGCCCGCGATCGAATATCTTTTCAGCGAACAGGACACCCCCCTGCCCGATCTTGGCGGCATCCAGAACAGTCTGGGCAAGCGCACCCGCCACCGGCGGTCCCTGATGCGGATGCTGTTCGACTATTACGAGGCCGACCGGCTGATCGTCTGCATGGACCCCGGCGATATCGACCTGCTGAACGACTTTGCCTCTGACCGGTCGATGACACGGGTCCTCGAGATCGAATGCCAGTTCTCGGATGACTACCTGATCGGCCACGCCATGCGCGTGGGGCTGGCGGGCGAACGCACCTCGGCCGACACGCTGGAACGGCTGCTGCCCACCATCCGGAACGACCTGACCCTTGAATCCGACCGCATCCGCGACGCGCAGTTTGAAAACTACGCCCGGATGCGCGAAACAGCCTCGGCGCAGGACAATGCCGAGGCGCTGGCCGCTTTCCTGCGCATCTCTCCGGAACAGGCGCAGCCCATTGCCGACACACATTATCTTTTCACCGATTAAGGACATCTCATGGCTTACAGCTACGACGACCAAAACATCTTTGCCAAAATCCTGCGCGGCGAAATCCCGAACAACACGGTATATGAATCCGACCACGCGCTTGCCTTTCGCGATATCGAACCCCAAGCGCCGACGCATGTGCTGGTGATCCCCAAGGGCCCTTACATCAGCTTTGACCACTTCGCGGCAGAGGCAAGCGATGCCGAAATCGTGGGCTATGTGCGCGCCATCTCGGAAGTCTGCAAAGCCGAAGGGGTCACATTGGACGCGGGCGAAGGGTTTCGCATGATCGCCAATGCCGGCGCGCATGGGGTTCAGGAAGTCCCGCACCTGCATGTGCATATTCTGGGCGGTCGGCCCATGGGGCGCATGGTGGCGCGCCCCAGCTAACCCGTCACGACATCAATCAGTGCGCAAAAGACGCGGCGTGATCTTGCGCCGCGCTTATTTGTTTTTACGACCCGCCCGCCAGCGCGCGAAACGGCCCTGCTTTTCGGCGATGTCATCTTCCAGCCGCTCTAACGTCGGATCGATGCGCGCGCGTTTGAACCGACGCCAGCGGACCCAGATCGCATAGACCACCGCGGCAAACAGGATCAGGATGATGATATTCAGGAACGGGATGCCTTTGCTCGCATCCGGCCCGTCCACCACGCGCACGGACACCGCGTTGGGGAAGATCGACAGGAACTCGTTGCGCCAGCCGTAATGCTTGACCGCGACATACTGCGGCGTACCGGCGGCGGACTTCAGATCAGATGCCTCGGCCTGCAGGTTGGTCGTGTCGAACTTGAAATACGGCGGCCAGCCCCAGCCGGTATCCTCGTTGCGGTAGACCATGACATCGCCTTTGGCCCGACGCGTCTGGATAAAGAAAACATCGCGGTTGCCCAAGGCGGTGCTGTTGCCCACATCCGCATGCGACCAGAAGATCGAGTTCTCGCCAAAGTCGATGCGCTTTTCATAGGTGTCGGTGATCCGCACGATATCGACCTGAGGCAGCGTATAGTGAAAGAACGCGGCAATGATCAGCCAGATCACACCCCAGAAGGTCCATTTGATGATCGCCATCGGCGTTACCCCTTAGTTAAAGTTGGTGAGGTAGACGGTCAGGATGACCAGCCCCACCGGGACAATATAGACCCCAAGGATCAACTTGCGACGGATCGACCCGTCATATCGTTTGAGCCCTCGTTGCACGAAAATGTCGCGATCCACAAGACGCGGCCCGTCCGCCCACTTCTGGTACAGCTTGCCGCGCCGCACCCGACGCGAATAGATCGACAGGGCGATATAGATGATCGTTAGAACGACGAACCCGATGACGATCAACCTTAACAAAGCCAGCATAATCCCTGCGCCTCTCTTGTGTCCCGGGCCGGGTGTCAGTCGGTGACGGGCCAGACGATCTTGATCTCGCCGCCGCTTTCACGCTCTGGCGTTTCCAGCTCTCCGCCCAATTGCTGCGCGGCGGCAAGCAGGATGCGCATGCCGAGCCCCGTGCCCGTGGTCCGATCTTTGGGAATACCGGGGCCGTCGTCAATGCAGCTGAGGTGGTAGAAGCCGCCCTTGCGTTCGCCGCGCAGGTCGAGTGTCCCGCGTTTGCGGCCCTCATAGGCGTATTTCGCAGCGTTGGTCATCGCCTCGTTCACGATCATCCCCACGGATGACGCAGAGCGGGACGACAGATGCGCCTGATCGACCTCTATGTTCACCTGCACCCCGTCGGGCAATTGTTCACTGGTGGAATGGGCGACCTTCTTCAGGAAGGCTGCGATATCCACCGCGGCACCGGTTTCAGTCAGGTACAACGCTTCATGCAGGCTACTGATGGTCGACAGGCGGCCCTGAATGGTGTCCAGCGCGGCGCGGGCTTCGGGGGATTTTTCGCTGCGGATCTGGATGCGGATCAATGCCTCTAGGGACTGGAGCGAGTTTTTCACGCGGTGGTCGACCTCTTTGCGCAGCACCTCGGCATCGGCCAGTGCCTTGCGCAGCTCGATCTGCCGCATCGCCTGTCCCGCCAGCACCTTGAGCGCACGGCGCTGAAAATCATTCAGCTGATGCGGTTTCTTATCCAGCACGCAGAGCGTCCCGAGCGGCAGATTCTTGTCATCCTCCAGCAAGGCACCGGCATAGAACCGGATCGAATCCTCGCCAGTGACGAAATTATTGTCAGCGGTGCGCGGATCGGCGGTGGTGTCGGTCACCTCCAGGTAGTCATCGCCCGCGATGGCATGGGCGCAAATACTGTCGGTGATGTCGCTGCCGTCAATTTCAAGCCCGACCTTGGATTTGAACCACTGGCGGTCTTCATCCACCAAAGAGATCAGCGCGATCGGCACCTCGCAAATCTCTGCCGCGAGGCGCGTAATGTCGTCGAACCCTTCTTCGGGGGCGGTATCCAGAATATTATATCCCCGCAGCAACGCGAGGCGCATTTCTTCTTGCTCTATCAAAGATGCTTTCATCGGGAACACTCACGAAACAGCGTGCGGAAAGCACTTTTAACAAGACTAAGGATGCAGGCGATAGGCACGGATATGGCCTGACACCCCCATCCCGCGACAGCGATGCGTAAAGATATCGACGTGACAGGGTACGTCAAGCCATATTCCCTGTTTGTACTCGCGGTCACCCCCAACCGCCAAAAGGGCGTTTGCCCCCCCGTAAAGGGGGCAGCGCGATCAGCCTACGACGTTGAAATCAGGGCCATAAGGATAGCCGGTGATATTGTCGTTGCCGTCTTCTGTGATCACCAGAATATCGTGTTCGCGGTAGCCGCCCGCGCCGGGTTGACCTTCGGGAAGGGTCAGCATCGGCTCCATCGAGATGACCATGCCGGGTTCAAGCACCGTGTCGATGTCCTCGCGCAGTTCCAGTCCTGCTTCGCGGCCATAGAAATGCGACAGCACCCCGAACGAATGGCCATAGCCAAAGGTGCGGTATTGCAGCAGGTCACGCTCTTCGAGGAAGGCGTTGATATTGTGGGTCACGTCGGCGCAGCTGATACCGGGCTTCAGCAGGCTCATCCCGTATTCATGGGCAGCGACATTGGCCTCCCAGATTTTCAGGCTTGCGGGGTCCACCTCTCCGGCGAACATGGTGCGTTCCAGCGCCACGTAATAGGCCGAGATCATCGGGAAGGTGTTCAGCGACAGGATATCGCCGCGTTGCAGTTGCCGTGCGGTAACCGGATTATGCGCACCATCGGTGTTGATGCCGGATTGGAACCACACCCAGGTGTCGCGGTATTCGGCGTCGGGGAACCGCTTGGCAATCTCAAGCTCCATCGCATCGCGGCCTGCCATTGCGATGTCGATCTCGCGCGCGCCGATCTTGACCGCATCGCGGATCGCATAGCCGCCCACATCAGCAACCTGAGCGGCCTGACGGATCAACGCAATCTCTGCCGGAGACTTGTGCATCCGCTGGCGCATGGTCGTCTCGAACAGGTCGATCATCACCACCGGCTCAAGGAAATCTTCCAGCTTGTCGCGCTGCATTAGCGTCAAGTGGTCCCCTTCATAGCCGATCACCGCGCCCTTGCCCGTAACCGAGGCGACGGCGCGCCAGTAATTGTCGCGCTGCCAGTCGGTATAGGTGATGTTATCGCAAAAGCTGCGGCGCCACGGCTGACCGGCGTCGATGCCTGCGGAAATCGTCACACAGTCTGTCTCGGTCACCACCAGCCCATAGGGGCGGCCAAAGGCGCAATAGAGAAAGCCCGAATAGTAGGCGATATTGTGCATCGACGTGAAGACCGCCGCCGTCGCTCCGGCCGCATCCATCCGTTCGCGCAGCTCTTCCAGACGCGCTTCGTATTCAGCGGTGTCAAACGGCAGCGGAGACTTCGTGCCGTTATGGAAACGGTACATATCGGGACGGGCGGTTTTGGATGTATTGGTCATATCAGACCCTCCTTCTCAGAAAGGTCCCGGCGTGCAGGACGCAAGGGCCGTGAAATGCAGGACGACGCCATCGTCCCAACCCGCCCCCTGTCTCGCCGATTTGCGCGGCCCGATCAAGGCTCACTTTATGCCAAGCAGCGCTTTCACCATATCGCTGTCGGGGTCTTCCAGCAGGTCGATAATGTCAAAGTGGTGCCGCCCCTCGACGACGAACTGCTTGGCCCCCCACACGCGCGAGAATTGTTCGGCCTGCTCCAGAAAGGCGGGGCGCTCATCGGCCCCGACCCAGATCGTGACGTTCACCCCATGGGGCGGCGTCATGTTCACGGGGCTTTCCGCCGTCGCTTCGGCTTCGTCCAGCTGAAGGATGTCGTTCATAGAGGTCTGCAACAGCGGCATCAGGTCTGCCACAGGCGAGATGGACACGATATTCTCGATCCGGTCGCGGACATCGCCGGACAGGATCAGCGGGTCGGTCATGCGGGCAACCTGCTGCCCCCCTGCGGAATGGCCGACAAGCGCCAGCGCACCCTGGGTGCGTTTGGCGATCTCGGAAATGGCGCGAGCGACCTGTCCGGTGATCTGGCTGATCCGCACATCGGGGCACAGGTCATAGCCGACCATCGCAACCGCATAGCCGCGCGCCAGGGGACCAGCCGCCAGATGGGACCAATCGGCAGGGGCAAACGCTTTCCAATAGCCACCGTGGACAAAGATCACCGTGCCCCGCGACACGCCTTCGGGTTCAAACAGATCATAGATTTCGCGGTCGGTCGGCCCGTAAGAGATATTCTTTTGCGCACGAAACCCCAGCTTCTTGCGGAATGCCGCTGCGGCGTCTTTCCAGCGGGGCGGATATGCCTCTGCGTTATCGATATAAGCGGCGTTGGCATAGGCGTCGTCTAGCTGCATGTGGTCCTCCGTCAGCGTCCCGATACGAACTGGAACTAGACAATCATAGCGTTTGTTGCTTTGGGTAACCACAGACAAAAGCGGAGAGATCAAAATGACTGACGCAAAGACTGACCTGAAATCAATGCTCAAGGATCCAAGCCTGCTAGAGACCCGCGCCTATATCGGTGGCGAATGGGTGGATGGCGACGATGGCACCTTTGATGTGGTGAACCCCGCCCGCGGCGATGTGATTGCCAAGGTCGCCAACCTCAGCCGTGCGCAGGTGGCCGGTGCCATCGCCCAGGCGGAAAAGGCACAGAAGGAATGGGCCAGCTGGACTGGCAAGGAACGGGCCGGCGTCATGCGCAAATGGTTCGACCTGATGATGGAAAACCAAGACGATCTGGGGGCCATCCTGACCGCTGAACAGGGCAAGCCTCTGGGCGAGGCCAAAGGCGAAATCGCCTATGGCGCGTCCTTTATCGAATTCTTCGGCGAAGAGGCCAAACGCGTCTACGGTGAGACCATCCCCGGCCACCAGCGCGACAAGCGGATCACCGTAATCAAGCAGCCCATCGGCGTGGCCGCGTCGATCACGCCCTGGAACTTCCCCAACGCGATGATCACCCGCAAGGCCGCGCCCGCGCTGGCCGCTGGCTGCGCCTTTGTGGCGCGCCCCGCTGCGGAAACACCGCTGTCGGCAATCGTGATGGGTGTGCTGGCCGAACGCGCGGGCATCCCCGCAGGCGTGTTCAACGTGCTGCCGTCGTCCTCTTCCTCTGCCGTGGGCAAGGAATTCTGCGAAAACCCCGCCGTGCGCAAACTGACCTTTACCGGTTCGACCGAAGTGGGCCGCATCCTGCTGAAACAGGCTGCCGATCAGGTCATGAAATGCTCGATGGAACTGGGGGGCAACGCGCCGTTCATCGTCTTTGACGACGCCGATCTGGACGCCGCTGTCGAAGGCGCGATCCTGTGCAAGTTCCGCAACAACGGCCAGACCTGTGTTTGCGCGAACCGCATCTATGTGCAAGCCGGTGTCTATGACGCCTTCGCTGAAAAGCTGAAAGCGCGCGTTGAAAAGATGAAGGTCGGCGACGGCTTTGAAGACGGCGTAGAGCTGGGGCCGCTGATCAACGGCGATGCCTCCGAGAAGGTGAAAGAACATGTCGAGGACGCGGTGTCGAAAGGTGCCGAAATCCTGCTGGGCAGCAAAGAAGAGAAGATGGAGGGCAACTTCCTCGCGCCGACCATCATCACCGGTGTGACGCAGGATATGAAAGTCTCGAAAGAGGAAACCTTCGGCCCGCTCGCCCCGCTGTTCAAGTTCGACAACGAAGACGACGTGATCGAGATGGCGAATGACACGATCTTTGGCCTCGCATCCTACTTCTACGCCAAAGACCTAAGCCGCGTGTACAAGGTCGCAGAGGCGCTGGAATATGGCATCGTGGGTGTGAACACCGGCATCATCTCGACCGAGGTCGCGCCGTTTGGCGGCGTCAAGCAGTCCGGTCTGGGCCGCGAAGGCAGCCACCACGGGATCGAGGATTACCTGGAGATGAAATACATCTGCATGTCGGTCTGACCTGCAGATCATCCGGTATTAGAAACGGGCGGCGGGATCATCCTGCCGCCCGTTTTCGTATCAGCCGTTCAGCGCGCGGGTGATCAACTGGCCCAAGCGTTCGATCCCTTCCGCGATCTTGCCTTCGGTCGAGGTGGAATAGCTGAGCCGCAATGTATTGCGCCCCGACCCGTCCGCGAAAAACGCGTGCCCCGGTACAAAGGCGACCCGTTCGCTTTCCAGCGATTGTTTCAGCAGATCGGCCCCGTCCAGCGTGTCGGGCAGTGTCACCCAGATGAACATGCCACCTTCGGGTTTGGTCCAGCTCACCCCATCGGGCATATGGGCCTGCAGCGCTTCCAGCATAGCATCGCGACGTGCACGGTAGGCGCTTCGGATCGTGTCGATGTGGCTGTCGAAATGCTGTTCCGCGACCGAGGCCACGGCAATCTGGTTCAATGTGGCACTGTGCAGATCCGCCGCCTGTTTCATCAACACGAGTTGCGAGATCACCGGCATCGCGGCGCAGACCCAGCCCACACGCAGCCCGGGCGACAATGTTTTCGAAAAGCTGCCGCAATAGATCGTCCGGCAGGCTTCCAGATCACCATTCCGGCGTTCGGCCTCAAGCGCGAGGATCGGCGGGATCGCGTCGCCGTCAAAGCGCAGCGACTGATAGGCCGCGTCTTCGATCACGGCGATGTCCATTTCCTCGGCCAGATCAATCACCCGCTCGCGCGCGGCGCGGCTGACGGTGGCCCCTGTCGGATTGGCAAAATCAACGGAAAGATAGGCGAACTTGGCCGCGCCGCCTGCCTCTTTCGCGGCGGCGATATAATCCGCGCCACTGCGGTTGCTCAGCGGGTCCAGCTTGTCATAGCGCGGCTCGTAGGCGTTAAAGGCGCCCAACGCCCCCAGATAGGTCGGCCAGCCCACCAGCGCGGTATCCCCCGGCGACAGGAACAGCTTGCCCAGATAATCCAGCGCCTGCTGCGAGCCCGAGGTGATCAGGATGTTGTCCGGCGTCGCGGGAATACCGATCGCCTGCATCTGCGCGGCAATCCAGACACGCAGCGGTTTGTGCCCCTCGCTGGTGGAATACTGCAACCCCTGCGCCGCCATCGGCCCGTTCAGCACCTCGGCAAAAGCGTCCTGAAACGCCGTTTTTGGAAACAAATCAGGGTCAGGGATACCACCCGCGAAAGAGATGATATCCGGCTGGTCCAACAGCTTGAGCAGCTCGCGAATTTCCGACGCCTTCATGCGATTGGCGCGTGTGGCAAATATTTCCTGCAGTGACATCCGGCGTTCCTCCCCCGACTGGATCGGGGCACTGTGCCCACTGCGCTATTTTAAGTCAACAACTGTGACCTAGCCCCCATGCGCGCACAAAAAAGCCCGGCGCAAATGCACCGGGCTTCGTCTGTCACAGAGGTGTCGCTTAGTTGACGGTGTTCGCGTCAACTACATCCTTTTCAATCGCCTTTGTCGCACGCGCGATCTGGATCTGGCGCGGCTTCAGCGCTTCGGGCACCTGACGCTCCAGATCGATGTGCAGCATACCGTCGGCATGGGCCGCGCCGGTCACTTGCACGTGATCCGCCAGATGGAAGCGGCGTTCGAACGCGCGGGTCGCGATGCCACGATGCAGATAGGTCTTGTCCGTATCTTCATCAGCTTTGCGCGCCGAGACGATCAGCGATTTTTCACGGACTTCAACGCTCAGGTCGCCTTCGGTAAAGCCGGCGACGGCGATGCTGATACGATAGGAATCATCGTCCAGTTTTTCGATGTTGTAAGGGGGATAGCTTGGCTGCGGTGCGTCGTTGGCCATCACGCGATCCATCAGATTGGCAATCTGGTCAAAGCCGACAGTCGAACGGTGCAGCGGTGCAAAATCAAAACTACGCATAGTATTCATCCTCGTTTGAGCGATAATCATTCAGGCCTTCCACCATGGACAGACCTTGGGTTGTCTACCGGAACCCTCAACAGGCGTTCCGGTGACATGCATGTGGGGATGGGTAAATCGCGTTTCAAGGGGACAAAATCACCCCTGATGACAAGGTCAGGGTTTGACGAATTTCGCGCCGGTGGTGCGGCGGCGATCCTCTGACGTGATGCGCTTGCTGACAACACCTCCGCCTTGGAAAACACCCTTGCCCGCCACCAGATCCGCCTGAAGCCGGGCCAGCGGCGCACCAAGCGCGGTACCAAGGGACACTTCCTTGTCCTCGACATGGGCCTTGGCGGACACGACAGACACGATCTGCGGCACCCCGTTTTCAAAGGTAAAGATCGGCGCACCACTGGCCCCGAAATCGACGGAGCATGTGGTCACCAGCACGCCTTCTTGGCGGGCCAGCACGCTGCAGACCTCTTGCAGGGACGGTGCCTCTGACCGGTCCTTGGCATAGCTCACCACCCCCAACTGGTCGCCGCGGCGCGGACGGCGGGCGGTGTCGAAGGGTTTGATCGTGGTATTGCGGATCGGCCGGTCAAGTTCGAGCAGGGCCAGATCGTTGCGCACACGGTCCGAGGATACGACGCCGTCGTAGACATAATCGGGATGCACCACCGCACGGCGCACATTGCGATAGGCCCCCGCCCGCCCGTTGCGCCAACCGGCAAGGAATTCTACCTCGCCATGATCAATGCGCTGCTTGCTTTCCTTGTCGTACAGACAATGCGCAGCTGTCAGCACAAGACGGGGCGCGATCAACGCGCCGGTGCAAAACCCTTTACCGCCGATATCCAGACGGCCCACGGCCTCCCACGCGCCGGCATCCACCCCCGTGTCCAGCCTGCGCAGCCGCGCATCCTGAGCAAGCCCGGCCGTCGCGACGGTCAGGCACATGATAGAGATGGCTACCCAACGGCGCACGGATATCGCTCCTACTTCGGTGAGGTCTGGTCTTTAGCCTTTCCTAGCCGCGAGATAAGGCGAAAATGCGGCGAAAACCTTAGCGGAGGCGAGGAATCTGCAAATTTGCGCCTTTTTCTTGCGACAACGCCGGAGGCTTCGGCCCGCCCGACGCCCAATCCAGCAACTCTACCGTGTGCACCACGGGCACGCCCGCCGCCGATCCGATCTGCATCATGCAGCCGATATTGCCTGCCGCGATCACGTCGGGGTTCTTGGCCTGCAGGGTTCTGACCTTGCGTTCTTTCAACTGCTTAGAGATTTCGGGCTGCATCAGGTTATACGTCCCCGCCGACCCGCAGCACAGATGTGAATCCGCAGGCTCGACCACGGTAAAGCCTGCGCGTTTCAGCAAATCCTTGGGGTAGCTTTTGATCTGCTGGCCGTGTTGCAGGGAACAGGCCGCATGATAGGCCACGGTCAGGCCGTGATGGGCAGGCGTGGGGGCCGTTGGCGCATCGATGCCCGCGATATCCCCCTTGGCGGGGTTGGGCATGGCGTCTGGGTCTGCGTCCCCCGCAAGGTCGTGCAGCACCTCGGACACATCCTTGGCGATCGCCGACACCCGCGCCGCATCCGCCGCCAGCGGGTCATTGCGGAACATATGGCCGTAGTCTTTCACCGTGGTGCCACAGCCCGAGGTGTTGATGACGATGGCGTCCAACCCCTGCCCGTCCATCTCGGCGCACCATGCCTTGATGTTGCGCGCCGCGGTGGCGTGGCTTTCGCTGGTTTTGCCCATGTGATGGGTCAGCGCCCCGCAGCAGCCCGCGCCTTCGGCGACGACCACTTCGCAGCCCTGCCGTGTCAGCAGGCGGATGGTGGCGTCGTTGATGTCGGTGTTCAGCGCCTTTTGCGCACAGCCCGTCATCAGCGCCACCCGTTTACGCGGTGCCCCCTGCGCGGGGAAGCTTTGCGGGTCGTCGTTGCGGCTGACCGGCGGGATCGTCTTGGGGGCCATCTCGATCATCGCACGCAACCGCGCGTCGGGCATCAACCGCGCAAAGGGCCGCCCGATCTTCGCCCCCAGAAGCGCCAACCGGAACCGCGTCGGATAGGGCAGGATACGCGCCAGAATCCACCGCAGGGCACGGTCGCTGAAGGGCCGTTTGTAGCGTTTTTCGATGTAATCGCGGGCGTGATCCACCAGATGCATATAGTGCACGCCCGAGGGGCAGGTCGTCATACACGCCAGACAGGACAGGCAGCGGTCGATGTGTTTGACCGTATTTTCATCCGGATCGCGGTCGTTCTCGAGCATGTCCTTGATCAGATAGATACGCCCGCGCGGGCTATCCAATTCGTCACCCAACACCTGATACGTGGGGCATGTGGCGGTGCAAAAGCCGCAATGCACACAGGCGCGCAGGATCTCGTTGCTGCGCGCCGTCGCGGGGTTTTTCAACTGTTCTGCGGTGAATGTGGTTTGCATGAAAGCTCCGGCGTTGCGGGCACGAGACCCTGACGAGGTAAAGAGTTAAGCGGCGACGGTGCTGGCCCAGATCAGGCCGAACCAGGGCAGCGTGGTGGCCAAGATCCCCAGCACATTGGTCCAGCGCTGCGTGACGGAGCCGGGATAGGCGCGGCGCAACACCTGCGCGACAAAGGCCAGAACGGCGATCCAGCCCAGCCAGGTACAGGCAATCGCCCCCGTCGACGCCAGCAGGTTTTCGCCCCAATACTGCGCCACGCCATAGCGTATCGCCATCCCCGCCACGGCACAGAGAAAAGCCAAGAGCACCAGCGCACGCAGGCTGCGCCGGTCAGGCTTGCCACGGGTCAAGAGGCGGAACACCAACGGCCCGCCGATAAAGACGACAAGGAAGACCGCAAGCAAGCTCATGCCGCACGGTCCAGCTGGCCCGCGTTAAAAACGCCCTTGGGATCGAATTGCGCCCGCAGGGCCGCTGTCAGCCGCGCCACACCGGCGGGTTCGGGGTGGAACACGCCCAAGCGCGCCTTGGTCTGCGCATCAGCCCGCACCAGCGTTGCATGCCCATCCATCGGCCCGATGGCCGCGCGCAGATCATGGCCCGCGGCGCTGCGCAGCCAGATCAGCCCGCCCGCCCAGTCATAGGTCCAGCGCTCTGCCCCCGACCGCGCCGCGATTCCCGGCGCGTCAGAGGGTTTGCACGACACGCGCCACACATCACCCTGCCCGTCGTGAAACGCCGCCACATCACGGATGCCGGACCAAAGCGCCTGCGTCGCCGCTGCGTCGCGTTGCTCAATCTCTGCCCCCGCGCCGGCGAGCAACGATTGAAGCTGGCTCAGACGGTAGCTGACCGATGCCTCGAACCCTTCGATGCGCAGTGCGGTTTCGCGGGTGGCAGGGTCATGGGCGGCACCTGTCACCTCGAACGGGCTGCCAAGGGCGCGGGCCATCGCGGCCACAGCGGCCCCATCGTCCAGCCCGTGCAACACCAAGGTCGCCTGCGTTTCAGGGCGTGGCAGCACCTTCATCGATACCTCGCTCAGCACACCCAAAGTGCCGTAAGACCCCGCCATCAGCTTGACCAGATCATAGCCGGTGACATTCTTCATCACGCGCCCGCCGTTCTTGACCACGGCACCGCGCCCGTCGACAAAGCGCACCCCCAGCAGAAAGTCCCGCGCCGCCCCGACCGAGATCCGCCGCGGCCCGCTGATATTGCCTGCCATCACCCCACCGATCGTCGGCGTGCCGCTGGTGCCTAACAGTCCGCGATGGTCCATCGGTTCGAACGCGAGACGCTGGTTTTCGGCGGCCAGCGCCTCTTCGATCTCGGCCACGGGAGTGCCGGGTTTCGCGACCAGCGTCAGCGCACCGGGTTCATACAGCGTGATCCCCTGCAGCCCCGCAACGCGCATGATCTGACCCGTCGCGGGCAGGCCGCGCGTGCCGCCCCCCTGAACCGAGATCGGGCCAGCGGCGCCTTTGACCGCATCGACCAGCGCCTCTTCGGATGTGATGGCCATAGCTCGGCTCCTTCGTCGTGCGTGTGATCTGTTGAAGATCAGCAGTTAATCAGGCGCGGGTTATTCCGCCGCGAGCGCCACGGCGCGGCGTGTCTCTGACGCGTCCAGCGGAAAGACCTTGGCGGGGTTCAGCAGCCATGCGGGGTCGAACACATCCTTCACCGCCATCTGCGCCTCCAGATCGTCGGGGGCGTATTGCACATGCATCAGATCGCGTTTCTCGATCCCGACGCCATGTTCGCCGGTCAGACAGCCGCCCACCTCGACGCAGAGCTTGAGGATCTCGGCCCCGAATGCCTCGCACAGCTCCAGATCGCCCGGTTTGTTGGCATCAAACAGGATCAACGGGTGCATATTTCCGTCGCCCGCATGGAACACATTGCCGACCTTCAGCCCGAACTGATCGCTGAGTTCCTTGATACGTTTGAGCACGAAGGGCAGCGAGGACACAGGGATGGTGCCATCCAGACACATGTAGTCGTTGATCTGCCCCATCGCGCCAAAGGCCGATTTCCGACCCAGCCAGATCTTGGCGCTTTCCTCTGCGGATTTGGATTGCCGCAGCTCCACCGGATTGTGCCGCTGCGCGATGTCGGAAATCAGACCCAACTGGTGGTCGATCTCCGCGTCAGAGCCTTCGACCTCAATGATCAGCAATGCCTCGCACATGGGATACCCAGCCTTGGCGAAGGCTTCCGTCGCTTCGATACAGGGGCGGTCCATGAATTCGATGGCGACGGGCAAGACACCCGCCTTGATGATGTCAGAGACACATTCCCCCGCGACCTCGTTATCGTCGAACCCGATCAACACGGGCCGCGCGCCTTCGGGTTTGTGCAAGATGCGCAGCGTGGCTTCGGTGACGACCCCCAGCTGCCCTTCAGAGCCGCAGATCAGCCCCAGCAGGTCCAGCCCGCCCGCATCCAGATGCGCGCCGCCGACCTCGATCACCTCGCCATCCATCAAGACCATCGTAACGCCCATGAGGTTGTTGGTCGTCACCCCGTATTTCAGACAATGCGCCCCGCCCGAATTCATCGCGATATTGCCCGCGATGGCACAGGCCAGCTGGCTTGAAGGATCGGGCGCGTAAAAGAAGCCGTCTTCCTCGACCGCGCCTGTGACGCTTAGGTTGGTACGCCCGGTTTGCACCTTGATGATGCGGTTGGGGTAATCGGTTTCGATCACCTCGTTCATACGCGCCACGCCAAGGATCACGCAGTCCGCCGTGGGCAGCGCGCCCCCCGCCAGCGACGTACCGGACCCGCGCGGCACGACGGGCACGCCTTCTTCGTGGCAGATGCGCAACACGTCCGACACCTGCTGTGTGGTATAGGGCAACACCGCCACCATCGGCGCGCATTTATAGGCGGTCAGCGCATCACATTCATAGGCCCGCGTCTCGCGTTCATCCGAGATGACAGCATCAGCCGGCAGAACCTGACGCAGCCGGTCAACCACACGCGTCTTGTGCGCGATCACGGCTTGGCTGGGAATAGGCATTTCCATGGCGAACCTCCAATTTGGTAAAATAATATGACCAATTAAAGACATTGGCAACACAGAACCAGTCGGCGTATGCAGCTTAGCATGACTTGGATGGATCGCATCGCCCTGTTTCAACCGCTGGATTATGCCGCTTTGGCGATAATCTTTTGCGCCTGGCTGGCCATTGGCTGGCGCATCGAACACCCGAACCCCGCAAAGCCCTCTGTGTCGCTGATCATGGCGCAATACCGGCGCGAATGGATGACCCAGATGATCACCCGTCAGCCGCGTATCTTTGATTCGCAGATGATCAGCACCCTGCGGCAAAGCACAGCTTTCTTCGCCTCTACCAGCATGATCGCTTTGGGTGGGACATTGGCGCTTTTGGGCAACAGCGAGCGTCTGTCTACGGTGGTCGAAGACCTTGCCCTGACCGAGCTGCCCACCGTGGTGTGGGAATTCAAAATGCTGCTGCCACTATTCTTTCTGACCAACGGCTTTCTGAAATTCGTCTGGTCAAACCGGCTGTTTGGCTATTGTTCGGTGCTTATGGCCGCCGTCCCAAATGACCCCGAAGACCGCCGCGCACCCCCGTTGGCGTCCAAGGCGGCAGAGATCAACATCACCGCCGCACGCAGTTTCAATCGGGGGTTGCGGTCGCTTTATTTTGCGCTGGCCAGTCTGGGCTGGATCGTCGGCCCGATCCCCCTCACCGTCGCCGCTATGGTCACCGTCATCATCATCTGGCGGCGCGAGTTCACGTCACTGTCACGGCGCATTCTATTGGAAAATGAGCAAGGCTAGTCTATATGTCTGTTTTCAGACATTGGTGTATTCATGTACAAATTGATCCTTTCCATTCCGCTGTTGGTTGCAGCACAGGTCGCTGCGGCGGACCCGACCTCCATCAACTCGGTGCGCGTGTCGAAAGAGGGCGGCCTTTATAAGTTCGACGTGACGATCAGTCATAATGATACCGGCTGGGACCACTTTTCGGACGCGTGGCGCATTCTGGATGCCGATGGCAACCAGCTGGCGATCCGCGAATTGATCCACCCCCACGTGGACGAACAACCGCTGACCCGTTCCCTGTCCGGCGTTGAGCTGCCCGCGGGCACGACAGAGGTCGGCATTCAGGCCCGCGATACGCAGGCCGGTTGGGGGAAAGAGATCAAGAAGGTCCAGATCAAGTAAGGTTTGGGCGTGGCTCGACGCCAGAGCTGGCGGATTTATTCGCGGTGGTATGGGCCGCCCGACAGGATCGAGGCGGCGCGATACAGCTGTTCTGCCAGCATGACGCGCACCAGCATGTGCGGCCAAACCATCCTGCCGAATGACAGCGCATGATCCGCCTCGCGGCGTAGCTCTTTGTCGATGCCATCCGCGCCGCCGATGACAAAGCACAGATCCCCCCGCCCCTGATCGCGCCAGCCCCCTAGACGGTTGGCGAAATACGGCGAGGTTTCGACCTTCCCCCGTTCGTCCATCACGCAGATCAACGACCCCGCAGGAATGGCACGGCGCAGCAACGCGGCTTCGGCGGGCATACCGCCATTTTTCTTATCCTCAACCTCGATCACGCGCGCGGGCCCAAGGCCCAGCGCGCGACCGGTTCGATCGAACCGATTCAGATAATCATCAATGAGGTCTTTTTCCGGTCCGGCGCGCAAACGCCCGACCGCACAGATGTGAACACGCATGATTCCTGCCTGAAAGGCAGCTTAATGCGGCATCACGGCTGGGGCTTCTGTGGTCATCCACATCTTCTCCAGCTGGTAGAATTCGCGGACTTCGGGACGGAACACGTGAACGATCACATCGCCTGTGTCGATCAGCACCCAGTCGCCGGTTTCCTTGCCTTCGACCTTGGGCGAACGGCCATAGTCGTCCTTGACCATCTGGGCCAGCTTTTCGGCGATTGCCGAAACCTGACGCGAAGACCGGCCGGAGCAAACAACCATATAGTCGCCAATCGCCGTTTTGCCGCGCAGATCGATCTGCACAACTTCTTCGGCTTTGTCGTCGTCAAGTTGGGAAAGGATTGAAGCCAGCAGAGCGTCGCTTGTGGCTGTGTTTTGTTCAGCAGTCATCAGGGCTGCCTGCGGGGTAGCAGTCGGAACTGCATTTGAAAGCGTTGACAGGACATTGTCCTCCTTTAGACGCGCCGACAGTCCCCCGGCGCTGGGGATGTCCTAGAATAGGCACGCCGAAGTGAAATTTCAATGACAAGCGGCCATGACCGGCATTTACCGGCGCGCGCTGGTCGGGGCCGCTCCGAGAGCCGCGACACCACCGCTTTGACCGACCGCCCGTTACACGGCGAGAGAATGGCACGCCCTGACGGGCAAACTCTTGTCCGCTGTGCATTTTTGCCGACGGCACTGGCGTTGTCAGGGGGTACGACGACCACCCTCCTCGCAGCGCCATGAAGGTCTGGCCGATAGGCGCATATGCCATCTGTCCGGCTCGGGTTGGCAGTCGTGCCACAGCGTCGCAAAGCTGCCATGCGCCCGCGACAGGGGGATATGGGGGTTCGGGCGCAGTCACGACCGGTTCACGGCCCCGCTGATTCCCGCCGCTCATTCCTGTGTTGATCCAGTACCTACACCGGCGCGGGACAGGGCGAGCTTGCTGTCGTCCAGAACCTTGACCTCGCGCTGCGGGAAGGGGATCGAAATGCCATGCTCTTTGAACGCATCCCAAAGCGCCAGATAAACATTGCCCCTGATATTGGTCAGGCCGCCTGTCGGGTCCTTGATCCAGAAGCGCAGGATGTAATCGACGCTGCTGTCACCAAAGCCCACGATATGACAGACCGGCGCCTTGAAGCTCAGCACCCTCTCGACCCCGCTTGCGGCCTCTACCGCAAGCTTGCGCACCACATGGGGATCATCCCCGTAAGCCGTGCCGAAATAGATATCGAGCCGCACAAAATCGTTGGAGTGGGACCAGTTCACCACCTGACCGGTGATCAGGTCCTCGTTCGGGATCAGATATTCCTTCCCGTCCCGCGTCACGACAGAGGCATAGCGCGCGCCCAAGGTCTGGATCCAGCCAAAGGTATCGCCAAGGCTAATCACATCCCCCGGCTTGATCGACTTGTCGATGAGGATGATGATCCCCGACACAAGGTTCGACACGACCTTTTGCAGGCCGAAACCAAGGCCCACACCAATCGCCCCCGACAGGACCGCAAGCCCGGTCAGGTCAATCCCGACGGCCTTGACCCCCATAAAGAACGCGATGCCATAAAGCGTCAGCTGTACGCCCTTCACCGCCAGCACCTGCATAGAGGGGCTGATGTCTTCGTTCTTGCGGATCGTGGCAGCGCTGGTCTGGCTGATGATCCGCGCCACAGAGAAGAACAGGCCGATCACCACCAGCGCGGTGATCACCGTCAGCAGCGACAGCCGGAAATCCCCGATCGACAGCGCGACCGAATCCAGAAACGCCGAGACATCATCAACCACGTTCAGCGCATAGAGCGTGGCGTAGATCCACAGCCCCCATGTCACCAGACGCCGCATGGGGCGGTTGCGCACCAGCCGCGCTGCAAAGGCGATACAGACCCACACCGCCACCAGCGTTGCGAATATGCCGATCAGATAGGACCGCGACGGCCAGGTGATGTTCTGCATCACCAGATAGACCGTCCCTGCCAGCAGGGCGAACCACATCAGCCCCAGACGCCGCTTGACCTGCACCACCATGCGCAGCTGCCACTTGGACCACCCCTCGCGCGAGCGGACCCAGTTTTGCAGCCAGTTGCCCGTGGCGTGATGCAGCCCCCATGATATCAGCGCAAGCCCGAGCAGGATGAACATCTGGTACTGACGCCAGCCGGGCTGCATCAGGCTTTCTGCCAATCCGATCCCCCCTGCGATCAACGCCTGGATACTCTCAAGGAAATGGGCAAAGGGGTCTGGGGTCATCATGAACTTTCAAGGCAAGAAACTTGTACAGGGCTTTAATGGTGGGACAATCCCGCGCACCGCGCAAGAAGGGATACCCGCGCCCACGCACAACCACGCGATCCGATGCAGCCGCGCCACCACCGCGCACCGTCAGAATCCTTGATCACATGGCCGAAAGCGTCTAGCTAAGCCGCTATGACACATGTTTCAGACGATCTGTTCAACATTTGCGACCGCGCCCGCTTGCGCGAACGCTTTTTCGGGGCAACCCACACCGTGCTGGCGCGACTATAAACGCCCGCCCGCGCCTTGGCGCTCGTCTTTCGTACACCCCTATTCTTCGCTTACATAACATACGGGAGAGGACCACATGTCCCCCAAAACGCTCTATGATAAAATCTGGGATGCCCATGTCGCGCACGAGGCCGACGATGGCACCTGCCTTCTGTACATCGACCGTCACCTCGTCCACGAAGTGACCAGCCCGCAAGCCTTTGAAGGGCTGCGGATAACGGGCCGCACCGTGCGCCGCCCTGACCAGACCATCGCTGTGCCCGATCACAACGTGCCGACCACGCTGGACCGCGCCAACGCCGCGACGATGACCGAAGACAGCCGCGTTCAGGTGGCCGCCCTTGATACAAACGCCAAGGAATTCGGCCTGCACTACTACCCCGTGTCCGACGTGCGTCAGGGCATCGTGCATATCGTCGGCCCCGAGCAGGGCTGGACCCTGCCCGGCATGACCGTTGTCTGCGGTGACAGCCACACCGCGACACATGGGGCCTTTGGGTCGCTGGCCCACGGGATCGGCACCTCGGAGGTGGAACACGTGCTGGCGACGCAGACGCTGATCCAGAAGAAATCCAAGAACATGAAGGTCGAGATCACCGGCAAGCTTGCCCCCGGTGTGACCGCCAAGGACATCACCATGACCGTGATCGGTGAAACCGGCACGGCGGGCGGCACCGGCTATGTCATCGAATATTGCGGCGAGGCGATCCGTGACCTGTCGATGGAAGGCCGCATGACCGTCTGCAACATGGCCATCGAAGGCGGCGCGCGCGCTGGCCTGATCGCGCCGGACGACAAAACGTTCGAATATTGCAAAGGCCGCCCCCACGCGCCCAAGGGTGCCCAGTGGGAAGCCGCGATGGATTGGTGGAAAACGCTGTACTCCGATGACGACGCCCATTGGGACAAGGTCATCACCATCAAGGGCGAAGACATCGCACCTGCCGTGACTTGGGGCACCTCGCCCGAAGACGTTCTGCCGATCACCGCCACCGTACCGGCAGCTTCGGACTACACCGGCGGCAAGGTCGACGCGGCGAAACGCGCGATCGAATACATGGGCCTGACCGAAGGCATGGCGCTGACCGATATCGAGATCGACACCGTGTTCATCGGGTCTTGCACCAACGGCCGCATCGAAGACCTGCGCGCTGCGGCGGCGGTTCTGAAAGGCAAAAAGATCAAGGAAGGCATGCGCGCCATGATCGTTCCGGGCTCTGGCCTTGTGCGGGCGCAGGCTGAGGAAGAAGGGCTTGCCGATATCTTCAAGGATGCCGGTTTCGAATGGCGCCTTGCGGGGTGCTCCATGTGTCTGGCGATGAACCCCGACCAACTGGCACCGGGCGAACGCTGCGCATCGACATCGAACCGCAACTTCGAAGGCCGTCAGGGCTTCAAGGGGCGCACCCATTTGATGTCCCCCGCGATGGCTGCCGCTGCCGCTCTTACCGGACGTTTGACCGATATCCGCAAGCTCGACGCGTAAGCGGCCAGCAGATCAAAGGACAACAAAACCATGAACAAATTCGACAAGCTTTCCGGGATCGCGGCCCCCATGCCGATGGTGAATATCGACACCGATATGATCATCCCCAAGCAGTTCCTGAAAACGATCAAACGGTCGGGCCTTGGCGTGAACCTGTTTGACGAGATGCGCTATGACCGCGACGGCAACGAAGTACCGGATTTCGTGCTCAACAAACCGCAATACCGTGACGCGCAGATTCTTGTAGCGGGCGATAACTTCGGTTGTGGTTCTTCGCGGGAACACGCGCCTTGGGCCATCGCCGATTTCGGCATCACCTGTGTCATCGCGCCCAGCTTTGCGGACATCTTCTACAACAACTGCTTCAAGAACGGCATCCTGCCGATCGCCCTGCCGCAAGAGCAGGTGGACCTGTTGATGAAAGACGCTGAAAAAGGCTCTAACGCGCGGATCGAAGTGGATCTTGAGGCGCAGACGATCACCAGCTCTGACGGCGAAGTCATCAGCTTCCAGGTTGACGCGTTCAAGAAGCACTGCCTGATGAACGGGCTCGACGATATTGGTCTGACGCTGGAAAAAGCGGCCTCTATCGACAGCTTCGAATCTGCCGCTGCACAGGCACGCCCCTGGGTCTGATCCCCACGGGCCCGGCCCGACGGGCTGGCGCGCTTGACCTAACCACGGGTTGAGTTCTATACATGGTTGTGGGCACCGCTTTGTTGCCCACAACAGGCCGCGGGTTGCGTCATTTTCGCCGCAGCCATGATGCAATATCGCACCACACCTGCGCTCAAAATGTCTCAGATCCGCGCGCATCGTCAGGAACGGGCTTGAGGAATGTGGCGAAAGAAGACACAATTGAGGCAATTCTGAGGCAGGCCTTCGACACCCGAGGGCATCAAGTTGGAACAAGCACGCGGCAAAGAATCGTGGCTGGCCAGTTTGGAAGGGTAGTTTTGTGATTGCACGTATATCCGGCGCGGCAGCGCGTGGCATTCTGGTGGCATTGTTGATTGCAACGCCCGCCCTCATGTTACCCGATGCGTTGAACGATTCCAGCCAGATCACAATGCTGGTGGCGCTGATCGCCTGTTTCCTCACGTTTATCGAATACAACTCGAACTTCCCCAGCATCATCGAATTCCGCGACGCGGCCCCCTTCAACCGGCTGCGCTATGTCTGCTTGCTGGTCACGATCATCCTGCTGACGTTGATCCTGAAGCAAAAGGTCAGCCCCTCGGTTCTGGGCGGTGCCATGACCTCTATCGGGACGATCCTTGGTAATGCGATGGATTTCCCCTTTTCGCCGGTGCGCATGATTGTCCTGATGCTGCCCGAAAGCGCCAGCGACGCACTGGTGACATCGGTCCGTACGTCCGCGGGCATGGCCTATCTGATCTCGCTGATCTCGATGGGGGCGTTTCTGGTGCTGGTGCGCATCATGAATTGGCCAGTGCGTCAGGGGGCCTTTAACGTCTGGGTGAACCTGCCGCTCTTCGACCCGACCGCGGGCGGCGATGTCATCTATCGTCTGCAACGGGACGCACGGATCAATATCGCGCTTGGCTTCCTTCTGCCCTTCCTGATCCCCGCAGTAGTCAAAGCGGCGGCCGATCTGCTAGACCCGATTACACTGCAAAACCCGCATACCCAGATCTGGACAGTCGCCGCATGGGCCTTCCTTCCTGCCAGCATCATCATGCGCGGCATTGCCATGGGCAAGATCGCCGAGATGATCGAAGAAAAACGCCGTCGCGCCTATGCCGACGAGGCGGAGAAAGACCACGGCTTGCAGCCAGCCTGATCGCAGGCGTTCTGCTGGCCGCATCCCCCGCGGTGGCAGAGCCCCTGCGCATCGCCACCTTCAACACCGAATTATCGCGGGCCGGACCGGGTCTGCTGCTGCGCGACATTGCCAAAGGGGCGGACCCGCAGGTTACCGCTGTGACGCGCCTGCTGGAAAATGTTGCTGCCGATATCATCGTGCTGCAGGGGGTGGATTACGATCTTGGCGGCACAACGCTTGGCGCTTTGGCGGACAGGCTTGGCGAGGCTGGCCCCAGCTACCCCTACCGTTTCGCGCTGCCCCCGAATGCGGGACGGCCTACGGGTCTGGATATGGACGGCGACGGAAAAGCGGGCGGCGCGCGCGATGGTCAGGGCTATGGCCGCTTCTTCGGCGCGGGTGCGATGTCGATCCTGTCGCGCTATCCCGTGCTGCGCACCGACGTTCAGGATTACAGCGATTTCCTGTGGCGCGACCTGCCCGATGCGCTGCTGCCGCAGACGGACGGTGCCCCCATCCCCTCTGCCGCGGCGCAAGAGGTGCAGCGGCTTGCCTCGCACGGGGCATGGGTCGTGCCGATCGACATCCCAGATCAAGCGCCCCTGACCCTGCTGACCTTCTATGCCACGCCCCCTGTGTTCGACGGACCAGAGGACCGCAACGGCAAACGCAACCATGATGAAGTCCTGTTCTGGGATCACTATCTGGCGGGCAGCTTCGGCCCGCCGCCAACAGACCGTTTTATCCTGCTGGGGGATGCAAATCTTGATCCGGCGAAAGGCGAAGGGCTGCGCGCCGCGATCCAGACGCTGTTGGATCACCCCGCGCTCCACGACCCGCTGGCGGGTCAGCCCACCGTCACCTTCGACGGTTTGGGCGATATGCGTGTCGATTATCTACTGCCCTCAACCGACTGGCGCGTCGTCGCCGCTGGCGTGGCCCGCGACCCTGCTGCCAGCCGTCATGGCGTAGTCTGGGTCGATCTTGACCGCTAGCCGTTCTTGACCCCTCTGGCTCCCCGCGCTACCCCGCTATCAACGTATTTTTCAGGAGACACCGCATGGCCAACCCCACATTGCTAATCCTCGCCGGTGACGGCATCGGCCCCGAGGTCATGGGCCAGGTTGTTCGCATCATCGACTGGTTTGGCGACAAGCGCGATCTGGCCTTTGACGTGGATCACGATCTGGTCGGCGGCGCCGCCTATGACAAACACGGCACCCCCCTGCATGACGACACGATGGCCAAAGCGCTGGCGGCGGATGCTGTTCTGCTGGGTGCCGTTGGCGGGCCGAAATACGACGCGCTTGATTTCAGCGTGAAACCCGAACGCGGCCTGCTGCGCCTGCGCAAGGAAATGGACCTGTTTTCGAACCTACGTCCGGCACAGTGTTTTGACGCGCTGGCGGATTTCTCCTCGCTGAAGAAAGACCTCGTTGCCGGGCTCGACATCATGATCGTGCGCGAACTGACATCGGGTGTCTACTTTGGCGAACCCCGCGGTATTTTCGAGGAAGGCAACGAACGCGTCGGCATCAATACACAGCGCTACACCGAATCCGAGATCGACCGTGTCGCACGGTCAGCCTTTGAACTGGCGCGTCGTCGGGGCAACAAAGTCTGCTCGATGGAGAAAGCCAACGTCATGGAAAGCGGCATCCTGTGGCGCGAAGTCGTGCAGAAGGTGCATGACGAAGACTACCCCGATGTCGAGCTGTCCCACATGTACGCCGACAACGGCGCGATGCAACTGGTGCGCGCGCCCAAGCAGTTCGACGTGATCGTCACCGACAACCTGTTCGGCGATATCCTGTCCGATTGTGCCGCGATGCTGACAGGCTCGCTGGGGATGCTGCCCTCTGCCTCGTTGGGTGCGCCCAATGCCGATGGCCGCCCCAAAGCGCTGTACGAGCCCGTCCACGGCTCTGCTCCCGATATCGCGGGTCAAGGGAAGGCGAACCCCATCGCCTGTATCCTCAGCTTTGCAATGGCGCTGCGCTATTCCTTCGACCAGGGCGATGAGGCCGCGCGTCTGGAAAAAGCCGTTGAAAAAGTGCTCGCCGATGGGGCACGCACCGCGGATCTGATGGGCCCCGAAGGCGGCTCACCCATCTCGACCTCCGAAATGGGTGACGCAATCCTCGCCGCGCTGGACGCGAGCCTGTAAGACATAAAGCGCAGCCCTGCCGGATGACCGGCGGGGCTGCTTTGCTTTCGCCGGACGCATCAGACGTTGCCGCATGCCGCAGCCACGTCCGTTGAAGCGGCCATAAGCGAATGCAGCAGCCGTGACCCTATCCGCGCCCCTGCCGGCGCAGAAACAACGTCGCCAGAGTGATCACCGTCGCCATCGCAATCACACCAAGATACCGTTCGTAAAGACCGTCGACATCGGTGGGTAGCATGAAAAAGACCGGGGCCGAGACGGTCCAGAGCGCGGAGAGACCGACAAGAATTCTGCCGTATATCGCACCGCAGCAGCGCGCCCCTTCTGACATGGACCACGGCAAGATCGCCATAAGAAGGCCAAGAGCATAGACCAGGTAGCTATGGATCACGACGCCATCGCTGTCGTTGTCGCCGTATTCATTCCGCGCGCCAACAAGGAAGACAATCAGCCCCAAGACGGTGAAGCCCACGATCCCGACGCTCCAGCGCCAATTGCCCAGATGAATATGCGCGGCAAGTAAAGCGACAGATATCAGTGAAGCCGAAAACCCATAGATGCCGATATCGACAATATATTCATATTCACCCGCGCCAAGATCGCTGATGGTGTCGGCGATCCAGTCGTGGTCCGGAACAACAAAATCCGCGATCAGGATCATCCCCGAAAACAAGATGCAGCCAAATATCGCGTACCACGCAAGGAGGCGCACGAGCCCGGGCCTTTCTCGAACTGCTGCGTCGCCGATTTCGTTCTCCATGTACAAATTACCTTTTAAAAATGAAAAATTCCGATCGTAAGCTTTTCGTAAGCTTACGCTGGTCATGAGCACGCATCTAAATCTGCGAAAGCTCTATTATGGCCTCTGTGAAGACCCTTTTATCCCGGCTAGCCGTTCTGCGTGAACGGATAAGCATCTCCCCCGTGCTGCTGACCGTTCTTTCCATCGCATTCGTGTTCAGTGTCGATAATAGCACATTCTGGGACATCTCAAGGGATGTCTTCTCGGGCCACCTATTGTCGCTCGCGGGCTTTATGGGGGCTGTGTTCTGTTTGACGTTGGCCGCCTTCAGCCTGTTCGCATATCCGTGGACGGTTAAACCGTTTCTGATCTCGATGCTCATACTGGCCGCCATGACGTCTTATTACGTCGATACACTTGGCGTTATCGTTGACCGCGACATGATCCAAAATGTCATGGTGACCACCGTCGCGGAATCCCGGCATCTGATAACACCTGGCTACATCACCCATATTATTGTCTTCGGCGTGTTGCCCGCGCTCATCGTGATGTGGGTGCCCATTCGACCCCAGACGCGGATCAGGGCGGCTGTAACGCCGATAGTGACCTTTGTTGTCAGCCTTGCATTGGCCGCAGGATTGCTGATGTCAGACCTGAAATCCTATGCGTCGATCCTGCGCGAGCGGAAGGATTTCATGAGCAGCTACCAGCCCGGTGCCCCGTTGGTAGGCGCGATCCGTTACGCCAAGATGATGTCGCGTTCGGCCAATCTGGTCCTCACCAGCACCGGAACGAATGCAAGGGGCGGTTCTGCCTATGACGCGCCGCAAAAGCCTATGCTGACCGTTGTCGTTGCGGGGGAAACCGCGCGGGCCCAGAATTTCAGCTTGAACGGATACGGCGTCGACACGAACCCAGAGCTGTCCAAGCTGCCAATTATCAACTTCAGCAATACCCAGTCCTGTGGCACTGCCACGGCGGTGTCACTGCCTTGTATGTTCTCAAAATACAGCCGAGATGACTACAGCTTTGAAAAAAGCACCTCGACCGAGAATGTGCTAGATGTCTTCGGGCATGCCGGGCTGCAGGTCGAATGGTGGGACAATAACACCGGCGACAAAGCGATTGCCGCACGGTTCAAGACGCGCAGGTTCAACGATCTGACCGACCCGGAGTTCTGTGCAACGGGAGAATGTATCGACGGCATATTCCTTGAGCCGTTGAAAGACTACATCGCATCGATCAAGCAGGACACGGTCCTGGTTCTGCACCAGATCGGCAGTCACGGGCCGACCTATTATCAGCGCTATCCCGCGGCATTTGAACGCTTCACACCCGCATGCCGTACGGCGGAGTTCAAGAAATGCACCCCGCAGGAGATCACCAATGCCTATGATAACACCATCGCCTATACAGATCAGATACTTGCCCAGACGATAAAAATGCTTGCCGCGAATGAAGCTTTGGCCACGTCACTGCTTTATGTGTCCGACCACGGTGAATCGCTTGGCGAACGCGGGCTGTATTTGCACGGGGCACCCTATTTCATGGCCCCGGACACGCAGACCCATGTCCCGATGCTCCTATGGATGTCAGACGCATTCCGAACCCGCTTTGGCATCGATGAAAGCTGTGTGGCGGAACAGAAGGACAAGCCGCTGTCACACGACAATCTGTTCCATTCCCTAATTGGGATGCTCGACATCAACACTGCAGAGCGTAACCCCGATCTGGATATCTTCGCTTCCTGCAAAACAAATACTGAGGTGGCCAAGATATGAAGCCGGAAATTATCAAACCGCTTGAGAAACCCGAACGCGTTACGGGGGTCGCCCATCTGTTTGCCGCTGCGGGCTATTCGATTGGCGGGCTGCGACGTCTTTGGATGGAAACCGCGTTCAGGCATATCATTGTGGCGCTGCCAATCGGTAGTGTTCTGCTCTACATCATGGATGCGGGTGTCGCTGATTTTCTGGTCTTTCTGGTCCTCTTTTCGGCGCTTGTCGCGGTCGAGGCTCTGAATACGGCGATCGAATGTATCGTCGACCACCTCGCTCCACAGTGGGAGGTTTTCGCTCGTGACGCCAAGGACCTTGGTTCGCTCGCGACCATGTGTTTGCTTTTCGCGAACGGTTTTTTCATGGCTGTGGTCGCTTTGCGCTATTTCGGGATGGCCTGAGATATGCCGATGAACCGGTCGCAGAAAATAGAATGCCCTAAGCCTGAAACTATGATCATGTCAGCATCAGCCGAATTGGCTAAGCCGCGTCTCGGAACTGGACAGTAACATTATGCGCATACTCTTGATCGAGGATGAAAAAGCTTTGGCGCGGCCGCTGAAAGAGCATCTGGAGGCGGATCGTCACATTGTCGAATGGTTCTGCACCCTGGACGAGGCAGACGCCGCGCTGCGTACGCTATCCTATGATGTGGTACTTCTGGACCTGCAGTTGCCTGATGGCGACGGGTTGGATTTTTTAAGCAAACTGCGGGCAAAGGCCATACGCACGCCGATCCTCATTCTCACTGCCCGCGACAAGGTGTCGGACCGGATAGAGGGGTTGAACAGGGGGGCTGATGACTATGTGATCAAGCCTTTTGACCTTGATGAGGTCAAAGCGCGCATCCATACCGTCTGTCGACGCAGCGCCAACCAGTTTGCCCAAACGGTTCAGCTGCACGATGTGGTGGTCAATCTGTCCGATCACACCGTCATGCGCGCTGAACAGCCCGTACGTCTGACCGCTAAGGAATGGGGCGTCTTCGAAACGCTACTGCGCCGCAAACCCCAGATCGTGCCGAAGGAGAGCCTTGAAGCTGCCATCTATGACTACGGCGAAGAAGTCGAAAGCAACGCGATCGAGGCACATATCAGCCGTTTGCGCACGAAATTAGGCAAAGACCTTATCGCCACGCACCGTGGTTTAGGCTACGCCTTGACGTCATGACACGCCGCCACAAAAGTCTGGTTCAATCGCTGCTTGGGTCGCTGCTTGTGCCCGGGCTGGCGGTGATGGTGATTGGCGTTTTGATCGTCCAGCATATCTTCAAGGACGAGTATGACGAGCTGCTTGATGCCAGCCTGATTGGCAAGGCGCATCTCTTGGTGGAGTTCATCGAAACGGCCCAAGGCGACGCGGGCTTTGACGTGGGCGGCTTGCTGGATTTTGAAAGCAAACTGCGTAAGCCGGATGAACGCGCGTTGATGTGGTATCTGGATCCGGATGGTCAGGTCTACGCGCAGTCAAAAAGCGTTGGTACTTTTGCGCTTCCCACGCCATTGGCCACCGGGCTAAGCACCGCCGCCGGGCATCGCTTTATCATGCTCCGTTCAGATCAGCCCGAGACGGGCAGCGTCGTGGTGGCCGAGCCGATGGTGGAACGCAATGAGGCGATAACCGATGTGGTGATCGCTGTGGCGATCGGTTTTGGCCTGTTGGGGGCGCTATTTGCGTTATCCTCCTTCTGGGCGGTTCGACGATCAGTCGCGATGATTGCCGAGCTCAGCCGGAACATCGCAGAAAAGAACGAACACAACCTTTCCCCGATTGAACGCGAGAATGTCTTTTCCGAAATAACCCCGGCGATTGATACGCTTGACGGGCTCATGGGGCGACTTGACCGCGCCATCACCGCAGAACGTGCCTTTGCCACGAATGCCGCGCATGAATTGCGCACCCCCGTTGCCATTTGTCTGGCGCAGGCGCAGCGGCTGCGGGCAAAGCTGAGCGACCCCGCAAAGATCGACAATATCGTCGAAATCGAAACAGGTCTGAAGCGGCTTGAGCGCTTGATCGAGCGCCTATTGCAATTATCAAGGGCGCAATCAGGACTGGGCCTCAATGCGGTCGCGACGGATGTTTCCCCGGTGATCACGCTTTTGATGTCCGAGATGCGCAGCCGAAGCCGCGCCCCGGAAAAGATCGAATTGAAGTTTCCCGAAACTCATTTTTCAACGCGCGTTGATCCGGATGCCCTTGGGATCATCCTGAACAATATGTTCGACAACGCCCTGAAGCACGCTAGCGGCCCTTTGCCCACGGTTGTAGACGCCAGCCAATCGGGGAGAGTTGCCGTCGTGAACGATTGCGCCCCTCTCTCACCCGCGGACCTCGACCGCATAAAGCAGCGGTTCAACCGACGTGGCGCGCTGTCAGATGGATACGGGCTGGGACTGTCGATCATACAAGATCTATGCGCCCAGTCCGGATGCCAACTTGAAATTTACGTACCCCGAGAACTGAGCCCGCGCGGTTTTGCCGCCGTCTTGCGCCTGCCCAAGACGACGAACGTCCCAAGGTGACTTTCCCCAACAGTTCCGGAAGCACGCCCAAGCAGCACCAAGCGTTGTAAAATGCGTGTCAGGTCAGCCGCGCGTAAAGGCCATTGCGCGCGCGCAAGCTGTCGTGCGTTCCGGCTTCGACCTTGCGCCCTGCCTCCATGACGATGATCTGGTCGGCATGTTTCACCGTCTCAAGCCGATGCGCGATAATGAGCGTGGTGCGGCCCTTTGAAAGCCGCTCCAACGCCTGCTGGATGTCGCGCTCCGTCTCGCGATCCAGCGCCGATGTTGCCTCGTCCAGGATCAGGATCGGCGGGTTTTTCAGGAAAGCGCGGGCGATGGCGACGCGCTGTTTCTGCCCGCCCGACAGCATGACACCCCGCTCGCCCACGACGGTTTCCAGCCCCTCGGGCAGTGCGGAGACGAGCGCGCCCAACTGGGCATTCTCGACCGCGGCATCCAGTTCCGCCGCCGTGGCATCGAGTTTTCCGTACAGGATATTCTCGCGCAGGGTGGACCCGAATAGGAACACATCCTGAGAGACCAACCCGATCTGAGAGCGCAGACTGTTCAGGGTCATATCCGCAATGTCGATCTCATCAATCGTAATCCGCCCGCCGGAAGGGTCGTAAAACCGCGGGAGCAATGCCAAAAGCGTTGTCTTGCCTGCACCCGACGGCCCGACGAAAGCCACTGTCTCACCGGCTTTGGCGGTCAAGGTGACGTTGTGCAGAATGGGCAACGGGCTGTCATAGGCAAATGACACATCGTCAAAAGCGACCTCGCCTTGCGTGACGGTCACTGCGACGGCATCCGGCCGATCGCTGACATCGCGGTCGGTCTGCAACAATTCGGTGTAGCGTTGGAAACCGGCGATACCGCGGGGATAGGTTTCGATCACAGCAGCAATTTTCTCCAGCGGGCGGAAAAAGACGCTGACCAGCAGCAGGAAGCCGACAAAGCCGCCCGTGGTCAGCGACCCTTCCAGCACAAAACCCGCACCCGCCACCATCACCACAACCTGCACGAAACGCAGGCCCATGTAGTGGATCGCACTGGCCTTCGCCATGATCGCATAGGCCGACAGTTTGGTCCTGCGATAGGCTGCGTTGTCACGCGCGAACAACGTTTCTTCGTGACCTTCATTGGCAAAGGCCTGCACGACCCGGATGCCGCTAATGGCTTCCTCCAGGCGCACGTTGAAGGCCCCCACACGCGCATAGATATCGCGCCAAGACCGTGTCATGCGCGCCCCGTAAACGGCCACGACCCAGACCATCAGCGGCACGATCACGACCGTAATCAGCGCGAGCGTGACATGCAGATTGATCATCAACGCAAAGGCACCGACGAAGGTGACCACCGCGATAAACAGGTCTTCGGGGCCGTGGTGCGCGACCTCGCCTATTTCTTCAAGGTCGCGGGTCACGCGGGCGACAAGCTTGCCGGTACGCGCCCGGTCATACCAGCGCCAAGACAGCCGGGTCAGATGCGAAAAAGCGCGGCGGCGCATCTCGGTTTCGATCTCGATCCCCAGACGGTGGCCCCAATAGATCACCACCCCCATCAGGGCGGTATTGACCAGATACACCAAGAGCAGCCCAATCGCGGCCAGTATGGTCAGCCTCAGATCGCCAAGCGGCAGCAGGTGGTCGATAAAGGCGGTGATGGCGAGCGGGAAGGCAAGCTCCAGCAAGCCGGACAACACGGCAGAGCCGAAGTCCACCCAGAACAGGCGCGTGTGGGGACGATAGTATTCGAAAAATTGGCGGAGCATTAGGCTGGCTTTCGGATGAATATGGTCGGGGTCAAATCGGATGAACGACCGGGCTGGGCTTTGTGTCGATGACCTGCATGGGCAATCCGTAGATCCGCTGAAGCGCGTCCGGGTCGAGCAAGGAGTGCGCAGCGCCCTCAAGCGCCACGCGCCCGGCATCCAGCGCGATAACATGATCGCAAAAGCGCACCGCCATATTCACGTCATGCAGCACCACCACGGCAGAAAGCGCACCGGCGTTGACCGTTTCACGCAGCAGCCCCAGCACTTCGATCTGATGGGCCACATCCAGCGCCGAAATCGGTTCATCCAGCAGCAAGCTACGCGCCCCCTGCGCCAGCATCATCGCGATCCACGACCGTTGTTTTTCCCCACCTGACATGGTGTCGACCATCTGGCCGCGCTTGTGCTCTAGCCCACATTGCGCAATCGCCGTATTAATCATAAAGCGATCCTCGGGGCCCAATCGACCCAAGGCTCCGCGCCACGGGTATCGGCCAAGCGCGACCAGCTCCTCCAGCCATAGCCCTTCGGTCGGGGGGGTTACCTGCGGCAGAAATGCCAGATCGCGGGCAAAATCCCGCGGCTTCCAGTCCCTCAGGTCCTGGCCGCCATATTGGATGGTTCCGGCGCTCGGCCTGGTTTGCGCGGCGAGCATTTTCAACAGCGTTGATTTGCCCGACCCGTTGCGCCCGACAAGCGCCGTGATCCCCGGCTTGATCGCCAAGGAAAGGTGATCGACCAGCCGCCGCTTGGGCACGTCGAAGCAGACATTTTCGAGCATAAAGAGGGTCATGCGTGTCTCCGTCCGAGCAGGGCAATGAAAAGCCAGGGCGTGCCGATCAGCGTCGCGAAAAGCCCCAGCGGCAGGTCATATGGGTAGCTGGCGGTGCGCGCGCCAAAGGCCGCGAGGCTCATGAGCAACGCACCCAGACACCAGCTGGCAGCCAGAAACGGCGCAGGGCGCAGCAGGCCAAGGCTGCGGGCGATATGGGGGGCCATCAGGCCGACGAAACTGACCGGGCCGACCAGCACGCTTGCCGCGCCAGTGGCCAGCCCTACCGCCAGCACAACGCCAAGCCGCACGGTGCCAAGCGGCACCCCCAGACCCTGCGCGACACCCGATCCCAGCGGCAGGATGTCGAACCAGCGCGACAGCAACAGCGCCGCGCCAAGCGCCGCCACCGCCATTGCGGCAAGCGCCATCGCCCCTGCGACCGTGACCCGTGTCGCACTTCCCGCAAGCCACCCCAGCAGGGACCATGCTCTGGGATCACCTGACGCCATGATCGCTGCCAGCAGGGCCGAAGCGAAGGCTCCGATCGCCAGCCCCGCCAGCAACAGCCGCGCCGGTGCCATATCACTGCGCGCCGCATAGGCGGACAGGATGATCAGCGTCGCCGCCGCCCCGCCAGAAGACCCGAGCGCCAGCGTCAATGGCGACGGGGCAGGCAGCAGGAACAGCGTTGCCGCATAGCCAAGCGCAGCACCACCGGTCACGCCCAGAACCTCGGGCGCGGCCATCGGGTTTGCCGTCACCCGCTGCAATGCGGCGCCCGAAAGCGCCAGCAGCGCTCCGGCAGCGGCAGCCGCCAGAATGGCCGTGGCCCTCAATGGCACGAAACTCGCCGCAATCGCGCCCGATATCACGCCCCAGCCCTCGGGTCCGCGGGTGCCAAACAGGCTCAGCACGGCAAAGGCGACCGCCGCGCAGGCCAGCAGAGCAACCCGCCGCCACGGGTGCGGCGCGCGCGGTGGCAGGGTGTCGTTACGTTCAGCCTCGGGCGGGACAATGTTGCGCAATCGCGGGAGCAAAGCGATCAAAAGCGGCCCGCCGATCAGCCCGGTCAACGCGCCCGTCGGCAGTTCTGGCAGCCCGAAGGCGGCAAGCGCCAGCAGCGCGCTGTCCACCAGCCACAGCAGCAGCGCGCCCGCCAGTGGCGCGGCCAGCAGGACTTGCGCCACGCTGCGCGCGCCCAAACGCCGTGCCAAGGCCGGTGCCGCCAGCCCGACAAACCCGACCAGCCCCACCTCGGCAGAGACCATAGCCGAGACGAACACCGCCAACGCCAGCGCCGCGACCCGTATCGCCCCGACCTGCGCCCCAAGCGCCTTGGCCGTGGCCCCGCCAAGGCTTAGGACCACCAGTGGCCGCACCAGCAAGGCGGCTCCTGCCGCCCCCAGCACCAGCACCACAGCCAGTCGGATCACCCCGTGCCAGCTGTCTTGTGAAAGCGCCCCGCCGTTCCAGATCACCAGCGACAGCAGGTAATGCCCCTGCCCCAGTGTGAGCGCGGTAGAGATGGCGGAAGCAAGCATGCCCACCAGCATCCCCGCGATGGTGACCGTAACAGGCGCAAAGCCACGCCGCGCGCCAAGCGCCATGACAATCAGCGCTGCAAGCCCGCCTCCGACCACTGCGACAGGGCCGGGACCAAGGGCGAGCATATTCGGCCATAGCAGCGTGGCGCAGACCAGCGCCAGCTGTGCACCCGAGGCCACGCCAAGGGTCGTCGGATCGGCCAGCGGATTGCGCAGCACCGCCTGCATCAAGGCGCCCGACAACCCCAGAAGCGCCCCGATCAGCAGGGCAATCACCGCCCTCGGCATCAACCCGAAGGCAAAGAGGATCTGTTCGGGCGACAGGTCTTGCAGCCCTGCGCCGGGCAGCACCCATTGCGCCGCGGGCAGGGCGGCAAGCGCTGCGATGGTCCATAGGCACGCCGCGCCGAGGGCGGCCACAAGGGGCAGCGTCAAAAAGGGCGGACGGATCATGCGGCTTCCAGCGCGGTCACAAGATGGGACGCAAAACGCAGCCCGGAAGGCGCGCCGCCAAAGGGCATCTGATCGGGCAGATAGGACACGCGCCCCGCTCGCACGGGCGGCAGCGCGGACCAAAGCGCGCTTTGGCCAATCGCGCGCCGAGCAGTCACCGGCAAAGCGCCCGCGATGACCAGATGCGCCTGCGGAAAATCGATCAATCTGGACAGAGGGACCGGGGCATTGAATCCGAATTCAGTATCGCCGCGCCAGGCATTCGTCAGGCCGACTCGGCCAAGCGCCCCGCCATACAGGCTGTCGGTGCCATAGATCTGCACATGACGCGCATCCCCCACCGTCATCACCACAAAGGGGCGCGCGGCAAAGCCTGTCACCCGTGCGCGCAGCGCATCGAAAGCGGTCTCAAAGTCCTGACGCACCCGGTGGCCCACCTCTCCGCGGTCCAGCTGTATTGCCAACGTCTCCAGCGCCGACAGCGCTTTAGGCAGCGCCGGTTCGGTCGGGATGAACATATTTTGCGTGAACACCGGTGCGATACGTCCCAACTGCGGTTCAACGAAACTGTAGAAATTCGACGACAGGATCAGGTCAGGGGCGACAAGGCTCAGCGCTTCGAGGTTGGGGCTGCCGCGCAACCCGATATCCGCACAGCCCGGGGGCAGCGTCACCGCCGTACCGCGCAAGAACTGACGTTTCTCTGCCACGGCAACCAGCGGCAGGTCGAGCGCGGCAGCGGTTTCCGCCATCGCCCAGTCAATCGCGGCGAGGCGCGATCCCCCCCAACCGCGTGCGCCGCGCGCGCGAGATGCCACAAGAGTGCAGGCTCCTGTGGCAATGATCGCGCGGCGCGTGAGGGCGAGGCGCTTTACCACTTCTTGGACAGCGTCGCAGAGATCGTGCGCCCGTCGCCATAGTAGGTCGAGAAATAGCCCACCGACGACACATAGGCCTCGTCTGTCAGGTTGGTCACATTGACCTGCAGTTCCGTGCCGTCGTCAAAGTCATAGGACACAGCCGCATCCAGCAGCGTCACAGAGTCGAGATGATTGGCATTGGCGTTAAACGCATAGCGTTCCCCGATGAACCGCGCGCCTGCGCCCACGGTCAGCCCGGCAAGCGGTCCGCCCTGGATCTCTTTCGATGCCCACAGCTTGAAGGTATGTTTCGGGGTCAGCCCCAGTTCGTTGCCATTGTTGTCACCGCCGATGATCTCGCTATCGGTATAGGAATAGCCGCCCGTCACGCTCCAGCCGTCGGCCAGATTGGCACGGCCTTCCAGCTCTAGCCCGCGGATGCGGGATTTGCCGACCTGATCATAGGCCCGCACCCCGGCCCCATTCTGCACATAGACGGGGCGGTTCTTTTCTTCGAGCTGATAGACCGAGGCCGACAGATAGGCATCAAGGGTGGCGGGCAGGTATTTCGCGCCAACTTCCCATTGCTCGCCCGTGGTCGGGTCAAGCGCTGTGCCCGTGTCGCCCGGTTCTGCAAAGCTTTGGAACGAGGTGCCATAGGACAGATAGGCCGACACGCCATTGTCCCAGACATAGCCAAGGCTTGCCTGACCGGTGGTGGCGCTGTCGTCGCGTGTCAGATCAACGGTGCCGGGCGTGCCGCCAGAGCCCGGAACGGTGTAGAGCGTGTTGGACTGCCCTTCGGATTTGTTGCGATCATGGCGCAGGGCCAGACCCGCGCGCCAATGGCCATATTCGATTTCGTCGCTGGCGTAGATGCCGACCTGTTCCACGGTCACATTCTTGTTCGCATACCAGCTTGCCCCGTCGCGCACCGGCGTGATCGGGCTGTAGTCTGGCGCGGCAAAATCAATGCTGTCCTGACCATAGTAAAACACGCTGAGCGCAGATTCTTCGAACCGGCTGGCATCGATACCAAAGGCGAGATTATGCAGCACATCGCCGGTCAGCGCCGAGCCTTCAAGCCGCAGGTCCGTGGCATAGGACGTCACATCTTCGTCTTGCAACAGCTGTGTGCGCGCCACATCGTTGCCGGTCACGCCGCCGACAGAAAGGTTGGAATAGGACCAGTCGAATTTCGTCACGCCCGTGTTGCTGACCAGCCGCCAGCCATTATCGAACGTGTGGGTGACCTGCGCGCCCAGATTAAGCACTTTGCGGTCGCCGTATTCCAATGCCTCATTGCCAAAGTAGAAGTCGCGCAGGTCTTCGTCGGAACGGGTGCCGATCAGCCCGTTTGGCACGCCCGAGGGGGAATCCGGGTCGTCATCCTGATAGGACAGCAGGAATTCCACCGTCGTTGCATCGGTCGCCTGGTATTTCGCGGCAAAGCCCAGATAGGCTCCGGGGTTGTCGTATTCATCGATCCCCAAAACACGATTGCCCGCCTTGCCGACGAT
Source organism: Sulfitobacter pontiacus (assembly GCF_040790665.1). Lineage (NCBI taxonomy): Bacteria > Pseudomonadati > Pseudomonadota > Alphaproteobacteria > Rhodobacterales > Roseobacteraceae > Sulfitobacter > Sulfitobacter pontiacus. The sequence continues at coordinate 1,402,541 of NZ_CP160849.1, read as the reverse complement.
GCGGTAAGCAAAGCGGTCATCGACCACGCGGTTGGCATCACCAAAGACATAATAGGACCCGTTGCCATCCGCATGGAGGCCTAGCTCGGTCGTGTCGCCATCAAATTGCGCGCGTTTCTGGATCAGGTTCACCAGCCCGGCGGGCGACCCTGCCCCGTATAGCACCGAATTTGGGCCGCGCAGAAGCTCCACCCGTTCCATGCCGTAAAGATCAAGCGAGGGCGCGCCATAGTTCGGGCGCGTAGAGCGGCTGAATTGCAACCCGTTGAGGTAGATCTGGTTTTGCAGGTCAGCCCCGCGGACCGAAATTGAATCAAACCGCGGGTCCGCCCCATAGGCTTCGGTCACGACACCCGCCGCATAGCCAAGCGCCTCTGACAGATTGTTGGCGGCCGTATCCTCGATCTGGTCGGTGGTGACCACCGTGATGGAAGACGGCGTTTCCAGCAAGGACCGCCCGCTTTTGGTCGACGCCGTGGTGCCCGCGGCATAGCCCACCACCGGGCCGGTCGGGTCTTCTTCGGACTGGATGATGATCTCGCCCAGATCAACGGCGTCCTGCGCCGTCGCCACACCGGCAGACAGGGCCAGCGCGCTGGTCCCCAGCATCAAGAAAAAGGTGAACTTCATGGATATACGTCCCGCTGTTTATTTTTCCGAGTATTTAACTCAGCTATAAGGCGACGTCTTGAACGCATCCGCCGTCATTTGTCCCAATCCGCTGTAAACGTATCACTGAATATCGCGTCGCCACTGCGATGGCGGCACCCCGACAGACCGGCGAAAGACCCGTGACAGATGGGCCTGATCGGAAAAACCGGTTGCCGCGGCGATGTCGGCAAGGGGGCGTCCGGGGTCGGCCATCATCTCCTTGGCGGCGACGACGCGGCATTCAGCTATCCAGCGTTGGGGCGACAGACCCGAGGTTTGCTTGAACGCGCGGCTGAACCAGCTTTCGGAGAGCCCCGCCAAATCGGCCAATTCACCCACACCGACGGGGCGAAATATATTCTGCGCCATGTACTGCCGCACGGCCGTCATATGCTGAGGCGACAGCCCGCCGGACGCAGGCAGGGCGTTTTGCGACGCCGGGTCCATCACTGCGCCCAAAAGCGATTGCAGCAGGCCTTCCAAGACCATCGTCCCGCGTTGAGGGGTCTCCACTTCGCTGGCCGCAAGACGGCCAAGGGTCAGCAGCACGCTATCCTCCGGCGCAAACATCACGCGGCGGGGCAGCTCTGATATACCGATCGCACCAAGCCGTGTCTGCAATGCAGCTGCGTCAAAATGGAAATCGATATGGCTGAGCCTTTGGGCCTTGCCCAGCTTGCTCCACAACGGGGTGCCTGCCGGTACAAAGAAAGCGCGCGTTCCGAATTGGGCCGTCGCACCCTCGCCCGTTCGAAGCGCGATCAGCGGCGGGGTGTCATCCAGAAAGACGACAAGGCGCGGATCCGGCGCGGTGTAATACCCGCCGCCCCCTTGATCCCCGTCGACGTGCCAGACATCTGCGATAGCCCCCGACAAGGGCCGAAACCGCAAGGGCTTGATCGTGCGCAGGTTCCGGGTCTGCGCCTCCATACGAGGGACAAAAACCTGTGGCACATAGGATTTTGATAGAGGGGCGGATGACATGACGACGCGCTGAGACAGCTCCAGAATTCTGAAACCATTTTCTGACAAATTTACTCGGATAAGTCAATTCCGCAACATCCCCGCGGGGATCGTCACCAAGGGTCAGTCTTGCACCATCGATACGACGCGCCCAACTGCGCTTTGCGTCATGGGCATATGAGCCTGTTGTGCCTCCCGAGGCCACCGGATGAACAGCATGGCCTCGCCTGCGATCTTATTGACGCTCAGCGTCGCTTCCAGATCTTGAAGGGAGCACCGCAAAATCTTCTGATCCTTGCGCTGCGCTTTCGCGGCGATTTGCAGGTCGAACTGAACCCCCGGATGCGCTGTCTTTAGGTGATCTACAATCTGTGGCGCGGCCCCCACGGCCATGTAAAGCGCCACGCATGTGCCGGGTCTGATATCCTTGATCGGTTCGGGCACCGCATATCCATCTTGGCGATGGCCGGTGGTCAGCACCACGGTATCGATCTTGCCCCGATCCGTCAGGCTTTCACCGATGCTCGCGGCCGCGGCGCAGGCCGCGGTGATGCCGGGGATGATCTCGAAAGCGATACCGCTGGCTTTCAGCGCATCGACTTCTTCTGTGCTGCGCCCGAACACCCCCGGATCACCACATTTCAGGCGCACGACGCGCTGGCCGCGTTTGGCAGCCATCACCAGGGTCTGTGTGATTTTCTCTTGCGGCCAGCTGTGACAGCCCGGAGCCTTCCCAACGTAAATGCGCTCGGCGTCACGACGGGCCAATTCAAGGATATCAGGGTCAAGCAACCGGTCATAATAGATCACATCGGCTTCTTGCAGGCGCTGCACGCCGCGCAGGGTGATCAGATCCTTCGCCCCCGGCCCTGCGCCAACAAGGCTGACACTGCCGCCCGCAGCGGTGCCGAAATCACCCGTTTCGATGGCCGACTTGATACGCTTGGCCGCCGCGCGTTCGGCACCGGCGGCAAACATCCAGCGCGGGCTGTCGTTGAAAACCCAACGCCACAGATCGCGACGCGCGCGCGGATCAAGGCGCGCGGATGCTTTCCCCCGCAACCGGCCCGCAAGAGCAGCAAGATCCCCCAGCCGCGGCTCGAGCATTTCCTCTACTTTCGTCTTGATCTGGCGGGCCAGCACCGGGGCTGTCCCCTCGGTGCCGATGGCCACGACCACCGGATCACGGTCCACGATCGAAGGTGTGATCGCGTCGCAAAGCTGTGGCTGGTCGACCACGTTCACAACCGCCCCGGCCTCTTTGGCCAAAACATGCAGCGCCATGTCCGCACCAGGGCAGCCAGTGGCGATAAAGGCCAGCGCGGTGTCTGAAAAGCTGTTCGGGGTGATTGGACCGTCGTGAAGTGTGACACGGCCCGATGCAGCAAGGTCCGACAGTTCGGCATCGAATGTGGCCGCCCAGATCTCGACCGTCGCTTCGGTTTTCAGGATCAGTCGCGCCTTCTGGGCGGCCTGTTCGCCCCCGCCCATGATTACAACGCGGCGACCCGCCATTTGCAGGAACATGGGGAATGTCTTCATGCGGATTGCTCCTTTGTCTCGTGTCGCTGGTCCCAAAGGCTGCGCGCCATTTGGTCGGCCTGAGAAAGTGTCCGAGACGCCTTCAGCGTCCACAGCGCAAGTGCCGCAGTGCCGGTCACCGTGGCGATTGCGAAAGGGTCGTCCACGCGACCCTGCCACAGGCCCTGCAGGTCGATGACATCGCCTGTTTCATGCAAACGCCGGGTGTCATCCAGGATTGGCGCGGCGGTCTGCTGGATATGCGCCCCGTCGCGCAGGCCGAACAGGGCGATGTCCTTGGAGGGATGACGCTCGAATTCGCCGCCACCCCCCTTGATGATGCACAGATCCTGCTGGCCCAACAGTTGCGCGGCTTGGGCCTGTAGGCTGCGGTACGACGGGTGGAACACGCCTTGCACCGTCGCCGGGGCCTCGGACGGGTTCCACATGCGCAATACCGTATTGAAACACGATCTGAGGCCGAGCGTATCGCGCAGGTTCAAGATGCTGAAAGCCGCAGGGCTTAGGGTTTCTAGCGGGGTATAGGCCACCTGCGGCCCGGCAAGATCAATGACCTCGCGCACCGATGCATTGGCCGATTGATGCGAATTCCACCCGTGCATCGAAATGCTGTAACCGGCCTGCCCCACCAGCCGCGCTGCAAGCAGGAACAGCGGCACCCCCCGGCTGCGACCTGCGGCGTAGGACGGCCAGTCCAGATCCGCTTTGGGCAGTTTGCCCACCACATGTGCGCGTAATGCCGCGGTGAAACCGGCAATCTCTTCGGGGGTTTCGCCGCGCAGACGCATGACCATCAACAGCGCGCCGACCGCTTCGGGGGCAGCATCACCGCGTAGGATCAGCGCCATGGCGTCCTGAGCTTCGGCCAAGGTCATAGCGCGGGCACGCCCCTTGCCGCGCGCGACGATCCGGACATAGGGGGCCAGGCTCATTCTGCGGCCATCCGTTGCAAGGTCTGATCCAGCAAGGCGGCGAGTTCGGGTTTGCACGACCCGCAGTTTGTCCCCGCGCAGGTGGCGTCACCCAAAGCCGCGACGGTAGAGGCCCCGCCGGCGATCGCGGCCAGCAAGGTGTTGCGCCCCACATCAAAACAGGCACAGACCGTAGCACCCGGGTCCGGCCGGTCAGCGGCATTGCGCCCGGCGAGCGCCGCTAACGCCGATGTGTCCGTCCCGATCAGCGCGATAATCGCACTGCGCGAGACGACCACCGGATTGGGGGATACGAAAAGCAGCCCGGTGATCCGCCCACCTTGGGTTATCGCAATCCGCACGCCACCGGTCGCCGCGTCGGACTGGAGCGAAAGATCACCCTCCGCCTGCCCCGTCAGAAGGCGGGCCTCTGCCTCCCAATCCTCGGGGTTTTTGCTGCCCGCCAGCTCTGCCTGCCAGCCGGTATTGGTGCGGGCCACGGCGGCATAGGTGGTGCGCGGGGCGGGTTCCGCGATGCTTGCCAGAAAGCCGTACCATTTCGCCTTGAAAACCTCGGCAGTGACAGCGCTGGCCTTCAAGGCGGGTTGACCTGAAATCGGATCGGTCAGCGGTGTCATGACGCTATTGACCGTGCCCGCGGTGCTGCGCTGACGTGTCCAGTGCATTGGCGCGAACAACGCGCCTTGCGCCACGCGCGGGGTGATCAACGCCCGCATCAAAACACGACCACGGCTGTTTTGCAGCGCGATCAACGCCCCGGGGAGCGCCCCCAACGCGGCGGCATCAACTGGGTTCATCTCTACATAAGGTTCGGCCAGATGTGCCCCAAGCCGCGCCGATTTGCCCGTACGCGTCATCGTGTGCCACTGGTCGCGATTCCGTCCGGTATTGAGCGTAAAGCGTGAATTCAGCGACACAGGCGATGTCACGGCAACCATCTGCGCCTTGCCGTCAGGGTGATAATATTGCCCGTCCGCAAAGAAACGCGCCCCATTGCGCGGCCATTGGGTCGGCACCATTTTCGCGTAATCCGCATCGGCAAAAATGCTCAGATCAAGATCGCGCGGGAAAGCCGAAGCAGCCTGATCAAGCGCGACATATTCGGCAAAGACATCCGCGGATGAGCCATAGGAAAAGGCACCCGAAAACCCCATACGCGTGGCTACGTCGCTGATGATCTTCCAGTCGGGCCGCGCCTCAGCGGGGGCGGGCAGAAAGGCGCGTTGGCGCGAAATGCGCCGTTCGGAATTGGTCACGGTGCCGTCTTTTTCACCCCAACCGGTGGCGGGCAGCAGGACGTCAGCCAAAGCGTTGGTATCCGTCTTCTCCATGATGTCAGACGTAACAACAAAGGGCACATTTGCAATTGCTGCCGCCACGCCATCGGCATCGGGCAACGACACCGCGGGGTTGGTCGAGATCACCCACAGTGCCTTGATCTGCCCGTCGGCACAGGCCTCGAACAGATCGACAGCCTTCAGTCCCGGTTTTGTGCAGATCGTCGGGCTTTGCCAGAAACTCTGCACCGCGCTGCGGTGCGCTTCATTCCCGATCTCTAGGTGGTTTGCCAGCATATTGGCCAGACCGCCAACTTCGCGTCCCCCCATGGCATTGGGCTGGCCGGTCAATGAGAAAGGGCCCATCCCCGGATTGCCGATGCGCCCTGTGGCAAGATGGCAATTCAGGATCGCGTTTACCTTATCCGTGCCACAGACCGATTGGTTGACGCCTTGGGAGTACGCGGTGACGACTTTGGGCGTGTTTGCCCAAAGCGCATAGAAATCAGCCAATTCCCGAGCGTTCAACCCGCTGTCCGCCGGATCACTGGCCTGTGCCGCCGCCAGCGCCGCATCCAGCCCGTTCACATGGTTTTCCGTATAGGCCGTGTCGAGTTTTCCAGTCTCTGCCAGATACGCCAGCAACCCATTGAACAAGGCAACATCCCCGTCCGGGGCTATCCTCAGATGCACATCCGCCAGATCGGTGGTCGCCGTCCGGCGCGGATCGACATTGACGATCCGCATATGGGGGCGGGCCTGTTTTGCGGCGGCAATACGCTGGTGCAGGACCGGATGGCACCACGCCAGATTGGACCCGACAAGCACAACCAGATCGGCTTGCTCCAGATCTTCATAGGTGCCGGGAACGGTATCGGTGCCGAAGGCACGCTTGTGACCCGCGACAGAGGACGCCATGCACAGACGTGAATTCGTGTCGATATTGGCCGCCCCGATGAACCCCTTCATCAGCTTGTTGGCGACATAATAGTCTTCGATCAGCATCTGGCCCGAGGCGTAAAAGGCGACGCTTTCCGGCCCATGCTGCGCGATGGCATCGCTGAACCTCTGCGCCACCATATCCAGCGCCGTATCCCATTCTGCCCGTACCCCGTTGATCTGCGGATGCAAAAGCCGCCCGTTCAGATCAATGGTTTCCCCCAAGGCAGCACCTTTGGAGCAGAGCCGCCCGAAGTTGGCCGGATGATCCGGATCCCCCTTGATTGTACCATCGGCGGCCGCCAGCATCCCGCAACCTACACCGCAATAAGGGCAAGTGGTGCGCGTGAGGGTCATGCGGCGCTCCGCGCGTGCAGGAACGTCCGGTCCAGCAGGATGCGCCCGCTTTCCACCCGCGCCGGATAGGTCGCGACGCGGCCCGCGTCCGCGCCCTGCGCCTCTCCGGTCTCGAGAGAGAATACCCAGTTGTGCAGCGGGCAGGTTACGGATTTGCCATGCACGATGCCTTCGGCCAGCGGCCCCGCCTTGTGCGGACAGGCATTATCAAGCGCAAAGACCTCATCCTCGGCGGTGCGGAACACCGCGACACAGCCAAGCGTGGTCTTGATCATACGCGCACCGCGCTGTGGCACATCATCAAGTGCTGCGATATCGATCCAGCTGGTCATTCCGCAGCCTCCAGTGACAGGGTTGCAAGGGGTTTGTAACGCTCGGCCTGCTGGGTCACGTGTTCGGCCCACGGGTCTTTGCGGTAAATCGTCTGGCTCAGCTCGAAGCGATCAACCAAAGCGTCGCCTTCGGCAGCAACCCGTTCCTTGATCCAGTCCAGACCGACCTTGGCCATCCATTTGTAGATGCGATCAAGGTATTTGGCATTCTCGCGATACAGCTGGGTCACCGCCTTGATCACATTGATCGCCTCTTGCTCGGTCGGCACCTGGATCAGCAATTCGGTTTCCCTGACGTCCATACCGGCCGCCCCGCCGATGCTGATCTGGTATCCGCTGTCGACACAGATGACGCCGATGTCCTTGCAGGTCGCTTCGGCGCAATTGCGCGGGCAGCCCGACACCCCGAGCTTCAGTTTATGCGGCGTCCAGGCCCCCCAGAGCTCTTTCTCAAGCTGGATACCCAGTCCGGTGCTGTCCTGGGTGCCAAAGCGGCAATGATCCGTGCCGACACAGGTTTTGACCGTGCGCAGCCCTTTGGAATAGGCATGTCCCGACACCATGCCGGCCGCGTTCAGATCGGCCCAGATGTCGGGGAGATCCTCGCTTTTTACGCCCAATAGGTCGATCCGCTGCCCGCCGGTGACCTTGACCGTTGGCACCCTGTATTTATCCGCCGCATCGGCAATGGCACGCAGTTCGTCGGGCGTGGTGATCCCCCCCCACATGCGGGGCACGACGCTGTAGGTGCCGTCCTTCTGGATGTTGGCGTGTTTGCGTTCGTTGATGAAACGCGATTGCGGATCGTCGCGATATTCCAGCGGCCAATCGGCAAGCAGATAGAAGTTCAACGCGGGGCGGCAGACATGGCAGCCGTCGGGCGTCTTCCACCCGCATTCCTGCCAGACCGCCGGCATCGAGGTCAGTCGCTGCGACTTGATCATCCGCCGCACGTCTTCGTGGGTCATGTCGGTGCAGCCGCAGATCGACGCCGCAGCAGGCAAGACGAAATCATCCCCCAGCGTGACCGCCAATACCTGTTCGACCAGCCCGGTGCACGTCCCGCAGGATGCGCTGGCCTTGGTCGTCGCTTTGATCGCGCCCAGATCAGAGGCGCCCGCCGCGATGGCGTCTTCAATTTGTCCTTTGCAGATACCGTTGCAGCCACAGATCTCCGCGTCACGCGGTAAGGCTGCAACAGCTGCTAAAGGGTCCAGGGGGGTCCCCCCTTGGTAGGCCGGGCCGAAAATCAGCGTATCGCGCATGTCCGCGATGTCGGTCTTGTCGCGTATCAGGCCAAAGAACCAGTTGCTGTCGGCGGTGTCGCCATACATCACCGCCCCGATAACCACGTTGTTCTTGATCACCAGACGGCGATAGACACCCCGCGCCGGATCGCGAAAGACGATATCCTCGCGCCCCTCGCCATCGGCAAAATCGCCCGCACTGAACAGATCGCAGCCCGTCACCTTGAGCTTGGTCGACAGCTCTTTCGGGACAAAGGTCGATGACTGCCCCAGCAGGGTCTGCGCCGCGACCTTTGCCTGATCGTACAGCGGTGCCACCAGACCGAAAAGCGCGCCGTTATGTTCCACGCATTCCCCGACCGCCAGCACATCGACGTCGGAGGTCACCATCTGGTCATCCACATGGATGCCCTTTCCAACGGCCAAGCCTGCGCCCTGCCCGAGTGCCACGTTGGGGCGGATGCCCACGGCCATGACCAGCAAATCGCAGGGCAGTTCCGTCCCGTCATCCAGCAGCAGGGCACGGACCTTTCCGTTCTCGCCCAGGATCTCCTTGGAGTTTGCGGCGCATTTGACGGTGATGCCCTTATCCGTCAGGGCGCGGCGCAGCAGATATCCTGCGGCCTCGTCCAATTGCCGCTCCATCAAATGCCCCATGATGTGCACAACGGTCACGTCGACGCCGCGGGCCGCCATGCCTGCCGCCGCCTCCAACCCCAGCAGCCCGCCGCCGATCACGACGCATTTACTGCCTTCGCCCAGCCCCATCATCCGTTCGGTGTCTTCCAGATCGCGGTAGGCGATGACGCCGTCCAGATCGTGACCCGGCAATGGGATCATAAAGGGGTTCGATCCGGTGCCCAGAACCAGCTTGTCATAGGACACCGTGCCGTTCTCGCCCGTTACCGTCTTAGCCGCACGGTCGATATTCAGCACCTTTTCGCCAAAACGGCAGGTGATGTCATTTTCGGCGTACCATCCATCATCATGGGTCACGATGTCGGCATAGGTCTTCTCTCCCGATAGGACCGGGGACAGCATGATGCGGTTGTAGTTGCCCCGTGCCTCTGCGTTGAAAAGGGTGATGTCATAGGCTTCGCGGTCCTGTTCCAGAAGGTGCTCCAGCACCCGACCGGAGGCCATACCGGCACCGATAACGACAAGTTTCTGTTTCATGGTCTCACTCCGCCGCGATTGCTTTGGGTTTCGGTGTCCCGCCGGAGGCAGGTGATTTCGGCGCATTGCCGTGTTCGTATTCCTCAAGGAAATCGAGCACTTCTTGCCGGTAGCTGTAATAGTCAGGGTGTTCGAGCAGCGCCTTGCGGGTGCGGGGACGCGGCAGGTTCACGTCGGTAATCTTGCCGATGGTGGCTTGGGGTCCGTTGGTCATCATCACCACGCGGTCGGCCAACAAAATCGCCTCATCCACATCATGGGTCACGCAGATCGCCGTCACTTTGGTGCGCGACCAGACTTCCATCAGCACTTCCTGCAATTCCCAGCGGGTCAGACTGTCGAGCATGCCGAAAGGTTCATCCAGAAGCAGCAGTTTGGGCGATAGGGCAAAGGCACGGGCAATGCCGACGCGCTGTTTCATCCCGTTCGACAGGCTGGCGGCATTCTTGTCCATGCTGTCGGCCAATCCGACACGTTCAAGGTAGTATTCCACCACATCCTGACGCTCGGCCTGCGACGCGCGGGGGTAGACCTTATCCACCCCGATCGCGACGTTTTCCTTGGCCGAGAGCCACGGGAACAGATTGGGCGACTGGAACACGACGGCGCGTTCGGGGTCTGCACCTTGGACGTTCCACCCGTCCAGACGGATCGCCCCTTTCGAGATCGGGTTCAGCCCCGCAGCCATCGTCAGCACAGTGGATTTACCGCAGCCCGAATGCCCGATCAGCGAGATAAATTCGCCCCTGTTGATCTTAAGATCAAAGTTCTCGACCACGGTCAGCGGCCCTTTCGGCGTCGGATACACCTTGTCGAGCTGCGAGAAATTCAGGAATTTTTCCTGGATGGCACCTTCCTGCGCCTTGGAGACTGCCGCGGGCACTGAGTGGATCGGCGTGACATTGGGCAGCATACGCGTTTCTTCGACTTTCGCGGCGATGCCGATGTCCATCAGATAGGTCGTGACCTGCCCACGCAGCGCCTTGAATGCCGCGTCATTGTTCATCGCAATCCGGTCGCGGGGTCGCGGAATGTCGACTTTGAATGCGTCCCCAAGCGTGCCGTCCGGATTAAGGGCGATGATCCGATCCGCCAGAATGATCGCTTCATCCACATCATTGGTGATCAGGACGCAGGTTTTCTTGTCTTCGTCCCAGATCGCCTCGATCTCATCCGCCAGATTGGCGCGGGTCAGGGCGTCGAGCGCCGACAGCGGCTCATCCAGCAGCAGCATTTCGGGGTCCATCGCCAGAGCGCGTGCCACATTGACCCGCTGGCGCATCCCACCGGACAATTCAGCAGGGCGGCGCGTGGCCGCATGGGACAGGCCCACCATGTTGACATAGTGATCGACCTTGGCCGCCCGTTCGAGTTTGGAGAGATCAGGGAACATCGTATCGACAGCAAGCCTGACATTGCCCTGCACGGTCAGCCACGGCATCAGCGAATAGTTCTGAAAGATCACACCGCGTTCGCGGCCCGGTTCGGTGATGGGCTTTCCCTTGTAGGTCACGCTGCCCGAGGTCGGCTGTTCCAGCCCCGCCATCAGATTGATCAACGTGGTCTTGCCGGTGCCCGAGAACCCGAGGATGACGACGAATTCACCTTCGGCAACGTCAAGGGAGATGTCCTTGAGAACGGGTTGGATGCCATAGGTTTTGGTGACATTGTTGAAGTTCAAGATACCCATATCGATCACCGGTTATTTGAGAAGGTGAACATGGACTGGAGCGCATACATCACACGGTCCAGAAGGAAGCCGATGATGCCGATGGTCAGCACCGCGACCATGATCCGCGCCAGACTTTGCGAGCTACCGTTCTGGAATTCATCCCAGACGAACTTTCCAAGCCCGGGGTTCTGCGCCAGCATTTCCGCCGCGATCAAAACCATCCAGCCCACACCAAGCGACAGCCGCAGCCCGGTAAAGATCAATGGCAGCGCCGAGGGCAGCACCAGTTTGGTGATCTTGGTATAGGTATTCATTTTCAGCACGCGACTGACGCTGACAAGATCCTTGTCGATGCTGGCGACGCCAAGGGATGTGTTGATCAGCGTGGGCCAGAGCGAGCAGAGCGTAACAGTGATCGCCGAAATGAGGAATGACTTGGAGAACATACCGTCATTGGTGCTATAGACGGCTGATACGATCATGGTCACGATGGGCAGCCATGCCAGTGGCGAGACCGGTTTGAAGATCTGTATCAGCGGATTCAGCGCCGCATTCGCTGTTACAGACAGGCCCGCAGCGATGCCCAGTGGGATCGCAACGATCGACGCAATGAGAAAACCGAAAAGCACGGTTTTGATCGAGGTCCAGATCTGGTCGTAGTAGGTTGGCTTGCCTGTATAGGCGCGATCACGCACTCGATCTGCGTTGCCACTTGCGATATGCTTGGCGTTGCGTGCCTCTTGCCGCTCATAGAAGGCGGCTTCGCGTTCGCCCTCGCGGATGGCATCCTGATGCAACTCGCCCACCTGCTCCCAGACTTGGGCAGGGCCGGGCACAGCCCCGAGCGAGGTTTGAACCTTGGGGGCCAAGCTTGCCCAGAGGGTCAGGAAGATCGCAATCGCCAAGAGCGGCACGCCCAGAAGCCGCCAGATCTCGCCCGCCTGCGCGCGCGGATTATCCCCCGCGGCGGCCTTCAGGATCGGTGTCATCCAAGACAGGCCAAAGACGCTGAACCATGCGTCGGCCTTGTTGATCCGGGCAAAGCGCCGCGCGCGGCGGGCTTCGATATCGAGTGTGTTTGTGTCAATCGCGGTCATATCGGCTGTCCAATTGCTGCTTTTGATGAAAGTGGCTCCCTCCCCCTTCCGCTTTGCGGTGTGGCAAAGCGCGGGGGCGGGGTTTAGCCTTCGACCTTGCTGTCGACGACCGTTTGACCGGACTTCAGACCGATGGGCAGGCTGTCGATATAGGCGTTCGGCGCGCGTCCGTCGTAGCTGATCCCGTCGATGATATCGGCAGCCGGTGTCGGTGCTTTGAAGCCGTCGCTATCCCAAGGAAACGCCGCTTCGTCGGCCATACCCTCGTCCACCAGCAGCCTTGCGGCCTGCAGGTAGATGTCTGGGCGATACACGTCTGCAGCCGTCTCGAAATACCATTCATCCGGCTTTGTCTCATCGATCTGGCCCCAGCGGCGCATCTGGGTCAGATACCAGATCGCGTCTGAATAGAACGGATAGGTCGCATTGTAGCGGAAGAAGACGTTGAAGTCGGGGGCGGGGCGCACATCCCCTTTTTCGAACTCGAAAAAGCCGGTCATGGAGTTGGCGATCACATCCGCATCCGCGCCCACATATTCAGAGCGCGACAGCATCTCCACCGCTTCCTCGCGGTTGGCGTTGTCGTTGTCATCAAGCCACATTGCCGCGCGGATCAGTGCCTTGGTCAATGCAAGCGTCGTGTTGGGGTTTTCCTCGGCAAATTCGGCGGTAATGCCAAAGACCTTCTCGGGGTTGTTTTTCCACATGTCGTAGTCGGTGATCACCGGCACGCCGATCCCTTTGAAAACCGCCTGCTGGTTCCAAGGCTCACCCACGGCGTAGCCCGATATCGTCCCCGCTTCCATTGTCGCAGGCATCTGCGGTGGCGGCGTCACGGACAGCAGCACATCCGCATCAATCTGGCCGGAAATATCTTGCGCGCTATAGTAGCCGGGCTTCAGTCCGCCCGCCGCAAGCCAGTACCGGATCTCGTAGTTGTGGGTCGAAACGGGAAAGACCATGCCCATATTGAACGGCTCGCCGCGGTCCTTGTAGCCTTCGACCACCGGAGCCAAAGCACTGGCGCTGATGGGATGCTGCGGCCGGCCATCGTCCATCGTGGGCACGTTCGGCTTCATCTCGTCCCAGATGTCATTGGAAACGGTGATCGCATTGCCGTTCAGGTCCATCGAGAAGGGCGTGATGATATGCGCTTTGGTGCCATAGCCGATCGTTGCCGCCAGCGGTTGGCCCGCCAGCATATGCGCGCCGTCCAGTTGGCCGTCGATCACACCGTCCAGCAGCACTTTCCAGTTGGCCTGCGCCTCAAGCCTGACAAAAAGCCCCTCGTCCTCAAAGTATCCCAGCTCGTAGGCCACGGCCAAAGGTGCCATATCGGTCAGCTTGATAAAGCCAAAGGTCAGCTCCTCTTTCTCGAGCGCCAGCATTTCGGCCGACGCCGCCGTCGCCAGCAGACTTGTCGAGGCGAGCAGGAGTGTGAATGTATTTTTCATGGGTCATGTCCTTTCATGGCCCCGAAGGGCAGAAACGAAAAAAGCCGCACGTATGGTTCACGGGGAAGAAATCCGTGCTCCGTACGAGCGGCATTGCTCTGAGTGATGTGCGACCAGCATTGGTCAGCGGTATAGGTCGGACAACGTTGTCCCTTGGCATCAAGGGTGGCTCATAGACGCGGCTTCACGCAACGGATTTTCTGCATTGCGGCAGCTTTTCAGAGGCCCATGCAGAAGCCGCTTAAGAATTCATCGCACAGCTGCGGTGAAATCAAACGTTCTGCCGTCAAAAAAGGCGTCAGGCGAAAGAATCATCTCTCCCCGCGCAGATGCTACAGATGTTGGCAAGGTCATCGCCCCTTCGGTTTTCTCGGAGGATTGGGGCATATCAGCGCCGATATCAGACAGATTCTGGCGGAAAAGATCGGCGCGAAAACAGGTTTTGGCTTTCTCGATTCCCGCGGCGTCTGCACCAAGGTGATGCGCGATCCACGCCGCCTGACTGCGCCACGGGAAAGAGGCGGCATGGCTGTGGAACTGCAAAAACCGGTCCACAGTGACCGGAGAGGCCCCCGTTCGGGGGACGATATGCCCGGTCAGCGCCGGATCGATCAAATCGGGTGACATGCTCAGGTGTTCACTGCGGCCCAAAATCTCGACCGCCAGCGGCTTGTTTCCCGGCGCATCAAGCCAGGCCGACGCTTGGTATACCGCCCGCATCAGGCGACGCACGCTGTCCTCGTTCTGCGAAGCCCACTCATGGCGCGCGGCAAGCACCTTCTCCGGCGCGAACTGCCAGACATCGCGGCCCGCCATCATCAGCTTGGCCACATTATTCTGCACGGCCACACCGCCCCAGGGCTCGCCCACCCAAAAGGCATCGACAAACCCGTCCGAGACTGCATCCGCCATACGCATCGGCGGCACGGTGACTTCCTCAATCTGCAGGTCGGGCGCTTGCGCGGCCCAATAGGACAGCAGCAGCCGGTGCATGGAATAGTGGAACGGGATACCCACACGCAGCGGTTTGGCACCGCGCGCGCTGAGCCCCGACAGCAATGCAGTCGTGTCCCCAAAGCGCACGTTCTCCAATGCGGAAGCAACAGCGTTAGAGACGCCGAACACCGTGCCGTTCACGGATAAGACCATCAGCGCATCTACCCGCGCGGGCAATCCACCCATCCCGATGGACATGGCCACCGGCATTGGCGACAGCATATGCGCGGCATCCAGATGCCCCAGTGCCAGCATATCGCGCAGCGCAGACCACGAAGGCTGACGCAAAAGATTAAGCGCGAGCCCCTGTTCGGCAGCAAATCCCAGCTCTTTCGCGATGACCAGCGGGGCGCAATCAACCAACGGGACATAGCCACAGTTCAGAACAACCTCGCTCATGACAACAGATCCGCTGCCGTTACCAACGCTTGTGCCACATCGATGACCTTGCGATTCTGGCTCATCGCGGTGGTGCGCAGCAGCTTATAGGCGTCATCCTCGGGCATGCCGCGTTGGCGCATCAAGATCCCCTTTGCGCGGTCGATCGTCTTGCGATCCTCCAGCGCTTGCTTGGCAGCATTCAGTTCAAAGTGGAATTGACGCATCATTTTGAAGCGCGCGATGGCCGTTTGCAGCACGGGTTTTATCCGGTCCATCTGAAGACCATCCACCACATAGGCGCTGACCCCGGCATTCAGCGCCGCCTGCGTCAGGTTCTCATCCGTCTGATCCACAAACAGCGCGACCGCCCGCTTGGTCGTCTCGGTCGCGTGAGAGATATGTTCAAGCGTATCGCGGTCCGGGTTTGTCAGGTCGATAAGAACGATGTCCGGTGAAAATTCCCTCACCGTCTGGTTCAGTTCCGACATCTGCAGCAAAGCCTTGACGTCAGACCAACCCGCTTCGCGCAACGCATCCACGATGTCACGCACGCGCTCGGGGTTTGGCTCTACAACCAGGATACGCAGATCTGCATTCATGCATTTTGATCCACGATCATCGGTGCAACTTCAATCCGGCATCCCTCGTGCGCCAGCGGCTTACGACATGCTTAGCCCAAACAGTGCGCAGAAAATACGCATGTGCCAATCTGTTGTGCAGAATAAAACAGCCGCTCGACCACAGCGGTGCCAGCCATTCAGGTTTACACCAGAGCTATCGCCAGCCCCCGCAAGAACACAAGCGGGCCGGAATGTGGGACCATCACGACATCCGGCTGTGGGCCGTCAATGATCCGGTGGCAGCAGCGACAGCCCTAATCGCTTGGCCGCATCCAGAGCGGCCTCATGATGCAGGGGCCACGCTTGCGTCAGCCCTTCGATGATCAACAACAGCGCGGTATCGGCCCCCTTCAACGCGGTCGCCGCTGCGGCCCTTTCCGCGACCTCTGCCTTGTGACGTTCCAGTAATTCGCGCAGCGGCTGACTGCCCGGTTCAGCGGCCACTGCAGCATGAAAGAGACAGCCATGCGCGCTCTCGGTCGCCATCCAGTTTCCAACGCGAGTCAGTATCGTATCGAGCGCCTCGCTCGGGTCTTCTGGCAGGTCATCAAACACGCGGGCGAGATAGCGCTGATGCCGGTTCTCTAACGCAGCAAGCACCATTTCCGCCCGCGACGGCGTGTATTTGTAAAGCGTGCGAAGGCTCACACCCGCAGCATCCCGCAGGTCTTCGACGCTAGGCTCGGCAAAGCCCCGATTGGCAAAGGCGCGTTCAAGCCCTGCGGATATCTTGTTCATCATATCGCTCATACTTGACGATGTAGAATGATCTCTCTACCTACGCAAGTAGAGTAATTATTCTACACCGGAGCATGCCACAATGACACTTCCTGAAACGATGAAAGCTGTAATCCTCACAGGCCATGGCGGGTTGGACAAGCTTGAGTGGCGTGACGACGTTTTGGTTCCGCAACCGGAAGCTGGCGAGGTATTGATCCGTGTGGGCGCCTCGGCGGTGAACAACACCGACGTCAACACCCGAACCGGCTGGTATTCGAAAGCGGTGCGGGGCGACACAGGGTCCGCCGCAACCGAGGGTTACGCGGGGGCCTCTGACGCCGACGGCGGATGGTCCGGTGCGCTCAGCTTTCCGCGCATCCAGGGCGCGGACTGCTGCGGAGAGATCGTTGCGGTTGGTGACGGTGTGGACGCTGCGCGGATCGGTCAGCGCGTGCTGGTGCGGCCGATGCACCGTCCGACCGGTGCCGGACCAGATGCACTTGTGACCTTCGGCTCCGAGCGCAATGGCGGCTTTGCGGAATACACCACCGTGGGCGAGGAAAACGCACTATGGATCGAAAGCCCGCTTTCGGATGTCGAGCTCGCGTCCTTTCCTTGCGCATTCTCCACCGCCGAAGGCATGATCCAACGCGCCGGATTGGGGGACGAGCGTGTGCTCATCACAGGTGCATCCGGCGGCGTCGGATCGGCGGCGGTGCAATTGGCCAAGCGGCGCGGTGCCCATGTCACCGCCTCTACCAGCCCGGCGAAAATGGACGCGCTGAAAGCCCTCGGCGCGGATGCGGTGATCGACCGCAATGAGCCTTATCCGAATGATGCCTTCGACGTCGTGCTCGACCTTGTAGGGGGGCCGCGCTGGCCCGAACTGCTTGATGCTTTGGTGCCACGGGGGCGCTACGTCACGTCGGGCGCGATTGCCGGTCCGATCGTCGAACTTGATCTGCGGACCCTCTACCTCAAGGATCTGACCCTCATCGGGAGCACCCGGCAAGACCCACGCGTATTCGCTGATTTGGTCAGCTACATCGAAGCAGGCGAGATCAACCCCGTGGTCGCCGAAACCTATCCCTTGGCTGACTTGCACGCGGCGCAGAAGGCATTTCTGGAAAAGTCGCACATGGGTAAAATCGGTGTGGCGATCGCCGGCTGACAGACACGAGGCACAGGTTACAGCCTGCATAAGGCACGGCCTGCTCACAAGCATCGCTCCGGACCTTCGCCGCTGATGGCGTGAAGGTCCGGTTTCGCGCAGACCGTAAGAACGTCTCGCATTCTGCCATCACTAAATGCGCAATCGCTGCAAGGCGTGTCGAATACGTCCTGCTGGCCGATGACGTTAGGCCGCCCCCTTACCCCCACGCGTTCGGCTTCCCCGCAAATAGGTCACGTTCTCAGGCAGTAATGGCGACCCCGGCAGGATTCGAACCTGCAACCTGCCCCTTAGGAGGGGGCTGCTCTATCCAGTTGAGCCACGGGGCCACGGGTTTGGCTTAGCGCAAAACGGGGTGGTGATCCAGCCACACTGCACGGTGGTATAGCGGCTCTGTGGTGGGGGGCTTGATATGGTGATTGCCTGCGCCCAACCGACACACTACGCTGTTGATAGAATACCACTTTCAAGCAGGACAAGCGCCTTTGACACAGCCTCCGAAACGCCCGTTGACCCTTCGTGATGTATCCGATGCCTGCGGGGTGTCGGAAATGACGGTCAGCCGGGTTCTGCGAAAACGCGGCGACGTGTCCGAAGCGACGCGCCGGCGGGTGCTGGCTGCGGCGAAAGAGCTGGGGTATGTGCCCAACCAGATTGCCGGATCGCTAGCGTCCCAACGGGTGAACCTTGTCGCGGTGATTATCCCGTCGCTGTCGAACATGGTCTTTCCCGAGGTGCTGAACGGCGTCAATCAGGTGCTTGAAGACACCCCGCTGCAGCCGGTCGTGGGCGTCACCGACTATATGCCCGAAAAAGAAGAACGTGTTCTCTATGAAATGCTGTCGTGGCGGCCCTCGGGCGTGATCATCGCGGGGCTGGAACATAGCGATGCGACGCGTGCCATGCTCAAGAATGCGGGCATCCCCGTGGTCGAGATCATGGATGTTGACGGACGCCCGATTGATGCGATGGTCGGGATTTCGCACCGCCGTGCGGGGCAAGAAATGGCCAAGGCGATCCTAAAGGAAGGCTATGAACACATCGGTTTCATGGGCACCAAGATGCCGCTTGACCACCGCGCCCGCAAACGGTTCGAAGGGTTTACCGAAGGGCTTGCCAAAGCCGGGATAGAGATCGAGGACCGCGCGTTCTACTCTGGCGGCTCTGCGCTGGCCAAGGGGCGCGAGATGACGCAGGATATGCTGGAACGGTCGCCCGAGCTGGATTTCCTGTATTATTCAAACGACATGATCGGCGCGGGCGGATTGCTATATCTGATCGATCAGGGCATCGATATTCCGGGCCAGATCGGACTTGCCGGTTTCAACAACGTCGAGCTGCTACAGGGTTTGCCCCGTCAGCTTGCCACGATGGACGCCTGTCGGCTCGAGATCGGACAGGCGGCGGCGCGTATCATTCTGAACGATACATTGGATGAACCGGACCCCGACCTACAAACGCAGATTACCCTGACACCGACCCTGTCGCTGGGGGACACGCTGCGCCGCAACCGCAAGGTATGACCCTGCCGCTGATCGGCAACCGCGACGCCCGTCGCATCTTTCTGCATCGCCATCTACTAAGCGATGCACCCCAGGGGCCCGCCAGCGGGAACGACCTGTTGCAGCTGATCCAGGGCCTGGGCTTTGTGCAGTTGGACAGCATCAATACCGTGGCGCGGGCGCATGACCTGATCCTGTTCTCGCGCCGCCAACGCTATCGCCCGCAAGCGTTAAAGACGCTGTATGAACGCGATGGGGCGCTGTTCGAGCACTGGACCCATGACGCCGCGGTGATCCCGATGGGATACTATCCCCATTGGGAATTGCGCCGCCAGCGGGACGCGCAGATGCTGCGCCAGCGGTACAAGAACTGGCACCAACATGATTTCGAGGGGCGGTTCCAGAGCGTGCTGGACCAGATCCGCGCACAGGGGCCGGTGTCGTCGTCTGATGTCGGGCAGGATGAACCGCGCTCGAACGGCGGGTGGTGGGATTGGCATCCCTCCAAAACCGCGCTGGAATATCTGTGGCGCGCCGGTGCGCTTTGCGTCGTGGGGCGGGACGGTTTCCAGAAACGCTATGACCTGACAGAGCGGGTGATTGACGCGGCGCTATGCGACCCGTCGCAGGCACCGGATGAGGCGCAGACCATCGATTGGTGCTGCAACGGCGCGCTGGATCGTCTGGGCTTTGCCACGCCGGGGGAACTGGCGGCATTCTGGGCGCATATCTCTCCGGCAGAGGCGAAGGCATGGGTCCAGCGTGAACAGGCCGCTGGACGTGTCGAGCCGGTGCAGATCGCGGGCGCCGACGGCACAGTCCATCGCAGCTTTGCCCGTCCCGGTCTGGCAAGCGACCCCGCGATAGACATGGCTCCGACCGCACGGCTACGCGTGCTCAGCCCCTTTGACCCGGCCTTGCGCGATCGCAAACGCGCCGAACGTCTGTTCGGCTTCCGCTACCGGATAGAGATGTTCGTGCCCGCGCCCAAACGGGTCTATGGCTATTATGTTTTTCCGATCCTGCAGGGCGACAGCATTGTCGCGCGGGTGGATATGAAAGCACACCGTGACCGCGATACGCTGGTGGTACGCGCCCTTTGGCCAGAACCGGGCAGCCGTTGGGGCAAAGGCAAACAAGCCGCCTTCGAGGCAGAGCTGGCCCGCATCATCCGTCTGGCAGGCGTCAGTCAGATCGCTTTCGAAGACGGCTGGCTTCGCTAACCCACCCCGTTTCGATGAACGAATTGGCGGTACATGCCTGCGCAGGCAACAACGATGACAATTTGTAAACATTTTGTTGACGTATTGCTTTTCCCTGCCAAAGTGAGCGGAAAGGAATCAAGAACCATGTCGAACCGTCTTTGTTTTCATCCCAAGGGTCGCCCATGACGCGCCATGTGGTCGTCGTGGGGGCGGGTATTGTCGGTGTGTCTTCGGCGATCTGGCTGCAACGCGCAGGCGCGCAGGTCACGATCATTGACCGCGCGGCACCGGGGGCAGGCACGTCGCATGGGAACGCGGGCGTGCTGGCAGCCTGCGCCGTGGCACCTGTCACCGCCCCCGGCCTGATCGCCAAAGCCCCTGCGATGCTGCTGAACCCAGATGTGCCGCTTTACCTGCGCCTGCCCTATCTGCCGCGTCTGCTGCCGTGGCTGGCAAAGTATCTGCGGGTCGCGAACGACCGCGACACCCGCCGGATTGCGCAGGGGCTCGCGCCTATTGTCAGCGACAGTGTGGACCAACACAAAAGCCTGACCGCTGATCTGGGCCTGTCCGACTGGGTGAGGGACAGCGATTATGTTTTCGCCTACCGAAACCGCGCCGCGTTTGACGCCGAAGCCTACACCTGGGCGCTGCGGGCGGAGGCGGGGTTCGCGCCAGAGCTGATCGAGGGGCCGCAGATACACGAGTATGAACCGACGCTCGGGCCGGACATTCACCTAGCTGCCACCATGAAGAACCACGGCTTTATCCGCGACCCCGGCGGCTATGTCGGCGCGCTGGCGCGGGCGTTCGAACAGGGCGGCGGCACGATCCTGCAGGCCGAGGTCAAGGATTTCGACCTGTCCGGCGGCGCGATTTCCGGGGTCGAGACGACCCAAGGCCGCGTGGCCTGTGACGATATCGTGCTGGCCACCGGCGTCTGGTCGAAACCGCTGATGGCCAAGCTGGGGCTGAACGTCCCGCTGGAAAGCGAACGCGGCTATCATGTGATATTCGAGGGCGCGACGGGCGGGCCCGCGCGCCCCGTGATGATCGCCAGCGGGAAATTCGTTGCCACCCCCATGGCGCAGGGCCTACGCTGCGCGGGTATTCTGGAATTCGGCGGGCTTGACGCCGCCCCGTCCAAGGCACCGCTGGCGCTGCTGCGGCGACAGGCCAAGGCGGCCTTTCCACAGCTTCGGGCCACGCGCGAAATCGAATGGCTGGGGCACCGACCTGCCCCCAGCGACAGCCTGCCCCTGATCGGACAGGTTGGCACAAGCCGGGTCTTTACCGCCTTCGGGCATCACCACATCGGGTTGACAGGCGGGCCCAAAACAGGCCGCCTCGTCGCAGGATTGGTTATGGGGCAACCCGTCAACACCGACCTGCAGCCCTATGCACCACAACGGTTTAGCAGGGGCTAACCCCGCAAACCAAAGACATACCAACAAGGAGAGAACCACATGAAACGGACCACCACATTGATGACAGGCGTCGCGATCGCCGCCCTGACGGTCACCACCGCCCTACCCGCTTTCGCGGCTGAAAAATGGGACATGCCGATGGCCTATTCGGCGTCGAACTTCCATTCCGAGAACGGCGTTGAATTTGCCAACTGCGTGACCGAAGGCACCGCGGGCGAGATCGAGATCACCGTGCACCCCGGCGGGTCGCTGATCGCGGGTGCCGACATCAAACGCGCGATCCAGACCGGTCAGGTCCAGCTGGGCGAACGCATCCTGTCGGGTCACCAGAATGAAAACGCGATCTTCGGCTTTGATTCCATCCCCTTCCTCGCGCCGTCCTTCGAGGCGTCCGACAAGCTGTGGAAAGCCGCGAAACCCAAGATCGAAGAGCTGTTGGCAGAGCAGAACCTGACGCTGCTTTATAACGTGCCATGGCCGCCACAGGGCCTGTACTTCAAGAAAGAGGTCAACACGATCGAGGACATGAAGGGCGTCAAGTTCCGGTCCTACAACAACGCCACCAGCCGTCTGGCAGAGCTGACAGGCATGCTGCCCGTCACCATCGAAGCCGCCGAACTGAGCCAGGCTTTTGCCACCGGCGTTGCGGAATCGATGATCTCGTCCGGTGCGACCGGCTATGACCAGAAAGTCTGGGAAAGCCTGACCCATTTCTACGAGGTCGACGCCTGGCTGCCGCGCAACTACATCATGATCAACAATGACGTGTGGAACGATGTCTCGGAAGAGAACAAGGCGATCATCACCACCTGTGCCAGCGATGCGGAAACGCGCGGGCTGCAAGCCTCCAAGGACTATACGCAGTTCACCTATGACGGGCTGCGCGAAGGCGGCATGACCGTGGAACCCGCGAGCGAAGAGCTGATGTCCGGCCTGCGTGACATCGGCGGCACCATGACCTCCGAATGGCTGGAGAATGCGGGCGAGGACGGTCAGGCGATCGTCGATAGCTACAAATCCATGCAGTAAATCAACGAACGGCGGCGCCCCACACAGGTGCCGCCGTTTGACGTTCGATCCGCCAATCCGGAGACCTTTCCCATGAACATCCTGCGACGCCTGCTAGATTTCATCTATTTCGCATCCGGCGCCCTGGCTGCCGTCAGTCTTGTCGCGATCCTGCTGCTGATCGTGGTGCAGATGGTTGCCCGCTGGACCGGCGAGGTTTTTCCCGGTGCGGCAAGCTATGCCGGCTATGCGATGGCCGCCGCCAGCTTCCTCGCTTTCGCCAACGCGCTGAACCGTGGCGCGCATATCCGCGTGTCGGTGCTGCTGAACGCCCTGCCCGCAGGCCCGAAACGGCTGCTTGAAATATGGTGCTTCGGCCTTGCCGCGGCGATTGCGTGGTATTTCACCTACTACGCCTATTGGTTCGTCTACTGGTCGTGGAAATTCAACGAAGTCAGCCAGTCGCAAGACGCCACATCCTTGTGGATTCCGCAGTCGGTGATGGTTGTGGGCGGTGGCATCCTTGCCATCGCGCTGACCGATAACCTGCTCTATCTGATCGTAAAAGGCGAACACCGTCTCACCCGCGATCTTGTCGATCAAAGTTTTGGGGAGTGACGCTGTGACGGAACTTTACGCGATCATTCTGTTTATCACTGTGCTGCTGTTCCTGCTGGGCACCGGCGTCTGGGTTGGTCTGGCGCTGATGGGCGTCGCCTGGTTCGGGATGGAGCTGTTTACCACCCGCCCCGTTGGCGATGCTATGGTCACGACGATCTGGGCCTCGTCCAGCTCGTGGACGCTGACCGCGCTGCCGCTGTTCATCTGGATGGGGGAGATCCTGTTCAGGACACGCCTATCCGAGGATATGTTCAAAGGGCTGTCGCCGTGGCTGGCGAAATTGCCCGGCGGGCTGGTGCATACCAATATCGTCGGCTGCACCGTCTTTGCCGCCGTGTCAGGGTCGTCTGCCGCGACGCTGTCGACCGTGGGTAAAATGTCGATCCCCGAACTGCGGGCGCGCAACTATCCTGAAAAAATGATCATCGGCACGCTGGCCGGTGCCGCCACGCTGGGGCTGATGATCCCGCCCTCGCTCGCGCTGATCGTTTACGGCGTCACCGTGAACGAAAGCATCACCGAACTGTTCTTTGCCGGCGTCCTGCCAGGGCTTATTCTGGCGCTGATGTTCATGGCCTATGTCGCCTTTATCGCGCTGACCTCGAAGGACTGGAACCCCAGCGTCGAGACAGGGATGAGCTTTGCCGCCAAGCTGCGCAACTCGCGCTTTCTGCTGCCGGTCTTCGGGCTGATCACGGTGGTGATCGGGTCGATGTATCTGGGCTACGCCACCGCGACAGAAGCGGCGGCCATCGGCGTGCTGGGGTCGCTGGCGCTGGCGTTAATGCAGGGGTCGCTGAACTGGACCAGCTTTCAGGAAAGCCTGATGGGGGCGATGCGCACCTCTGCCATGATCGCATTGATCCTTGCGGGCGCGGCCTTTCTTAAACTGTCGATGGGCTTTACCGGCCTGCCGCGCGCGCTGGCGGACGGGATTGCTGCGCTTGAACTGACGCGCTTTCAACTGCTGATGGCGCTGCTGGTGTTCTATATCGTGCTGGGCATGTTCCTTGATGGTATTTCGTCGGTCGTGCTGACGATGGCTGTGGTTGAGCCGATGGTGCGCGGTGCGGGGATCGACTTGATCTGGTTCGGTATCTTTGTTGTGGTCGTGGTCGAGATGGCGCAGATCACGCCGCCGATCGGGTTCAACCTGTTCGTGCTGCAAGGCATGACGGATCACGAGATGGGATATATCACCAAAGCCGCCTTGCCGATGTTCCTGATCATGGTGGTGATGGTCTTTGTCCTGATCTTCTTCCCCGACATCGCGACCTGGCTGCCCGAAAATCTAAGGCAGGTGCCCCAATGACCGACTTCCCCCTGATCCAGACCGTTGGCCTGTCCGGCGTGCTGGTGCGTTTTGCCGACACGATGTCAGAGCCCGCGAACCGCGCCGCCCTGTCGTTTCGCGCCGCCGTGGATGCCGCCGACTGGCCCGAGGTGACAGAGACGAGCACCTCGCTGGTGTCCACCTTCCTGCAGATCGATCTGGTGGCGGCTTCGGTGGACACCCTGCTGGACCGTCTGCACGACCTGCTGGCAACGCGCGACTGGTACACCTCTGACCTGCCGACGGGGCGGACGCTGTGGCATGTGCCAACGGTCTATGGCACCGACCTTGCGCCACAGCTTGAAGAAGCGGCAGAGCTTGCGGGGCTGGACCCCGATGCGGCGATTGCACAGCTGTCGCAGGCGCGCGTGCGGGTGCTGACCATCGGCTTTGCCCCCGGCCAGCCCTACATGGGCGAACTGCCGCAGAACTGGGATATTCCACGCCAGCAGGGGCTGACAAAATCCGTCCCCGCCGGCGCGTTGATCGTGGCGATCCGGCAGCTGATTATCTTCACCAATGCCTCCCCAACCGGCTGGCGCCACATCGGGCAGACCGCGTTCAAGACCTTCCGCCCGCGCAGCGACACGCCCTTTGCCCTCTCACCGGGGGACGAGCTGTGCTTCCCCTCCATATCGCGCGCCGAGTATGACAAGATCACCGCGGCGGATGAAACCGGTCAGGGCGGTGCAGAGACAGAGGTGCTGGCATGACTGCGACCCTCACCATTGCCCAAGCCGGCCCCGCTTTGACGATACAGGATATGGGCCGCCCCGGTTGGCGTGCCCAAGGGCTGACCAAGGGCGGTGCCGCCGATCCCGTGGCGCTTTACGAAGGGGCCGCCCTGCTTGGCCAATCGCCCGAGCTTGCGGTGATAGAGATGACAGGCACCGGCGGGACCTTCACGGGCGACGCCGACATCCGTATCGCCCTGACAGGGGCCACCATGGCCGCCAGCATCGACGGGGATGCCATCGTCTGGAACGCCAGCCACATGCTGCCCGCTGGGGCAAAGCTGACCATTGGCGGCACCACGGGTGGCACCTATGGCTATCTGCATGTGGGCGGGGGCATCGCCTCTGACACACTGTTGGGGGCACGGGCCAGCCACCTAAGCGCAGGTCTGGGCCAGCCGCTTGCTGCGGGCGACGCGCTGCCCCTTGGGGCGGACAAGTCGCGCGAAACGGGGCTGCAACTGCCCCGCGACAGTCGTTTTGATGGCGGCACCGTGCGCGTCGTGGCCAGCATGCAGACCGACCACTTTACCGCTGATGAACGCAAACGCTTCGAGAACACCGCCTTTACCCGCGACCCGCGTGCCAACCGCATGGGCGTGCGCATGGACCACGACGGCGACGGCTTCAGCGCCGAGGGCGGTCTGTCCATCCTGTCCGAGGTCATCGTGCCTGGCGACATCCAGATCACCGGCGACGGCGCTCCCTTCGTGCTGATGGGCGAATGCCAGACCACCGGCGGCTATCCCCGCATCGGGACCGTGATTCCCCGCGACCTGCCCCGCGTGGCGCAAGCCGCATCGGGCACCGCGATCCGGTTCGAATTCATAACGCTGGAACAGGCCATCACGCTCGAGACACAGCACCGCCAAGATATCAAGGCGCTTGGCGGGAAGGTCACACCGCTGGTCCGCGACCCTGCCAAAATCCGCAACCTGCTGGCCTATCAGCTGGTGGGGGGCGCGATCTCTGCCACCGACAACCCCTTTAAAGAGGAGCATTAAATGCCGACCGTCGATCTGAATGCCGATATGGGCGAAAGCTTTGGCCCGTGGAAAATGGGCGATGATGCCGCTTTGTTGCAAATCATAAGCTCTGCCAACATCGCCTGTGGCGGCCATGCGGGCGACGCCGATGTGATGTCTGCCACAATGGCGCTGGCGCGTGACAATGACGTCGGCATCGGCGCGCACCCCGGTTTCATGGATCTGGCCGGCTTTGGCCGCAATCGCATGTCGGTGCCACGGGCCACGCTGCAAAATCAGGTCCGCTATCAGGTCGCCGCCAGTGTCGGCATGGCGCGCAGCCTTGGCACATCGGTCCGCCACCTGAAACTGCACGGCGCGCTCGCCAATATGGCGTCAGAGGACGAGATACTGGCCCGCGACCTTTATGAGGCCGCGCTCAGCGTCGCGCCTGATCTGATCGTCATGGTGCTGGCCGCCACGGCGCAACAGGACGCGGTGCAGTCGCTTGGCTGTAAGTGGGCCGGAGAGATCTTTGCCGACCGCGCCTATAACGACGACGCGACGCTGGTCGACCGCTCTAAACCCGGTGCGGTGATTCACGATGCGGCACTGGCGGGCGACCGGATGGTGAAAATGGTCAAAGCCGGTGCGATTCTGACCGAGGGCGGACAAACAATTCCCGCCGCGATCGATACCATCTGTCTGCACGGCGACACCCCCGAAGCCGTCGACATTGCCCGTGCGGTTAAATCCTCGCTGCAAGAAGCCGGGATCGCGCTGAAATGTTTTGAAGGCCATACGGGCTAAGCCCTAAACCCAACCCCTGAAACGAAAAACAGCGCCCCGAGGGGCGCTGTTTTTATCCGTTCCAGTCAGACTGGAAAGTAGTGGTGAGCCGTGATGGGTTCGAACCATCGACCTACTGATTAAAAGTCAGTTGCTCTACCAACTGAGCTAACGGCCCACTAGGCGGGTATCTAGAAAGGTGCGGCCTTGGGGTCAAGCGGAAACTTACGAAAAATTTCACTCTCGCTGGATTAGTTTCAAATGCCGCGTTATATGCGCCGAATGTATAGTGATCTGACCAACGGTTTGCCCTTCATGAAGATGCATGGGCTGGGCAATGATTTTGTCGTGCTGGATGCGCGCGAGAAGGTCGTGCTGGATGCGCGCGAGAAAGATGTGCTGGATGCGCGTGAGGGTGCTGTGCGTACCGACGGCACCCCGGCGCTCCCGAAGGTGACCCCTGCCCTTGCGCAGGCCATCGGGCATCGCCAGTTCGGCGTGGGCTTTGACCAACTGGCCGTAATCACGAATGGCGCGGCTGATGCGCATCTGACGTTCTTCAACGCCGACGGCTCTACCTCTGCCGCTTGCGGCAATGCCACGCGCTGCATCGCACGGTTCCTGATGGAGGAAACAGGCAAGACCCAGCTGCACCTGACCACCGACCGCGGCGATCTGGCGGCGCGGGATGCCGGCAATGGGCTGACATCGGTCAACATGGGTCATCCGCAGCTTGACTGGGACGAAATTCCGCTGGCACACCAGATGGATACGCTTGAGCTGCCGATTGACGGCGCGCCGACAGCCACCGGCATGGGTAACCCCCATTGCACCTTCTTTGTCGATGATGTTGACGCGATTGATCTGCCCGCCTTTGGCCCCGGTATCGAGCATCACGCGCTCTACCCCGAACGCACCAATGTGCAGATCGCCCAGATCGTTGGCCCCGACCACATCCGTATGCGCGTGTGGGAACGGGGTGTGGGCATCACGCTGGCCTCCGGCTCCTCGAGCTGTGCGACGGCCGTGGCAGCGGCACGCAGAGGGCTGACAGGCCGCGCCGTGCGCATTGATCTGGACGGTGGCACGCTGCACATCGACTGGCGCGAGGATGGCGTCTGGATGACTGGCCCCTCGGCCCATGTCTTCAGCGGCGTGCTGACCCCTTCGTTTCTGGAAAGCCTGACATGAGCGCCCCGATCTTCTCGAATCACGGCTGCCGCCTGAACGCCTATGAGACCGAAGCGATGAAGGAACTTGCCGAACAGGCTGGCCTGAAAGACGCGGTTATCGTCAACACCTGCGCCGTCACCGCCGAGGCCGTGCGCAAGGCGCGTCAGGACATTCGCAAGCTGCGTAAGGCCAACCCCGACGCGCGTTTGATCGTCACCGGCTGCGCCGCCCAGACCGAACCAGAAACCTTTACCAAGATGGCAGAGGTCGACGCGGTGATCGGCAACACCGAAAAGATGGTGGGCGCGACGTGGCAGGGATTGGCCGCTGATTTCATCGGCGAGACAGAGGCGCTTCAGGTCGATGACATCATGTCGGTGACCGAAACGGCGGGGCATCTCATTGACGGTTTCGGCACGCGCAGCCGGGCCTATGTGCAGGTCCAAAACGGCTGCGATCACCGTTGTACCTTCTGCATCATCCCTTATGGCCGCGGCAATTCCCGCTCGGTTCCTGCGGGGGTCGTGGTGGATCAGATCAAGCGGCTGGTCGACAAGGGCTTTAACGAAGTCGTTCTGACCGGCGTCGATCTAACCAGTTGGGGTGCGGACCTTCCCGCGACGCCCAAGCTCGGGGATCTGGTGATGCGCATCCTGCGGCTGGTGCCCGACCTGCCACGCCTGCGCATCAGCTCCATCGATTCGATCGAGGTGGACGAGAACCTGATGCAGGCCATCGCCACCGAGCCCCGCTTGATGCCGCACCTGCATCTGTCCTTGCAACACGGCGACGACATGATCCTGAAACGGATGAAGCGCCGCCACCTGCGCGACGATGCGATCCGTTTTGCCCAAGAGGCCCGCAAACTGCGTCCCGACATGACCTTTGGGGCCGATATCATCGCCGGCTTCCCCACCGAAACCGACGCGATGTTCGAAAACTCGCTCAAACTGGTGACGGACTGCGATCTGACATGGCTGCATGTCTTCCCCTATTCGGCGCGCGAAGGCACGCCCGCTGCAAGGATGCCAGCAGTGAACGGCACGCTCATCAAGGAACGCGCGGCGCAGCTGCGTGCTGCGGGTGACGCGCAGGTCGCGCGCCATTTGGCGGCCCAACAAGGTCGCGCCCATCAGGTGTTGATGGAAAGCCCCACCATGGGCCGTACCGAACAATTCACCGAAACCCATTTTGCCACCCCCCAGACCGAGGGCGCGATCATTTCGGCCACGATCACCGGCCAGAACGCAGGGCATCTGCTGGCTGTGTGAGACGTTGCAGATTGTAAACCTTTCTCCTCTAGGGTGATTCCCTAGCGAGAAAGGGTTAACATGAGCGAAATTATCGAATGGGTCCTTGAGATGGACGTGCGGGACGGTCAGGGCGACAATGTCCAACCGTTGCTTGAAGAAATGGTACAGGCTGCAGAGGCAGACGAACCGCGCACACTGCATAGCGAATTCTACATGTCCGACGACCGACGCACCTGCACTGTGCTGGAACGTTATGCGGACAACGCAGCCGTGATGGCGCATTTTGCGCAGTTCGGTGGCCGCTTTGCTGACCGGTTTACAGAGCTGTTTATGCCGGTGCGTTTAACCGTCTACGGCCCTGCCACCGCCGCGGTGATGTCGGTGCTTGCGGGCTATGGCGGTGTGCGGCTTGACCGCGTGGCAGGGTTTCACCGTTAATCCACTGGCGTCGCCTGTCACTGTCGCAAGCCAGCAGCGCTAGTACCCAGCCGAACGCGTCCCCAAAAAAAGAAAGCCCCCCGAACCGCGATGGATCGGGGGGCTATATTCAGGCATTGGCCGTGTGAAGGAAGATCAGTCTTCCTTGTGTTTCACAGGCGCCCACAGACGTTTGTTGGTCAGATACAGCAATACCGACAACAGCGTCAGGAACAGAACGCCAGCAAAACCGGCTTGCTTGCGTGCCATCATCTTGGGCTCGGCGGTCCACATCAGGAAGGCCGCAACATCTTCGGCTTCGTGGTGCAGGTCAGAATCGTGGCCGTCGTTATAGGTCACGTCATCACCGTACAGCGGGGGTGCCATCGCGATCCAGCTGCCTTCGATTGTGGCGTGGCCATTCTCGTCCTTACAAGATTCGGGGATACCGCCGCTTGGGAACGCCGTGTTGTAGTGACCGGGGAAATCCTCGGGGGCACAGGCTGGGGCTTCTTCGTAGCCAGTCAAAAGCGACGCGATATATTCGGGTCCGCCGATGCCTTTGAAGAACTGGTTGATCCCCAGACCATAGGGCCCGTGGAAACCGGCGCGCTTCTTGGCCATCAAGCTGAGATCGGGCGCGGTATCCAACGCGGACTCAGGGAAATGGTCAACCGGCGTGCCGGGGCGTGTGTCGTCCAGCTCGGGGTCGAAGATATCAAAGTTCGCGGCATAGGCACGGACCTGATCTTCGGGAAGGTGGGGGCCACCTTCATCCGCAAGTGTACGGATCGGCACAAACTTCATGCCGTGGCAGGCAGAGCAGACCTCGGTATAGATTTGCAGACCGCGTTGCAGCTGGTTGGCATCGAAGGACCCGAAAGGCCCTTCGAAAGAGAAGTCAAAGTCTTCGACATGCGCTTCACCACCGGCGGCGAAAGCAGCGGAACCTGCAAAGCCCAAGGCGACAACAGCCGAAAGGAAGGTTTTCTTGATCATTGTCATGGTCCTTACTCTGCTGGCTTGACCAGCGTCTTGGTGCCGCCGGTTTTTGGCGCGTAATGCGCGTCAAAGTCGGCTTCGATGGTTTCAGGCTGCGGCGCTGGTTTCTCGATCACACCCAGAAGCGGCAGGATCACCAGGAAGTATGCGAACCAATAGGCCGAAGCGATCAGCGAGAAGCTGGCATATGGCTCTTCCGCAGGCATGGCACCCAGCCACATCAGCGCGAAGAAGTCGATCACCAGCAGCGCGAACCACCACTTGAACATGGGACGATAGCGGCCCGAACGCACCGAGGATGTGTCCAGCCAAGGCACCAGTGCCATCACCGCGATCGCACCGAACATCGCCAGAACACCAAAGAACTTGGCGTCGATGATGCCACCGGTCACGAAGGACGCAATCTGAACAACCCAGACTTCGGCAGTAAAGGCACGCAGGATCGCGTAGAACGGCAGGAAGTACCATTCAGGCACAATGTGCGCAGGCGTCGAAAGCGGGTTCGCCTCGATATAGTTATCGGGGTGGCCCAGATAGTTCGGCATGAAACCCACGATCGCAAAGAAAACAACCAGGATCACGGCCAGCGCGAACAGGTCTTTCATCACGAAGTAGGGCCAGAAGGGCAGCGTGTCTTTCTCTGCGTCTTCCTTGCTTGTGCGACGAACCTCGACCCCAGTGGGGTTGTTGTTCCCGGTGGTGTGGAACGCCCAGATGTGCACGATCACCAGACCGGCAATCACGAAGGGCAGCAGGTAGTGCAAGCTGAAGAAACGGTTCAGCGTGGCGTTATCGACCGCAGGCCCGCCCAGCAGAAGCGTTTGCAGGCTTTCCCCGATGAACGGGATCGCACCGAACAGACCGGTGATAACCGTAGCGCCCCAGAACGACATCTGACCCCAAGGCAGAACATAGCCCATAAAGCCGGTTGCCATCATCAGAAGGTAGATCAGCATGCCGACGATCCACGTGATTTCACGTGGCGCTTTATACGACCCGTAGTACAGGCCGCGGAAGATGTGCGCGTAGACCGCAACAAAGAACAGCGACGCGCCATTCATGTGCAGATAGCGCAGCATGTAGCCGCCGTTCACGTTCCGCATGATGTGTTCAACGCTCGAGAACGCGACATCGACATGGGGGGTGTAGTGCATCGCCAGCACGATGCCGGTCACGATTTGCAGTGCCAGACAGAACGTCAGAACAATGCCCCAGATCCACATCCAGTTCAGGTTCTTCGGTGTCGGGATCATCAATGTGTCATACAGCAGCCCAACAACGGGAAGACGGGTGTGCAGCCACTTCTCTCCGTTAGATTTCGGCTCGTAATGGTCGTGAGGAATTCCAGCCATTCCCGTTCTCCCTTAACCTAGTTTGATCGTGGTTTCATCCACGAATTCTGCGATTGGCACCGGCAGGTTGCGCGGTGCTGGCCCTTTGCGGATACGGCCCGCAGTGTCATAGTGCGACCCGTGGCAGGGGCAAAACCAGCCGCCAAAGTCACCTGCGTCGCCCAAAGGCACGCAGCCCAGGTGGGTACAGACGCCCATCATCACCAGCCAGTCTTCTTTACCGGCCATGGCGCGGTTTTCATCCGTCGCGGGGGCACCGGCTGCGATGTTGGCGTTCTCGGCGCCCGGATCGGGCAGCTCGGACATTTCAACGTCACGTGCCTTGGCGATTTCTTCTTCGGTACGGCGGCGGATGAACACCGGCTTACCCAACCATTTGACCGTGAGCTGTGTACCTGGCTCAACAGCGGACACATCGACGCGGATGGACGACAGCGCCTTCACATCTGCGGATGGGTTCAACTGATTGACCAATGGCCAGACTGCCGCGCCGACGGCGACCGCACCTGTACCAGCTGTGGCGTAATAGAGGAAATCCCTCCGGGTGCCTGCGTGATCTTCTGCTTGGGACACGGGTTAACTCCAAATCGAGGGCCTGACGGCCATTAAATCAAGGGGCGGCGCTGACGCACCTCCCACAATTCTTTTGGTTACTAGCGGGCTGCGTCGCGCACGTCCAGATACCTTTGTCGCGCAAACCGTCGCAGTGTTGCATTCCTTCAAGGGTGAAGGCCGGATTTTTTGCGCTTTTATCCTGCCGGAGGGGCAGTGGCCTGCATGGATGCACGCGAATCAAAGCGGCGCGCCCAATCGGCCAAGGCGTCGTTTCCCTTGCGCCAATTGCGCGCGTCATGCCGGAAATCAAGGTATCCCAAGGCGCAGCCGACGGCGATCTGCCCCATATCCAGCGGACCGGAAAGCTGACTGATCCAGCGTGTGTTCAGCGCCGCGCAGGCCCGTTCGATCTTGGACCACTGACCCTCGCCCCATTCTGGCATCTGCTTGCCTTCGGGGCGCATCCGGCCCTCGTAGACCATCGATAGCGCCGCATCGAGCATACCATCCGCCGTTGCCTCAAGCGTCAGCGTGTCCCAGCGGCGGCTGCCGGTCGGGTACAGCTTGCCGCCCGCGCGATCATCCAGATAGGCGCAAATCACACGGCTATCATACAGCGCGGGCCCCTCGTCGCGCACCAGTGCCGGGACCTTGGCCAGCGGGTTGTTCGGCAGCAGCGCGGCATCAGGCGCCAGCGGCGTGGTCGAGATATTTTCAAGCGTCACATCTTCGATCTGGCCGGTTTCATGCAGCAATACCATGACCTTGCGGACATAGGGCGATGTCGGGGAATAGGATAGTTTCACGGGTGTCTCCTCCTCGGGGTTTGGGCGAACTATCACCGTCATCCGCGCGCGGTGCAATCGCTTGTTGATCAGGTGCCTTTTGCCGCGCGCATCTGGTCGGCCAAACTGCCTGTTCCCGCGCCAAAGCCGTGCGCCTCTACCCCGTCGGCTGCGGCCAGTCGCACCGCATCGGGTTTATTCTGGCTCAGCTTCCACGTCCCGTCGACGCCGGTGATCCGGATCCGGCAGGGCACGATCATGCGCATCATTTTCTGCATGGTCAGGGGGTTCATCTTGGCGGTGGTCCACGGCGGCTTGGGCAGCAGACGATCCTCGAACCAGGCAGACTGGCGATCCAGCAGGTCCAGCAGCTCTTCCTGCGGGCGCAGCTCTAGCGTGCCGGTCAGATGCACCGCCACATAGTTCCACGTCGGCACCTGATCGTCGACGTCGTACCAGTCGGGCGAGACATAGCTATCGCCCCCGCTGATGGCGAGCTTGACCGGCAGCGCGGGTTTGAGCGCCCGCGCAATCGGGTTAGACCGGACCAGATGCAGATCCGCCTGATCCCCTGCTTCGTTCAGCAAAAACGGCACATGGCTGATCAACGGGGCGTCGCTGCCATTGGCTGCGAGCACGCCAAAGCTGCGGTCGCGGGCAAAGGCGATGTTCTTGGCGGTGTCGGCGTCGTGGTAAACGGGATTCGGGTGCATAACGTAGGGTCCAAACTGCAAACGCGCTTTTGGTATTGCAGACGCGCCCCTGCCTTGGCAACGTATCCCTATTCTCAGGGCGGGGCGCAATTCCCCACCGGCGGTATGTGGCCCCAGTGCCACGAGCCCGCGAGCGCTGGCGACATCCCTTCGGGATGCGCCGGGTCAGCAGATCTGGTGAGATGCCAGAGCCGACGGTCATAGTCCGGATGAAAGAGAATGCGTTTGTTGCGGCCCCTTGGGGCCGTCCGCAATCGTGATCGCCTTGGGTGACTTGTGTCGCTGACGTAAAAAAGGAGATCACTATGACACACACCCGCTACGCCTTTGTAAAAGCACGCTGGCACGCCGATATTGTAGATCGTGCCTATGACGGGTTTTCCGAAACCATCCCCGCAAGCCAGATTGATGTTGTCGATGTCCCCGGCGCGTTCGAGATGCCGCTGATGGCGCAGACCCTCGCCAAATCCGGCAAATACGATGCGGTGATCTGCGCGGCCTTCGTGGTCGATGGCGGCATCTACCGGCATGATTTCGTGGCGACAGCCGTGGTTGACGGGTTGATGCGCGTAGGCCTTGATACGGGCGTGCCCGTCCTCTCGGTGTCGCTGACGCCGCACCATTATCAGGAAACCGACCACCACAATGCGATCTACCGCGCGCATTTCGTCGAAAAGGGCCGCGAGGCCGCTTCGGCAGCGCTTGGCATCGTCGCGGCGCGTCAACTGCTTGACGCCTAGGACGGGTTTACCGCGCGGGCCTGTGCGTCAGGCCCGCTGCGCCCCGATGCTGGCGATGCCCAGCACATCCAGCACTTTGGCCTCGATATGTTCGGCGTTCATCCCCGCGACTGCATACATATCCGCGGGGCTCGCCTGATCGATAAAGATATCGGGCAGCACCATAGACCGGTATTTCAGCCCTGCGTCGAACACGCCCTCATCCGCCAGAAGCTGTGCCACATGGCTGCCAAAACCGCCGACTGCACCCTCTTCGATGGTGATCAGCGCCTCGTGATCGGCGGCCAGCGACAGGATCATCTCGCGGTCAAGCGGCTTGGCAAAGCGGGCGTCGGCAATGGTCGGCGTGATGCCCTTGGCCCGCAGCGCCTCGGCGGCTTTTTCCACCTCTGACAGGCGCGTGCCAAAGGACAGCAGCGCCACGCGCTTGCCCTCGGCGATGATGCGCCCCTTGCCGATCTCCAGCGGTTCGCCGCGTTCGGGCATGGTCACGCCCGCGCCTTCACCTCGTGGGAAGCGGAAGGCAATCGGCCCGTCGTCATAGGCCGCCGCCGTGGCCACCATATGCACCAGCTCTGCCTCATCCGCGGCAGCCATCACGACGAAATCGGGCAGGTTCGCCAAAAACGCCACGTCAAAGGCACCGGCATGAGTGGCCCCATCCGCCCCGACCAACCCCGCGCGATCAATCGCAAAGCGCACCGGCAAGCGCTGGATCGCCACGTCATGCACCACCTGATCATAACCGCGCTGCAGGAAGGTCGAATACATCGTGCAGAACGGCTTCATCCCGCCCGCCGCCAATCCGGCAGAGAATGTCACACCGTGCTGTTCCGCGATGCCCACGTCAAAGCACCGGCTGGGGTAGCGTTCGGCGAAAAGGTTCAGCCCTGTCCCATCCGGCATCGCGGCCGTCACGGCGCAGATCTTGTCGTCTTTTGCGGCCTCGGCGATCAGGCTGTCCGCAAAGACGCGGGTATAGCTGGGCGCGTTTGACGGCGCTTTCTTCTGCTCGCCCGTCAGCACATTGAACTTGGCGGTCGCGTGGCCCTTGTCACGGGCGGCTTCGGCGGGGCCATACCCCTTGCCCTTTTTGGTGATCACATGGATCAGCACCGGCCCCGTCGCCCGCGCCTTGACCGTGCGCAACACCGGCAGCAACTGGTTCAGGTCATGCCCGTCAATCGGTCCGAGATAGGAAAACCCAAGCTGTTCGAACAACGTACCGCCCACGGCCATGCCTTTGAGCATATCCTTGGCGCGCTTGGCCCCTTCGCGGAACGGGCCGGGCAACATGCTGACAGCGCCCTTGGCCGCGGCTTTGAAATCCTGAAACGGCTCTTCGGCATAAAGACGGCTGAGGTAGGTCGACATCGCCCCCACCGGCGGCGCGATCGACATCTCGTTGTCGTTCAGGATGACGAACATCCGCTTTTTCAAATGGCCCGCGTTGTTCATCGCCTCATAGGCCATGCCCGCCGACATCGACCCATCGCCGATCACCGCAATCGCATCGCCCAGACCTTCGGGGACATTGCCGCCCAGATCCCGTGCGACCGAAAAGCCCAAAGCCGCGCTGATAGAGGTCGACGAATGCGCCGCGCCAAAGGGGTCGTAGGGGGATTCACTGCGTTTGGTAAATCCGCTCAACCCGTCTTTCATACGCAAGGTGCGGATACGGTCGCGGCGTTCGGTCAGGATCTTATGCGGGTAGCACTGGTGGCTCACGTCCCAGATCAGTTTGTCCTTCGGCGTATCGAACACCGAATGGATC
Source organism: Sulfitobacter pontiacus (assembly GCF_040790665.1). Classification (NCBI taxonomy): domain Bacteria; kingdom Pseudomonadati; phylum Pseudomonadota; class Alphaproteobacteria; order Rhodobacterales; family Roseobacteraceae; genus Sulfitobacter; species Sulfitobacter pontiacus. The sequence continues at coordinate 1,365,666 of NZ_CP160849.1, read as the reverse complement.
GCGACCGTCAGTTCAACCACGCCCAGACCCGCGCCCAGATGGCCGCCCGTCTCTGATACGGCAGAAATCGTCTCTGCCCGCAGTTCATGGGACAGTTTCACCAGCTCTGCATCCGAGAAATTCTTCAGATCGGCAGGGCGGTTCACCCGGTCCAAAAGGGGCGTATCTGGTCTATCGGTCATCTGGCTCTCCACCGGATCAGCTTTTGCGGGAAATAACGAAGCGGGCCGCGTCTCGCAAGGTTTCGGCGTCACTGCCGTAGGGGGACAGGGCATCACAGGCAGCATCGACAAGATCACGGGCACGGGTGCGGGCGGGGTCCAGCCCCAGCAGCGACACAAAGGTCGCCTTGCCCGCATCGGCATCCTTGCCGACGGCCTTGCCCACCGTGGCGGCATCGCCTTCGACGTCAAGAATGTCATCCGCAATCTGGAACGCCAGCCCGAGGTTGCGCGCATAGCTGCGTAGCGCAGCGGGATCATCGCCCGCCATCACCGGCCCCGAGGTCGCGGCCCATTCGATCAGCGCACCGGTCTTGCCGGCCTGAAGCGTCGTGATCTGGTCAAGGGTCAGCGGTTGGCGTGCGGTTTCGGCGGCGATGTCCATCGCCTGCCCGCCCACCATGCCGCGCACACCGGCAGCCCGCGCCAGCCCCGTGACCAGCGCAACCCGTTCAGCGTCGCCGCAGCCCGTTGCCGCGACCAGTTCAAACGCCAATGTCTGCAGCGCATCGCCCGCCAGAACCGCCGTCGCCTCGTCCCATTTCACATGTACCGTGGGTTGCCCCCGACGCAGGGCGTCATCATCCATGCAAGGCATGTCATCATGCACCAGCGAATAGGCGTGCAGCGCCTCGATCGCGCCGGCGGCGGGGGCGGCCTGCGCGTCCATCACCCCGTGCAGCCGCGCGCTTTCGATCACCAGAAAGGCTCGCAGGCCCTTGCCGCCTGTCACGGCATAGCGCATCGCCTCGGCCACGGTGCCGTCCAGCCCGCCAAGCCCGTGCAGAATCTGGCCAATCGCCAGATCCGCAGCATGGGGCAAGGCCGCATGAAACGGTTTGCGCGTCAGCTCTGTCTCAAGCGAGATGTCAAACCCCGCCAACAGGTGCCACTCCGACAGGGTTGCCGTCGCCGTCCAACGTGATCTGCGCGACTTTTTCCTCGGCTTCCTTCAGCTTGGTCTCGCAGCGCTTCTTGAGCTTGGCCCCGCGTTCGTAAAGCGAAATGCTTTCATCCAGCGCCACATCGCCGCGTTCCAGCTGGCCCAGAACCTTTTCCAGTTCGGCCATCGCTGCCTCAAAGCTCATCTCTTCTACCGGAGTATCCGTCATTGCCGTGAATCCCATCAATCAAACTTGGCCTGACCATAGCCCGCCCGCGCCATAGCTTCCAGTGACCGTGCCGATTTCTTGGGCGCAAATTCTCTTACGCCACGATACCACATTTACCGCCAAGGCAGCGCGTGATCAGTCGGGGGCCAGCATATAGCCCGCGCCGCGCACGGTTTGCAGATAGCGGGGCTGTTTGGGATTGTCTTCGATCTTGCGGCGCAAACGGGTGATCTGCACATCGACAGCACGTTCCTGCGCCTGCCCGCGGTCACGGCCCAGTTCCTCCACCAGTTTTGACCGGCTCAGCGCGGCACCCGGTTGGGCCGCGAAAATGCGCATCAGCTGGATTTCGGTGGCGGTCAGCCGCACCAGATCGTCGCCCTGCCACAGCTCTCCGCGTTCGATGTCATAGCGGATCGGCCCCATCGACAGCACCTTGGGCGCGGTATCAGCCACACGAGTGTCGGGCATACGCCGCAGGATCGCGTTGATCCGCAACAGCAGCTCTTTGGGTTCGAACGGTTTGGCAAGGTAATCATCCGCCCCCGCTTCCAGCCCTTCGATCCGGTTGCCCGTCTCGCCCTTGGCGGTCAGCAGCAGGATCGGCGTTTGCATGTCTTCGCGCAGGCTGCGGGTCAGGCTTAGACCATCCTCGCCCGGCATCATCACATCCAGCACGATCAGGTCGAAATCCAGCCCCGCCAGAATACGCCGCGCATGGGCGGCATCGCGGGCCGAGGTCACAAGGAACCCGTGCCGCATCAGGAACTTCTGCAGCAGCGTGCGAATACGTTCGTCGTCGTCGACGATCAGCAGATGTGCGTCGGCCTCGTTCACGCGCCGTTTTCCTTCAGACGGGTGTAACAATGGTGCATTTCGGGGTCCATCATCGCCTCTAGCACGGTGCGGAAACCGGCGACCGCCTCGGGGCCCGCGTCGCGGAACGCACTGCGCATCCGCATCCGCTGTGCATCAGACAATGTCTGTTCGAGCGCGCGCCCGGCGTCAGTCAGATACAAGTGCCGCTCCCGCTTGTCTGCTTTTCCCACTTGGCTTTTGACAAGACCATCAGCGATCAGCGTGCGCAATACACGATTAAGGGATTGTTTTGTAACACCCAAAATCCCCAGAAGATTGTTTACCGTCGTGCCCGGGGCCCGGTTGATAAAGTGGATCGCACGGTGGTGCGCACGACCATAGGCCATATCCACAAGGATCTTGTCAGGGTCGGCTGTAAAGCCGCGGTAGGCAAAGAACATCGCCTCGATCCCCTGCCGCAGCTGTTCATCCGTCAGGAACAGCAGGTTCTCGCCCGTGTGTGATGATGGGCCGCGTCCGTCTGCCATTATACTCTCCCCTTGCTGCGCCAAGAGCTTACGTCAGCGTTATTGACTTTCCAAGAGTCAAAGGCTATCGAATCCCATGTTTTGCGTAATTATATGTCTGCACGCAGCGGGTTTCACGCAATTTTCATAAATCCCGAGGTGCTTTGAGGAAGGATACATCATGGACGGCGCATACGACGATCGCGACGGCAAAATCTGGTTGGACGGTAAAATGGTCGATTGGCGCGACGCCAATGTCCACATCCTGACCCACGCCATGCACTATGCGTCATCGGTGTTCGAGGGCGAACGCTGCTACAATGGCAAGATTTTCAAAGGCCGCGAGCATTCGGAACGGCTGCGCAAATCGGCGCAATACCTCGACTTCGAAATCCCCTATTCCGTGGACGAGATCGAAGCCGCGAAATACGAGATGCTCAAGGCGAACGGCTGGACCGATGCCTATGTCCGTGCGGTCGCGTGGCGTGGTGCCGGCCCCGACATGGGTGTCTCGGCGGCGCGCAACCCTGTGCGTCTGGCCATCGCGGGCTGGGAATGGGGCAACTATTACGGCGACGCCAAGATGAAGGGCGCCAAGCTCGACATCTCGAAGTGGAAGCGCCCGTCGCCCGAAACGATCCCCGTACACGCCAAAGCGGCGGGCCTGTATATGATCTGCACCACCTCCAAACACGCGGCAGAGGCCAAGGGCTGTTCCGACGCGCTGTTCATGGACTACCGTGGCTATGTGGCCGAAGCGACCGGCGCGAACATCTTTTTCGTCAAGGACGGCGAAGTGCACACGCCGCTGGCCGATTGCTTCCTCAACGGGCTGACCCGTCAGACCGTCATCGGGATGCTCAAGGAAAAGGGCCTGACCGTGCACGAACGCCACATCATGCCGGAAGAGCTGGAAGGCTTCGAGCAATGCTGGCTGACCGGCACCGCGGCCGAGGTCACACCCGTCGGACAGATCGGCGACTACACCTTCGAGGTCGGCGCGCTCACCCGCGAGATTTCGGAAGACTACGAAAAGCTCGTCCGGTCCTGACCTGCCCCATCAAAACAAACGGCGCGAGGGGCTCTCCCCCCGCGCCGTTTTCATGTCCGCGCCTGCGGTGCAGCACGTCGTATTAGTAAAGCGCGACCGGATTGATCATCGCCTGTACCGTGCCTTTGATCAGCGGCTGCCCGAGCACAAACATGAACTCTTGCACGCCTTCCGCGACCAGCGGTCCTGTGTTCATCGTCTCCAGAATATAGATGCCGTTGTCCTTGAGCAGCGTGACATGGCCATAGAACACCTTGTCCCCCTCTTTGGGTGGAATGGCTTCTAGGCCCCATGTGTCTGCACCCACGGCCATCGGGTTCATCGACGCCATAAACACCGCGCCTTCGTTATTCAGCCCCGGCTCGGTGGACCCCCAGGCCGTTGGGTCGCTTTCCATCATGCCGTCGGTCCAGCCCGTGTGAAACAGCACGATATCCCCTTCGTTTACCGTGATCTGCTGCGCCTCCATCGCGGCGGTGATCTCTGCCTCGCCAAAATGCTCACCGGCGGCCAACACATCTTTGCCCATGTGCTTGGCCATATCGATGATCACAGCGCGCCCGACCAAGGGCGGCACGGCATGCGTCCCCAATTTGGTCAGGCCGCTGATCGCCGAGATTTCCTTTTCGTCTAGGCAGTTATAATACATCCCGTCTTCGCCCAGATGCCCAAGCCCGTCCAACTGCGACCCGATACCGATCCAGGTTTGCAGCAGATCGTCGTTATAATTGCCCTCGTAGCCAAAGGACGACAGCTTTTGGCCGCCGTGCTGGTTCGGCTGGACCACCTGAAGGCTCAGCGAACGGGGCGGGAAGGCAGGTGTATCCGGCCCGATCACGATCCCGAGCGGCATCGATTTCCCCTGCTTGATCAGCTTGGCGGCCTCCAACGTGCGCTCGGTCGAGATCAGGTTCGCCGACCCCAGCTGGTCGTCAGGGCCCCAATGCGAATGGTCACAGTCTTGCGCCCATGCGGCAGATGCCCCGACACCGATGGACAAGGCAGTTGCGATAATCTTGGTAAATTTCATCTTTCTTCCCTCCCAGAAAACAGGGTGCAGCACCGACGGGATATCCGCTGCTCCACACCCTAGAGGGTTAGGCTAACATGAAATTCAATCAGGGCACGTAATTTCAACCGGTCAGCTGGGCGTTCCCTGCGGCGTGCTGCTGGCCTTGGATTTGGATCGATCCAGTCCCAACTGCCGTTCCCGCCAGATGATCGCGGCACCGCCGGCGATGACCAGACCGGCACCGATTAGGATTGCAGGCGTCGGGATTTCGCTGAAAAGCACCCAGCCGATCATCACCGCGAACAGCATAGAGGCATAGTCGAACGGGGCGAGCATCGACACCGGGCCAAAGCGGTAAGAGGCCGTGATCATGATCTGCGACACCCCGCCGATCATGCCCGACAGGATCAACAGCGCCGAGACTTGCCAACCGGGGTTCACCCACCAAAGCGGCTCCCAGTTGATCACCATGCCTGCGGGCAGCGTGAGGAACGACAGGCAGGTCGCGGTGAGCGAGAAATAGAACACGATGGCCGCCGTGCTGTCGGTTTGCACCAATCGGCGCACGTGGATCTGGACAAGCGCGCGCATGATCGACGCGGCAACCACCATCATCGCCCCCAGCATGGCAAGCTGCGACACGCTATCCCCGCCTACGGTAAAGCGGGGATACAGAACGATCAGCACGCCGATCAGCCCCACGGCCACCGCAGACAGTCGGAACACACGCACCTGTTCGCCCAGGAATATCGCGGCGAAGATGACCGTGAAAAGCGGCGTGGCATAGCCGATCGCGGTGACCTCTGGCAGGGGCAGCAGGCTAAGCCCGGCAAAGGTCAGCGCCATCGCCGTGGTCCCGAAAACGCCGCGCCAGACGTGGCCCATCAGATTGCTTGGCTTCAGCCCGTCGCGCAGGTCGCCGCTTTGCCATAGCCACAGGATGATCATCGGGAAGGCAAAGAACGACCGGTAGAACACCGCTTGGGCGGCGGGCACGGTGGCCGTCGCGATCTTGATGAGGGCCGCCATGACCGAGAACAGAAAGACCGCCCCCAGTTTAAGGGCGATGGCCCGGCCGGGGCGGTGCTCTGTCGTGGTGCTTTGCATGGCGCATGCTTGCGCCTGCAGGTTTCAAGTTGCAAGACCCCGCGTCAACTTGCGCGTCGTATTCCCGCCAACATGCGGAAAATCCAAGCGTTCCGCGCGACTTAGCCGATGATGCCGCGGTTTTCGCCGACCTGACCGCGGTGCAACAGCATATGGTCAAGCAGCACGCAGGCCATCATCGCTTCGCCCACCGGCACGGCGCGGATGCCGACGCAGGGGTCATGGCGGCCTTTGGTAATGATCTGCGTATCTTCGCCGGTCTTGGTGATTGTCTTGCGTGTGGTCAGGATGCTTGACGTTGGCTTGACCGCGAAACGCAGCACGATGTCCTGACCGGTGCTGATGCCGCCCAGAATACCGCCCGCGTGGTTCGACGAATAGACAGGGCCATCGGGGCCCATGCTGATCTCGTCCGCGTTCAGCTCTCCGGTCAGCATGGCGGCGGACATGCCTTCGCCAATCTCCACGCCTTTGACGGCGTTGATGCTCATCATCGCGGCGGCAAGATCGGTGTCGAGCTTGCCATAGACCGGCGCGCCAAGGCCCGCGGGCACGCCGCGCGCTGTCACCTCGATGATCGCACCGACGGAGGATCCGGATTTGCGCAGACCGTCCAGATACGCCGCCCACTCTTCTGCCGCTTTGGCGTCGGGCACCCAGAACGGGTTCTGTTCGATCTGGTCCCAGTCAAACGCGTCGCGGTCGATCTTGTGCGGGCCCATCTGCACCATGTAGCCGGTGATCTGCACATTCGGTGCAATCGCCTTGATCGCTTCGCGCGCAAGGCCACCCGCCGCCACACGCGACGCGGTTTCACGTGCCGAGGACCGCCCGCCCCCGCGATAATCGCGGATGCCGTATTTCTGGAAATAGGTGATGTCGGCGTGACCGGGGCGGAACTTGTCCTTGATGTCGCCGTAGTCCTTGGACCGCTGGTCGGTGTTCTCGATCATCAGCTGAATCGGCGTGCCGGTGGTGACGCCTTCGAACACGCCCGACAAAATACGCACCTCATCCGCCTCGCGGCGCTGTGTGGTGTATTTGTTCTGGCCGGGTTTGCGCTTGTCCATCCAGTGCTGGATCATCTCTTCGGTGATCGTCACACCGGGAGGGCAGCCGTCCACCGTGGCCCCCAAAGCAGGCCCGTGGCTTTCGCCCCAGGTGGTCACGCGGAAAAGATGGCCAAAGCTGTTGATCGACATGGGCGGTGCTCCTTTGGCGGTGATCCTTAACGGGGGCTGCACCATGCCTCAAGGGGTTTCACCTTGCGCGCGGGCGACAGGCGTTCTACCGATAAGATACCTCGGGGGGCCTGACAGGCTGAGATGTGCGCGCACGGACCCGTTGAACCTGAACCGGTTAACACCGGCGGAGGGAAGGTCTGGATACACCTCCAACGCTTTCTGACGCCGCATTTTGGAGGATGCCATGAAGTATCTTACACTTGCTGCCACCACGCTTTTCGCCACGCAAGCATGGGCCGAGACGCCCGAACTGGTGGTCTATACCTACGACAGCTTTGTCGCCGAATGGGGCCCCGGCCCCGTGATCGAAGCGGCCTTCGAGGCCGAATGCGCCTGCGATCTGAAATTCGTCGGCATGGGCGATGGCGCGGCGCTGCTGGCGCGGCTCAAGCTGGAAGGCGCGCGGTCTGACGCCGATCTGGTGCTGGGGCTTGATACCAGCCTGATCGCGGCGGCCAAGGAAACAGGGTTGTTCGCGCCCGCCACAGTGAACGCGGATTATGACCTGCCGGTCACATGGGAGGACGACAGCTTTGCTCCCTACGACTGGGGTTATTTCGCCTTCGTCCATAACGCCGATCTGACCCCGCCCGCGAATTTTCGCGCTCTGGCCGACAGTGACCTCAAGATCGTGATCCAGGACCCGCGGTCCTCTACCCCCGGGCTGGGCCTGCTGATGTGGGTCAAGGACGCTTATGGCGACGAGGCCCCTGCGATCTGGGAAGGCCTGGCGGATAACGTCGTGACCGTGACCAAGGGCTGGTCCGAAGCCTACGGCCTGTTTCTTGAAGGCGAGGCCGACATGGTGCTGAGCTATACCACATCCCCCGCCTACCACCTGATCGCCGAAGAGGACACGACCAAAGCCGCCGCCGCTTTTGACGAAGGCCATTACATGCAGATCGAAGTGGTCGGCAAACTGGCGGGCAGCGACCAGCCCGAGCTGGCCGATCAGTTCATGCAGTTCATGGTATCGGACGCGGCGCAATCGGTGCTGCCCACGACCAACTGGATGTACCCTGCCGTCACGCCCCAAGGCGGGCTGCCCGAAGGCTTTGAACAGTTGATCGAACCGGGCAAGGCGCTGCTGATCCCGAACGATGACGTGCCCGCCCTGCGCGAGGAAGCATTGGCCGAATGGCTCTCCGCGCTGTCGCAATAAGCACGAAGACCGGCATCAGCGCCGCCATTCTGGTTGCGGCGCTGATCCTTGCTGCGGTGGGGGCGGTGCTGTGGCGGGCCGAGTTCGGCAGCGGGCTTGGCCCGGCCGATTGGTCCGCGATCCGGTTTACCGTGTTACAGGCCGCGCTTTCCGCCCTGCTGTCTACCGTGCTGGCAATCCCTGTCGCCCGCGCCTTGGCGCGACGGCGCTTTGTCGGGCGCGGGCTACTGGTCACGCTGCTGGGGGCACCGTTCATCCTGCCGGTGATTGTCGCCGTGCTGGGGGTGCTTGCGGTCTTTGGCCGCGCGGGCTGGCTCAATGCGGCGCTGGCGGCGGTCGGATTGCCCGGCATCACGATCTACGGGCTGCACGGCGTGGTGCTGGCGCATGTCTTCTTTAACCTCCCGCTGGCCACGCGGCTGTTGTTGCAGGCATGGCAGACCGTGCCCGCGGAACGGTTCCGGCTGGCCGCACAGCTTGGCCTGACCCCGCGCGCGGTATTTCGCAGCATCGAGCGTCCCCTCCTGCGGCAAATCCTGCCCGGCACCGCAGCGTTGATCTTTGTGATCTGCCTGACCAGCTTTGCCGTGGCGCTGACCCTCGGCGGCGGTCCCCGCGCCACGACGATCGAGCTTGCGATCTATCAGGCGTTCCGTTTCGACTTTGACCTGAACCGTGCAGCGCTGCTGTCGCTGGTGCAGCTTGGGCTTGCGGGCAGCACCGCCGCGCTGGCGCTGTGGATCATTCCCGCGATCAGTCTGGGCGGCGGGCAGGACCGCCCCCTGCACCGCTGGGACGCACGTGGTGGGCTGCAACGCGGGCTCGACGCGCTGTTCATCACGTTGGCGGCGGGGTTTCTGCTGCTGCCCCTGACCTCGGTCGTGCTGCGCGGGGCGATCGGCCTGCCGCAAATGCCCGCCAGCGTGTGGCAGGCAGCGGGCACCTCACTCATCGTGGCGCTGATCAGCGTGGTGGTCTTGCTGGCTTTGGCCCTGCCCCTTGCCGGATGGATCGCGACCCGCGCCCGCGGCGGGGTAGAGGCGGTGGGCCTCTTGGGGCTTGCGGCCTCTCCGCTGATGATCGGCACTGGCTGGTTCATTCTGATCAACCCTGTCGCCAGCCCCTTTGCGCTGGCCCTGCCCGTCACGGCGCTGGTCAATGCGCTGATGGCCCTGCCCTTTGCCCTGCGTATTCTGGTGCCCCGCCTGCGCGACACGGTGCAGATCTATGGCCGGCAGGCGCAGATGCTGGGGCTGACCGGATGGCCGCTTTGGCGCTGGCTGATCCTGCCACGCTTGCGCCCGCAGATCGGCTTTGCCGCAGGGCTGACCGGTGCCCTGTCGATGGGCGATCTGGGGGTCATCGCCTTGTTCGCCGACCCCGACAGTGCCACCCTGCCGCTGGAAATGTACCGCTTGATGGGGGCCTACCGGATGGAGGCCGCGGCCGGTGCCGCCCTGATCCTGCTGGCGCTGTCGCTTGGGATTTTCTGGATATTCGACAAGGGAGGGCGCTGGCATGCTGACGCTTGAGACCGCACAGATCACCCAGGGCAGCTTTACCCTGCACGCCGACCTGACCCTAGCGCCCGCGCAGACCTATGCGGTGATCGGCCCCTCGGGTGCGGGGAAATCCACCCTGCTGGGGGCGCTTTGCGGGTTCATTCCGCTCAGGTCCGGCAGGCTGCTGTGGCGGGGCAAAGACATCACCCAAGCCGCCCCCGGTGCGCGGCCGATGACGATGCTTTTTCAGGATAACAACCTCTTTCCCCATCTCAGCGTGATGCAGAATGTGGGGCTGGGGCTGCGCCCCGACCTGCGGCTCGGCACTGCGGAACAAACCCGTGTACACGAGGCGCTCGATCGCGTCGGGCTGCAGGGGATGGCCGGGCGCAAACCCTCCGAGCTTTCCGGCGGGCAGCAAAGCCGTGTGGCCCTCGCACGGGTGCTGGTACAAGCCCGCCCGCTTGTGCTGCTCGACGAACCCTTTGCCGCACTTGGCCCCGCTTTGCGCAACGACATGCTGGATCTGGTGGCCGCCCTCGCCGCAGAGACCAAAGCCGCGTTGATCATGGTCACCCACGCCCCCGAGGACGTGCGCCGTATCGCGGATCAGGTGATCTTTGTCGAAGGTGGCACCGCGCATCCGCCGCAGCCTGCCGCAGCGTTGATGGACAACCCGCCCGACGCGCTGCGCGCCTATCTGGGGTAATCAGAAAATGACGGCGTAAAAGGTCAGCGATGTCAGCAGGATTGTCAGATACCCCAGCAGCACATAAAGCCCGTCACGGGTGAACAGACCAAAGGCAAACAGCGCCACCGTTCCGCCCCCGAAGGACGACGCGAAGGGCACGAATTCAAGCAAGGGCCAGCCCACAGGCAGGATCACGCAGGTCACCAACGTCAGCAGACGCATCGGGCCTGTCGTCAGAAACTGGAGCCTTTTGCCCGAGTGGCGATCAAAAAACGCCGCGGGCTTGCGCAGCCACCGCACGCAGAACAGCAACCGGGATGACTTGACCTCGCGGCGCAGCAGGAACTGCGGCAACCACAGACGTTTGCGCCCATAGACCGCCTGCGCCGACAGCACGATGATCACCATCGCCATGAAACTGGACACACCAAAGACACCAGACAGCGGCGACACCAACAGCAACGCGGCCAGCAGAATGAACGGGAGCAGGGACCGCTCTCCGAATTCGTTCAGCACATCGTTGATCGTGACCATCTCGCGGCTGGCCGCTTGTTCCATCCCGTCCAGCAGATGGGTGAGGCTACGCTCCTCGATATTGTGCATATACCCCCCAAAGGTCAGCTGTCTTGTGCAAGTAATGCCGCCAGCCCGGCCCGATAGGTGGGGAACTGCGGTGCCCAGCCTAACGCCTGCTTGATACGGTCGTTCCGAACCTTCTTGCTTTCCGCGTAAAAGCTGCGGGCCATCGGGGTCATATCGGCCTGATCAAAGGGGATCGCGGGGGGCACGGGCAGGCCAAGCAGCTCTGCCGCGTGGGCGATCACGTCTTGCGGTGGCGCGGGGTCATCGTCGCACAGATTATAGACCGCGCCCGGGTCGGGCCGCTGCAAGGACAGCTCAAGCGCTTGGGCAATATCCTCGACATGGATGCGAGAGAAGACCTGCCCCTGCTTGATGATCCGCCGCGCCGTTCCGGCCCGCACCTTGGCAAAGGGACCGCGTCCGGGGCCATAGATCCCTGCGAGGCGAAAGATATGCAGCGGCAGATCGGGGATCGCCTGCCACCGTGCCTCTGCCGTGACACGGGCGCGTCCGCGCTTGGTCGATGGTGTCAGCGGCGTGTCCTCGTCCACCCAATCGCCGTCGTGGTCACCGTAAACGCCTGTTGTCGACAGGTAGCCGACCCACCGCAGATCGGACGCGGCGCGGGTGACCGCATCCTCGACCGCATTCAAGACCGGATCGCCTGCGCTGTCCGGTCCCGCCGAGACGAGCACATTGGGAAACTGCGCGATCAACGCCCCCAGATCGGCCCCCGGCCAGACGACGGGTTCAACGCCTGTGTCCGCGATGGCATCTGCCTTGTCGGGACTGCGCGTGGTGCCGACGATGCGCCAGCCCTGCGGCACCAGCCGTGCGGCAAGGGCGCGCGCGCTAAAGCCATGCCCGATCGACAGCAGCGTTTTCTCCATGAGGCGTCCTTTCTATGTGGTGGCGGTCCGGGGCAAGGCAATCCGCTGCCCTTCGGGGACCAATGCATTCATCTGCGCGATATGTTCCGGCAGACATTTGGTCAGGAAGTCGTACGTCTGGACCACATGCGCCCGCGCCGCAGGCCCCAGATGCGCATAGGCCGCCGGATTGCCCAGCACATCCGCCACCTGATCGCCCAGCGCATCGGGATCGAAGAAATCGCACAGCAGACCGGTTTCGCCGTGGGTAATCGCCTCGCGCACGGGGGCCACGTCAGAGCCGACAATCGTCGCGCCCATCGCCATCGCCTCGAGCAGGGACCACGACAGCACAAATGGCATGGTCAGATAAAGATGGCAGCGGCTGATCTGTATCACCTTCTGGTAGTCCTCGTAGGACAGCTTGCCCAGAAAATGCACCCGCGACCAATCGACGTGCTTGCCCACCTCTGCCTCCATCTCGGCGCGCAGGCCCCCGGGGTGTTTGCTTTTGCCGCCATAAGAGGTGTCGTTGCCCCCCACCACCAACACCCGCGCATCGGGGCGTTGTTTCAGAATACGTGGCAATGCGCGCATGAACACATGAAAACCCCGCGTGCGTTCAAGGTTGCGCGACACAAAGGTCAGCACCTCGTCATCCTTGGTCAGGGCGCGATCCATCCGCCCCAGCTTGAGCGTCACCGCCGGATCGGGGCGCAGCTGGTCTGTGCGTATCCCGTCGTGACAAACATAAAGCTTGCGATGAAAGCTTTGCGGAAAACGGTCGCGCTGCCAGTAGGTCGGGCTGAGCCCGACATCGACGGTTTCGATATTGGCCAGCGGCACGGCATTGCGCGCGTGCAACAGAAAGGGGGTATTCTCGGTCACGGGGTCTTCGGGGTCGAACCCAACAGGGCCGCCGGTGTCGCTGTAGTAATACTCGAAGAAGCCGATGATCGGGACATCGGGCCAGATCTGCTTGAAAAACGTCAGCTCCCCCCAGCCCACATGCCCCACCACGATATCGGGCTTGAACCCTTCGCGGGTCTCGATCTGTTTGGCCGCGCGGGCGGCCCCCAAGCCGTTGCCGGTAGATTCCTCCCAGTTCTTCGACAGCCCATAGGCATTCTCTGCCGGTCTGTGATGCGCCTTGTAGACCCGTGTCTCGACGCCATCAAAACGGGGCGGATTTTTGCGTTGGGTCAGGAAATAGATCTGGTGTGTGCGTTGATCGGCCAGCCATTGCACCAGCTCGCGGTATTGGCCGGGCATATTCTGGTGCACAAACATGATCTTCATGGGGTCGCCTTATGTCCTGTCGGTTGCAGACAGTTAGCCCAGTCGGCACGGACAGTGCAAACGCCACGGCGCTGGACGGCTCTGGCTTGAACCTCGGGCGATCTTCGTGTCAACGTCAGGTATGAAAGAACACACATTCCCCTCGTGGCCCGATGTGGCCGATCAACTGGTCGCTGTTGCGGCAGGACGCAGCGCTGCGGATACGATTATCACCGGCGGTAGCTGGGTCAACGTGCACACGCGCGAAACCCTGCCGGACCATGATATCGCGATCAAGGCGGGGCGCATTGCCTTTGTCGGGCCGGACGCCAGCCACTGCAAAGGCGACACGACCAAGGTGATCGAGGCAAAGGGCCGCTATATGATCCCCGGCCTGTGTGACGGGCATATGCACATCGAAAGCGGTATGCTGACGCCGGCGGAATTCGCCCGCGCTGTGATCCCCCATGGCACCACGTCGATGTTCACCGACCCGCATGAGATCGCCAATGTGCTGGGGCTGGAAGGCGTGCGCATGATGCATGACGAAGCCCTGATGCAGCCGGTGAACATCTTCACCCAGATGCCGTCCTGTGCGCCCTCTGCCCCCGGTCTGGAAACCACCGGCTTTGAAATCACGGCAGAGGATGTCGCCGAGGCCATGCACTGGCCCGGTATCATCGGTCTGGGCGAGATGATGAACTTCCCCGGAGTGACCGCGGGCGACCCCAAGATGTTGGCCGAGATCGCCGCGACGCAACGCGCGGGCAAGACTGTGGGCGGGCACTATGCCTCCCCCGATCTGGGGCCCGCCTTTGCGGCCTATGTGGCGGGCGGCCCTGCGGATGATCACGAGGGCACCTGCGAGGCGGATGCCATTGCGCGGATGCGTCAGGGGATGCGGTCGATGATCCGGCTGGGGTCCGCGTGGTATGACGTTGAAACACAGATCACCGCGATCACCGAAAAAGGCCTGGATTCGCGCAACATGATCCTGTGCACCGATGACTGCCATTCCGGCACCTTGGTGAATGACGGTCATATGAACCGCGTGGTGCGCCATGCCATCGACTGCGGCTGCGATCCTTTGGTCGCGCTGCAAATGGCGACGATCAACACCGCGACCCACTTTGGGCTGGAACGCGAGATCGGATCGCTGACGCCCGGACGACGTGCAGATGTGATCCTGACCTCTGACCTCAAGACACTCCCCATCGAGACGGTGATCGCGCGGGGACAGATCGTGGCCGAGGATGGCGCGTGTCTGGTAGACTGCCCGCATTACGACTGGCCGCCCCACGCGCGGCAGACCGTCAACATGGGCAAAGCCCTTGGCGCGGATGATTTCCAGATCACCGCACCTGCGGGGGCCAATGCCGTCACCGCGAATGTGATCGGCGTGGTCGAGAATCAGGCCCCCACCCGCGCGCTGAAATTCGAGCTGCCGGTGACCGAAGACCGCGTGCAGTCCACGGGAGAAGTGTGCCAGATCGCGCTGGTCGAACGGCACCGCGGCACCGGCACTGTCGTCAACGCGCTGGTCTCGGGCTTTGGCTATCAGGGGCCGATGGCGATGGCGTCCACCGTGGCGCATGACAGTCACCACATGATCGTGGTGGGCACCGATACCGAGCATATGGCGATGGCCGCGAACCGTCTGCCCGAGGTTGGCGGCGGGATCACCATCTTCAAGGACGGGGCAGAGCTGGCCATGGTCGAGCTGCCGATCGCCGGCCTGATGTCCGACAACCCCGCCTCCGACGTCGCCGCCAAGACCGAGGCGATGATGCAGGCAATGCGCGACTGTGGCTGCACGCTGAACAACGCCTATATGCAGCATTCGCTTTTGGCGCTTGTTGTCATTCCCGAATTGCGCATCTCTGACCTCGGCTTGGTCGATGTGCGCAGTTTTGAATTTATTCCTTTGTTAGAGCCTGTTTCATGACCAGAATCCTGACCCCAGACGCCCGCCCCGCCGAACAGTTCACCGATGCTGCTGCCGCCGTTGCACGGCTGATCGAGCTATACAGCCAAGCGACAGGCTTCCTGAGCGCGCATTTCCAGAAGGCGATGGACAGCGCCGCACCGGAAACGCGGATCAGGGCCTTCTACCCCGAGATCCGGTTTACCACCTCCAGCTATGCGCAGGTGGATTCACGGCTGTCGTTCGGCCATGTGTCGTCCCCCGGCACCTTCTCGGCCACGATCACGCGGCCAGAATTGTTCAAACATTACCTGACACAACAAATCCGTCTGCTGATCGAAAACCACGGCCAGCCCGTGACCATCGCGGTATCCGACACGCCAATCCCCGTGCATTTCGCGGTCAGCAACGACGACAGCGTGACCATCCCGCAGGAAGGTGCCGCGGATTTCACCCTGCGCGATGTGTTTGACGTGCCGGACCTGAGCACAACCAATGACGACATCGTCAACGGCACCTATCTGCCGCTGGACAACGTGCGCCCGCTGGCCCCCTTCACCGCGCAGCGCGTCGATTATTCGCTGGCACGGCTGACGCATTACACCGCAACCGATCCCGAACATTTCCAAAGTCACGTGCTGTTCACCAACTACCAGTTCTACGTCACCGAGTTCGAGGAATACGCCCGCGCTATGTTGCGCGACCCCGATAGCGGCTACACGTCCTTCGTCTCTACCGGCAATGTCGAGATTTCGGACGGCGACGCGCCGCTGCCTGCGTCGGTCAAGACTCCGCAGATGCCGACCTACCACCTCAAGCGCGCGAACGGGTCCGGGATCACGCTGGTCAACATCGGCGTCGGCCCATCCAACGCGAAAACCGCGACCGACCACATCGCCGTGCTGCGGCCCCATGCGTGGCTGATGGTCGGGCACTGTGCCGGTTTGCGCAACACACAGGCGCTTGGGGATTTCGTGCTGGCGCATGGCTATCTGCGCGAGGATCACGTGCTGGACGACGACCTGCCGGTCTGGGTTCCGATCCCCGCGCTGGCCGAGATCCAGATCGCGCTGGAGGACGCCGTTGAACAGGTCACCCAGCTTGAGGGCTACGAGTTGAAGCGGATCATGCGCACGGGCACCGTTGCCACCATCGACAACCGCAACTGGGAATTGCGCGATCAATCCGGTCCGGTGCAACGGCTCAGCCAGTCGCGCGCCGTGGCGCTGGATATGGAAAGCGCAACGATTGCGGCCAACGGCTACCGCTTCCGGGTGCCCTACGGCACGCTTCTATGCGTCTCGGACAAACCCCTGCATGGTGAATTGAAGCTGCCCGGTATGGCGTCTGATTTCTACAAAACGCAGGTCGCACGACACTTGATGATAGGTATTCGCGCGATGGAACAGCTGCGCGATATGCCGCTAGAGCGGTTGCATAGCCGAAAATTGCGCTCGTTTGACGAAACTGCCTTTCTCTGAAGGCCGAAATCGGCTGAAAATAGCATGTTTTCGCGGTTTCTTGCGACCTATTCGTTGTGTTCAGCCACAACATACCGTTACATTCTGCGCGTGAGGCCCTAATCCGGGCGGACGAAGGAGAAAAACAAGATGGCAACTAAACCAATGACAAAAACCCAGCTCGTCGCGGCTTTGGCTGAGGAAATGGGCGAAGACAAGAAAACAGCAAGCGCGGCACTGGACGCGGTTTGCGCGTTGATCACCAAAGAAGTCTCCGGCGGTGGCGCTGTGACACTTCCCGGCATTGGCAAAATCTACTGCCGCGAACGCCCCGAGCGTATGGTGCGCAACCCTGCCACCGGCGAACAGTTCAAGAAAGACGCGGACAAGGTTGTTAAGATGACCATCGCGAAAGCGCTGAAAGACAGCGTTAACGAATAAGACTGATCACAGTCTGTTCTGACAAAGGGTCGCCCACGGGCGGCCCTTTGCGTTTGGCGCAGGTCTGCGTTGCGCTGAATGCGCTTGCCCCTGTCGGACAACTGCGGAAGTCTCCGCCCACTGGAAAACCTGAAAGGTCCCCTCATGGATATACGTGCAATTCTCATGGGGCTGGCCTTCGCCGTCATGTGGTCCTCTGCCTTTACGTCGGCGCGGATTATCGTCGCGGACGCGTCCCCCTTGATGGCTTTGTCGGCGCGGTATCTGATCTCTGGCCTGATCGGCGTGGGGATCGCGCTGGCGCTTGGTCAGACGTGGCGGCTGACGCGCGCGCAATGGCGGGCAACGATCATTTTCGGCGTGCTGCAAAACGCGGTCTATCTGGGGATGAACTTTGTCGCGATGCAGACCGTACAGGCGTCACTGGCGGCGATCATCGCCTCGACCATGCCGTTGCTGGTCGGTCTGGCGACATGGCTGTTTCTGGGGGAAAAGCTCAAGCCGTTGGGCATTGCAGGGCTGATCGCCGGTGTGATCGGCGTGGCCATCATTATGGGGGCACGGATCAGCGGCGGCGTCGATCTGACAGGGCTGCTGCTATGCGGCGTCGGTGTGGTCGCGCTATCAGCGGCGACCCTGCTGGTGCGCGGTGCGACCTCTGGCGGGAACTTCCTGATGGTGGTGGGCTTGCAGATGCTTGTCGGCTGTGTGGCGCTGTCGATTGCGACCTTGCTGTTCGAGACGCCGCACATCAGCCCAAGCTGGCCGCTGGCGCTGGCGTTCCTGTATACCTGTCTGGTGCCGGGGCTGCTGGCGACGGTGGTCTGGTTCTGGCTGGTCAACCGTATCGGAGCCACCCGCGCCGCGACCTTCCATTTCCTCAATCCGTTTTTCGGAGTGGCGATTGCCTGGCTTTTGCTGGGCGAACCGCTGGGGGTTCAGGATATCATCGGCGTCGCCGTGATTGCCCTGGGTATTCTCGCGGTTCAGGTCTCGCGGCAGCGCCGGGCCTGACCTGCAAGCCAAGGGGTTGGGCGATAGGCGGGCGGTCACAGATCGGTGCGTCGGTGCATTACCCCTTTGAAAAACCCGCGCAGGCCCCATTTAATGTATCAAACCGCAAAGGAGCCTCGCATGCCGACCTATGAAAAGACCGACGCCGCCATTAACGCTCTGTCCCCCGAAGAATTCCGTGTCACCCAGCAGAACGGCACCGAACGGCCGGGCACGGGCAAGCTGCTCGATAACAAAGAGCCGGGCATCTACGTAGACATCGTCTCTGGCGAGCCGCTGTTCGCGTCCTCGGACAAATACGACTCCGGCTGCGGCTGGCCGAGCTTTACCAAACCCATCGAACCGGCCCATGTCGCCGAACTGCGTGACGCGTCGCTGGGGATGATCCGCACCGAGGTGCGCAGCGCCCATGGGGACAGCCATCTGGGCCACGTTTTCCCCGACGGTCCCGCGGATCGTGGCGGGCTGCGCTATTGCATCAATTCCGCCTCGTTGCGCTTTATTCATCGTGACGACATGCAAGACGCAGGCTATGGCGATTATATCAACCAAGTGGAGGATGTAGCATGAGCGAACAACGCGCAGTACTGGCCGGAGGATGCTTTTGGGGCATGCAGGACCTGATCCGCAAACGCGAGGGGGTTCTATCGACCCGCGTGGGCTATTCGGGCGGCGATGTGCCCAATGCCACCTACCGCGACCACGGCACCCATGCCGAGGCGATCGAGGTGATGTTTGACGACGACGTGATCAGCTATCGTGATCTGCTGGAACTGTTTTTCCAGATCCACGACCCGACAACGCTGAACCGTCAGGGCAATGACCGCGGGCTGAGCTATCGTTCGGCGATCTACTATGTCGACGAGGACCAGAAAGCCACGGCGCTGGACACCATTGCCGATGTCGAAGCATCGGGCATCTGGCCGGGCAAAGTCGTGACAGAGGTAGAACCCGTGAGCGATTTCTGGGAAGCAGAGCCCGAGCATCAGGATTATCTGGAGCGTATTCCAAACGGCTATACCTGCCACTTCCCGCGCCCCGATTGGGTCCTGCCCAAACGCGCGGCAGCAGAATAAACGCAAAACGGCGCAGCCCCTCGGGTTTGCGCCGTTTTCTTTTGTGCAGCGTCAGGCCGATGCGACCCTTGGCCTGCCTGTCGCCTCGACCGTCAGCAGCGCTTCGATAAAGACCTTGCGGCTTTCGACCTCTGCATGGCGGATGTCGCGTTGCACGTCGATCTGCACATCGACCACCCCCGCCGCCCGTGCCGCCGCCTCTGCCTTGTCGCGCAGGGTTGCCTCAAGCGTGCTCAGCGCCTGTGTCTGATCCGTGAAATCCTGCGGCCCGCCGGCCAGATACACCCTGAACCGCCCCTCTGCGGGCGAGGTCACCGTGCCGCTTTCCCGCATGGTCACCCGCCCGACGACAGCGCCAATGGCATTGGCCACTGCGGCGTGTTCGGGCAGGATCATCTGCGTGCCCAGCCGTTCCCCCACCGCCGGATAATAGGCCGCGGCAGAGGCTCCCAGCCCGATCACCGGCAGGTTCAACGCCGCCTCGATCCGCACAAGCCCCGCGTGCCCGCGCAACCCGCGCTGCAACAGCTCGTGGCGGGCCAGCGTTTCGGGTTCTGTATCAAAGGCGGGCTCTTCTTCCGCCAGCGCCGCTTCCAGCATGGCCAGCGCGGTCTGTTCGGTCAGTTGATCCACGATGATCTGCGCCATAGCGGCGGGATCAGGGGCCAGCATCTGCCCCGCGCCTGTGCGTCGCCGCCCAAACAACCGCAGCGCCTTGCCTGCGGCCTCGGCATCCCAGGCCGCGACCCGTCCCAGCACATGGCTTGCGTCCGATGGGGTAACGCCGGCCAGCTGGACCAAGCCACGCTCTACCAGACGTTTCAGCGCGCCTGTCTCTATGCGGGCGCGCAGGATGTCGGCCATCGGGTGCAGCCCGTCACCAATACGGTCCAGCAGCATTTGTTCACGCGCCGAGATCCCCTCGCGCGGTTGACCTGCCACGGCACGCACAAAGCGCCCGTCATATTCGCCGGGGGTGGTGCTGCGCAGTTGCGCATCAAGCGCAGCATGGACAACCTCGGGTGCCTCTGCCGCGATGAGGGCAATGGGCAAGACCCGCTTGGGCCCCAGCGTCACCCCCCCCTGCAAGCCTTCGGTCAGGAAATGCACCTCGCTGTCGCCCCCCAGACCGGTGGTGCGCATGGCAACGGCCTCTACCATCGTGCGGTAGCTGCCGACGCGGGCCCCTGCGGGGTCGATCGCGGGCCGGCCATCGCGCAACAGAGCTACATCGGTGGTGGTGCCGCCGATATCGCTGACCAACGCACGCGCCGCACCGGTCATCCACCGCGCCCCCACGATCGAGGCCGCAGGCCCGCTGAGGATCGTTTCAATCGGCCGTTCCCGTGCCTGCGCGGCAGAGATCAGCGCCCCGTCCCCCCGCACCACCATCAGCGGGGCCGTGATGCCAAGGTCGGTCAACACATCCTCGGCCCGCCCGATCAACCGGTCGATCATCCCGATCAGCCGCGCGTTCAGCACCGCCGTCAGCGCCCGTTTCGGCCCGTTGAGCTTGGCCGACAGCTGATGCGAGGCCGACACGGGCCGCACCGTCACCTGCGTCACCAAGTCGGCGACGCGTTGTTCATGGGCGGGGTTGCGCGTGGCGAACTGGCTGGCGACGGCAAAACCGCTGACCTGTTCACGCTGCTCGGTCAAAAAGGAGATCAGCGCGGCTTCGTCCAGCGGGGCACGCTCTGCGCCTGCGTGGTCATGACCACCGCCAAGGATCAGATAAGGGTCACCGTTCAGCGCCCCTGCCAGCCCGTGCGCCTCAAGATCCCGTTCCTTGAAGCCGACATAGATCAACGCGACGCGCCCGCCCTGCCCTTCGACCAGCGCATTGGTTGCCAGCGTGGTCGACAGCGACGCCATCGCAACCTGACCCGCTGAAACATCGGCCGCCGCCAGCACGCGGCGCACGGCCTGCCCCACACCAATGGCCAGATCGGCGCGGGTGGTCAGCGCCTTGGCCGATGCGATCACCGTGGTTTCATCGCGGATCAGCACCGCATCCGTATAGGTGCCGCCCGTATCGACCCCAAGCAAAAGCGCCATTCAACTATCCTTGCACCGTTTTCCTAGGGTTTACCTGTTCCGGCGCAGCGGTCCAGCCCTGTCAGTCTTGGTTTTCGCACAGACGGGCCACGGCCCATTGCGCCGCGTCGGCGACAGTCGCGTCCGGATCGTCCAACAGGCCCTGCGCCACGGGGGTCAGACGCGCCTGACCGGAGTTACCGATGGCATAAAGCACATTGCGAATGAACCGGTTGCGCCCGATCCGCTTGATCGGCGAGCCGCTGAACCGCAGACGAAAGGCCGCATCATCCAGCGTCGCCAGCTCTGCCAGATCGGGGGCTCCGACACCGCCGTGATAGCGCAAATCGCTCGCCGCGACGGCGAATTTGTTCCACGGGCAGGCGGCAAGGCAATCGTCACAGCCGTAGATGCGGTTGCCCATCTTGCTGCGCAGCTCAAGATCGACCGGCCCGTTGTGTTCAATCGTCAGATAGGAAATGCAGCGCCGCGCATCCAGCTGATAGGGCGCGGGGAAGGCATTGGTCGGGCACGCCCTGAGGCAGGACCGGCACGACCCGCAGTGATCCACCTCTGCCGTGTCGGGGGTGAAATCCAACGTGGTGAAAATCGCGCCCAGAAAGGCCCAGTTCCCCCAGTCGCGGCTTAGCAGATTGGTGTGCTTGCCCTGCCAGCCCAGCCCCGCCGCCTGCCCAAGCGCCTTTTCCGGCACGGGGGCCGTGTCGACAAAGACTTTCACCTCGCAGGGTTCCTGCGCCACCAGCCATCGCGCCACCCGCTTGAGCCGTTTCTTGACGATGTCGTGGTAATCTCGCCCCTGCGCATAGACCGACACGCCCGCCTTTTCGGGGTGGTTCAGCACCTCGGTCGGGTCGTATTCGGGGGTGTAGCTTTCGGCCAGCATGATCACCGACCGCGCCTCGGGCCAAAGGGCGGCAGGGTTGCCGCGCCACGCCATACGGTCCGCCATCCACGCCATCTGCCCGTGATAGCCTGCATCAACAAACGCCTGCAGCCGTTCGGGCACATCAGGCACCGCGTCGGGGCGGCAAATCCGGCAAGAGACAAAGCCTTCGTCCAGCGCCTGCGCCACCAACCGGCCCCGCAGGGCGTCCGTATCGGCAGCCGATGTCACAGACATCGGGCGCAGCGTGGATCAGAAATCAAGGTCATTGTAATGCTTCGGCGGCGGGAAGCCCGGCACCTGATCGGCCAGCAACGACCGGAACGCAGGGCGGGACTTGATCTTGGCGTACCAGTCCTTGACCACGTCGGACCGGTTCCAGTCCACATCCGAGATATAATCAAGCGAGGACAGATGCGCCGCCGCCGCGAAATCGGCCAGCGTCATCACATCGCCCGCCAGCCAGCGCCGGTGGTCCAGCAGCCATGCCATATAGTCGATGTGATACTTGATCGCCTTGGCCCCGTCCTTGACATTGCGGCTGTCGGGAAACCCCTGCTTCATCACCTTTTTGTTGACCCGTTCGTAGAGCAGCTTCGAGGTGACCTCGTCGTGGAACTTGTCGTCGAACCAGCTGACCAGACGACGCACTTCAAGCCGCTGGACCGGATCAGAGGGCATCAGCGACGGTTCGGGGCGGGTCTCTTCGATATACTCGCAGATCGCGGCACTTTCGGACATGATGATGCCATCAAGCTGCAATACAGGCACCTTGCCCGCCGGATTGCGACGCATAAAATCTGGGTCTTGCTCCCAATACCGCTCTTCGACGCGTTCAACCTCGATCTTCTTTTCAGCGAGGCTCAGCCGGACTTTGCGGCAGAACGGCGAAAGCGGGACGTGAAACAGGCGAGCCATAAGGGGTTCCGGTACTAACAAACAGGGGTTTCATCCTCATGCCCGTCTTGGTTGGGTTTTTCAACTCTCGAAACAGGCTGCCCGTCCGTCCTTGCTGATTGTCGCCGCACCATCGCGGATCTGGGCGCTGCGCTTGCGCACCGCGGCAGAGGGGCGCGCGGCCGAACGGGTTTTCGGCGACGGCAGGATCGCGGCCAGCCGCGCCGCTTGGGTTGCGGTCAGCTTGGCGGGAATCACCCCAAAGTAATGTTGCGCCGCGGCGTCGACACCAAAGATGCCTTCGTCGAACTCGGCCACGTTCAGATAGACTTCGATGATGCGCCGCTTGGTCCAGACGGTTTCAACCAGCGGCGTGATCCCGGCCTCGAGCGCTTTGCGCAACCATGTGCGGCCATGCCAGAGATAGACGTTCTTGACCGTCTGCTGCGACAGGGTGGATGCCCCGCGGTTCGATCCTTCGGCGATGGCGCGTTTGATCGCGGCCAGATCAAAGCCCCAGTGCTGGCAGAAATTCGCATCTTCCGCCGCCACGACAGACCGCGCCATGACGGGGGCCACGTCTTCCAGCGCGACCCATTGCTGGTCCACGCCCCCCAGCCTGCGGCCTTCGCTGAACATATAGGGGGTCGTCGGCGGGTTGATCACCGCAAACAGCAACACCAGGGCGATCAACAGGCCAAGCACGGCGAGCACCAGCTTGAACGCGCCCCGAACCACACGCCGCTTGAGCGACCGCAGCTGCGCCGCAGGGGACGGGGTCTTGGACTTGGCTTTGCCCTTGGATTTGGAGGATGCGCGTTTTGCCATAGCCATCAGCTATATCGTGGCAATGGCTTATTGTGAACGGGCACTGCGGGCGGAAATCCCTTTTGCAAGATAGGCCCCGATCAGCGCAGAGGCCTTGGGCGACGGGTGGGTGTTATCGCTGGCAAACAGGCTGGGATCCTGACGGTCGATGACGGTTTCGGAATCAAGGAATGTCACCCCCGGGGTTTGTGCCGCAAACCGCGCGATACGGCGTTCCAGCAGCACCAGATCATCGCGACAGCCCTCGAATGACCCTTTGCCATTGCCGGCGTAATAGCCCATCCACATCACCTGCGCGCCCGTGCTGCGCAATCGCGACAGGAAGGCGGGGATTTCCCCAGTAGCGGCATCCGCAGCGATCAGCGTGTCGACCACAGGCGTGCAGGCCGCGCATTTGCAGTCGTTGAACCCCAGATCATTGGCCCCGCCGTTCACCACGATCCAGTTCCACCGCCCGCCGGGGTACTGATCCTGAATGTCGAAACCGACAGCGGACAAGAGCGTGCTGTCATTGCTGAACTGCGCCCCGGGGACGGCCTTGCTGACCACATTGCGGCCAAGGCTGGCTGCCATCGCATCGGGGATCGCCTGATCGCTTGATCCGTTCCACGCCATGACGGAATCGCCAATCACCAGAATATCGCCGCCGCCCTTGGGCGCAGCATCGGTACAGGCCGCAAGCGCGAGCCCCACCAGCAAAAGCGCCATCAGCCGGACGCGAGAGGTAAGTGTTTTGATCATCCCGTAACTATAGGCCGGTTGCGGCCCCGGTAAAGCGTGGGCGACGCACAAAAGAAATCGGGCGCGAGGTTTCCCCCGCGCCCGATCTATCCGTTTTGCTTACTCCGCCGGGATCGCGTGTTCTTCGACGCTCAGCGGGGCGGGCAGATGGACCAGCATCTCTTTGGGGCAGATCTGCAGGAAGTTATCCTTTTCAATGTCCCAGTGCTGCAGGATGTCTTCGGCCTTGCGGCTGTTGGTTTCCTGCAGGTGCCGTTCAATCAGGCCCTTCAGCTGGTTTTCCCAATGCTCGACCGTGACAGGGCAGGTCACCAGCGTTTCGCGGTTCAGCATTTTGTCGGCCTTGCCATCGGGGTTGTAGAGATAGGCCATACCGCCCGTCATACCCGCGCCAAAGTTCGCGCCGATCTCGCCCAGGATCACGGCCACACCGCCGGTCATGTATTCGCACCCGTTGCTGCCGCAGCCTTCGATCACCACATGCGCGCCCGAGTTCCGAACGCCGAAACGTTCACCGGCACGGCCCGCTGCGAACAAAAAGCCCTTGGTCGCACCATAAAGCACGGTGTTGCCGATGATGGTGTTGTCAGCGGCGACGATGGTGCTGGCCATGGACGGACGCACGACGATGGTGCCGCCCGACAGGCCCTTGCCGACATAGTCATTCGCATCGCCGGACACTTCAAGCTTGAGCCCCGGTGCCGCGAAGGCCCCCAGCGACTGCCCTGCCGAACCGGTCAGCTTGACCGTCAGGTGATCGGGCTGCAGCTGGTTGTTCATGCCGAAGTTGCGGATGATGTGGCTTGAGACGCGGGTGCCCACGGTACGGTGCGTGTTCTGCACCGCATAGCTCAGCTGCATCTTCTCGCCATCTTCAAGGAAACGCGCGGCGTCGCGCACGATTTCAGAGTCCAGCGTGTCCAGCACAGCGTTGCGTGGCTTGTTGCGGTCATAAACGATCTCTGCCGCGCCATCGACGGTGATCAGCAGCGGGTTGAGATCCAGATCGTCAAGATGCGCAGACCCACGGCTGACCTGTGCCAGCAAATCAGCACGGCCAATCACGTCATCCAGGCTACGCGCCCCGATAGAGGCGAGCAATTCGCGCACTTCGGTGGCGTAGAAGGTGATCAGGTTCACGACCTTATCCGCGTTGCCGGTGAACTTCCCACGCAGCGCTTCGTCTTGGGTACAGACGCCGACGGGGCAGGTGTTCGACTGGCACTGACGCACCATGATACAGCCCATCGCGATCAGCGCGGCGGTGCCGATGCCGTATTCCTCGGCTCCCATCATCGCGGCCATCACGATGTCGCGGCCTGTGCGCAAACCACCATCGGTCCGCAGGGTGACGCGGTCGCGCAGGTTGTTCATCGCCAGAACCTGATGCGCTTCGGTCAGGCCCATCTCCCACGGCAGACCCGCATATTTGATCGAGGTCGCAGGCGATGCGCCCGTGCCGCCATTGTGGCCCGAGATCAGAATGATATCCGCTTTGGCCTTTGCCACACCGGCCGCAATCGTGCCAACGCCCGAGGACGCCACCAGCTTCACGGTCACCTTACAGCGCGGGTTGATCTGCTTGAGGTCATAGATCAGCTGCGCAAGGTCTTCGATGGAATAGATATCGTGGTGCGGCGGGGGCGAGATCAGGGTCACGCCCTTGGTCGAATGGCGCAGACGGGCGATCAGGTCGGTGACCTTCATGCCCGGAAGCTGACCACCCTCGCCGGGCTTGGCCCCTTGAGCGACCTTGATTTCAAGCTCTTCACACTGGTTCAGGTATTCGGCTGTCACACCGAAACGGCCCGACGCCACCTGCTTGATCTTGGCCGACGGGTTATCACCGTTGGCCTCGGGCACGAAGTGCGCCGGATCTTCGCCACCCTCGCCAGAGTCTGACTTGGCCCCGATGCGGTTCATCGCGACGTTCAGGGTCTTATGTGCCTCGGGCGACAGCGCGCCAAGGGACATGCCCGGCGTCACGAACCGCTTGCGGATAGAGGTGATGGATTCGACCTCTTCGATGGGCACTGGGGCCCCCAGCGGCTTGATGTCCAGCAGGTCGCGCAGATGGATCGGCGGGTTGCTTTGCATCTTGGCGCTATATTGCTTCCACATCTGGTAGGATGCTTTGTTGCAGGCCATTTGCAGCATGTGCATCGACGATGCTTCCCACGCGTGGGTCTCGCCGGATTTGCGCGCCTTGTAGAAGCCGCCGATGGGCATGACGACGCCATCACCCTGCCAACCACGGTCGTGGACCGCTTCGGCCTTGCGTTGGATACCGGTCACACCGATCCCGCTGATACGGCTGGTCATGCCGGGGAAGTATTCCGCGCACATCGCACGGCTCAGCCCTACGGCTTCGAAGTTCAGGCCGCCGCGGTAGGAGGACATGACGCTGATGCCCATCTTCGCCATGATTTTCAGCAGGCCCTGATCAATCGCCTCGCGGTAGCGGGCCATTGCGGTGGTCAGGGTCATGTCCAGCAGACCACGCCCGATACGATCCGCCAGCGAATCCTCGGCTAGGTAGGCGTTCACCACGGTGGCACCACAGCCGATCAGCACGGCAAAGTAATGCGGGTCCACACATTCGGCCGAGCGCACATTGAGCGACGTAAAGGTCCGCAGGCCCTTGCGGGTCAGCTGGCTGTGCACGGCAGATGTCGCAAGGATCATCGGCATCGCCACGCGGGTCGCATCGCTGAACTGGTCGGTCAGCACGATGTGACCAGCGCCCGAGCGCACGGCGTCTTCTGCCTCGTCCCGGATGCGGCGCAGGTTTTCGCTCAGGTTGTTGCCCCCCGGCTCAAACGTACAGTCGATGGTGACGGAATTCGCGTTGAATTCGGTCATCAACTGATCGAACTGCGCGTTCGCGAGGAACGGGCTGTCGAGCACGAGGATCTCGGTCTGGGCGCTGGATTCATCCAACACGTTCTTGAGGTTCCCGAACCGCGTTTTCAGGCTCATGACGCGGAATTCGCGCAGGCTGTCGATGGGTGGGTTGGTGACCTGGCTGAAGTTCTGGCGGAAGAAATGGCTGAGCGGGCGGTACTGGTTCGACAGAACCGCCGACGGGGTGTCATCGCCCATGGACGCCAAGGGCTCTTTCGCGTCTTCGGCCATCGGTGCGAGGATCTGCTCGAGGTCTTCGATGGTATAGCCCGCTGCCACCTGACGGCGGCGCAGCTCATCGCCCGAGAACAGGGCCTTTTCCTCGACATCGCCAAGCGCTTTGTCCAGCTCGTTGATCTTGCCGACCCATTCACCAAAGGGGCGCGACGCGGCGAGCTTGTCCTTGATCTCGGTGTCGCCGAACATCTTGCCTTCTTCGATGTCGACCGCCAGCAGCTGACCGGGGCCAAGCGCGCCTTTGCGCACGACATTCGCCTCGTCCTGCGGGACCATCCCCGCCTCGGAACCCGCGATCAGCATGCCGTCACCGGTGACGACGAAACGCATGGGGCGCAGGCCGTTCCGGTCAAGACCGGCGCAGACCCAGCGGCCATCGGTCATGGCCAGCGCTGCGGGACCATCCCAAGGCTCCATCACCGAGTTGCAGTAGGAATACATGTCGCGCCATGCCTGGGGCAGTTCGACCGCCTGCTTGGACCAGCTTTCAGGCACCAGCATGGTTTTCGCCATCGGGGCCGAACGACCCGCGCGCACCAGGACTTCGAACACCGAATCCAGCGCGGCAGAATCGGAAGACCCCGCGGCGACGATCGGTTTGATATCTTCGGCCATGTCGCCAAAGGTGCCCGAGGCCATGCGAATCTCGTGGCTTTTCATCCAGTTGACGTTACCCTTGAGCGTGTTGATCTCGCCGTTATGGGCCAGCATGCGGAAGGGCTGCGCCAGCCACCACTGCGGGAAGGTGTTGGTGGAATAGCGCTGGTGATAGATCGCAAACGCGGACTCAAAGCGTTCATCCATCAGGTCGGGGTAGAAGTTGGCAACATCCTGCGCCAGCATCATGCCCTTGTAGATGATCGACCGGCAGGACATCGACGCGATGTAAAGCGTCGGCACCTGAGCGGCCAGCGCGGCTTTCTCGATGCGGCGACGGATGACGTAAAGCTCGCGCTCGAATGTTTCCTCGTCCACGCCCTTGGCGTTGGAAATCAGGATCTGTTCGATCTCGGGACGGGTCGCATTGGCCTTTTCCCCCAGAACAGAGGTGTCCACGGGCACGTGGCGCCAGCCGTAGATATAGTAGCCCATGCGCAGCACTTCGGTTTCAACGATGGTCCGGCAGGTTTCCTGCGCGGCAAAGTTGGTGCGCGGCAGAAAGACCTGACCGATGGCGATCAATTCGCCTTCGCGGGGGCTGTGACCGGTGCGACGCACCTGATCGTAGAAAAAGTTGACGGGGATCTGCACGTGGATGCCCGCGCCGTCGCCGGTCTTGCCATCGGCATCCACCGCACCACGGTGCCAGATCGCCTTGAGCGCCTTGATCCCGTTTTCGACAACCGCGCGGCTGCTGGAGCCGTCGATGTTCACAACAAGACCCACCCCGCAGGATGAATGCTCTTCTTCTTCGGAATACAGACCGTTTTCTGCCATGAAGGCGCGTTTTGCTTCTTCGCGTGCTACCCAGGCGTCATCATACTTGGTCATTTGGAATCTCCTAAATCGGGCGCGCCCGAGGCGCGAAATATCAGTTGAAAGGGGCGCTTATTCGGCCGCGATGGCCACGCTGGCCCCCATCTTTTCAAGGATCGCTTGCGCACAGTCGCGCCCGTCCTTGATGGCCCAGACCACCAGCGACGCACCGCGCACGATATCGCCCACGGCATAGACGCCATCCAGCTCGGTCGCGCCGGTGATATAGTCGGCCTTGACCGTGCCCCAACGGTTGACCGGCAGCTCGGGCGTGTTCCACAGCGTGGGCAGGTCTTCGGGTTCAAAGCCAAGCGCCATGATCACAAGATCCGCCTCTTCGACATAATCGGCACCCTCGATCACCTCGGGGGCCTGACGACCCGAGACATCCGGCGCGCCAAGGCGCATCTTTTGCACGACGACGCCGGTCACCGGATCACCGACGAACCCTTTGGGTGCGGACAACCATTCGAAGACCACGCCTTCTTCCTCGGCGTTTTGCACTTCGCGTTGCGAGCCGGGCATGTTGGCGCGGTCACGGCGGTACAGACATTTGACCGAGGTGGCCCCCTGACGGATCGAGGTCCGTACACAGTCCATCGCGGTATCCCCACCGCCGATCACGACAACGCGCTTCCCTTCGGCATTGAAACGGCCGGAATCGAATTCCTCTACCTTGTCGCCAAAGCTTTTGCGGTTGCTCACGGTCAGGAAATCAATCGCGCGCTCAAGACCAACGCCGCCCACGCCGGGGGCCTGGATGTCACGTGTTTTATAGACGCCAGTCGCGATGATCACGGCGTCATGCTTGGCGCGGATATCGGCAAAGCTGATGTCGACGCCCACATCGCAGTTCAATTCAAAGTTAACGCCACCTTCGGCCAGCTGGTCGTTGCGGCGCATGACCACATCTTTTTCCAGCTTGAAACCGGGGATGCCGTAGGTCAGCAAACCACCCGCGCGGTCATAGCGGTCATAGATGGTGACCTGCACACCCGCGCGGCGCAGCACGTCGGCTGCGGCCAGACCACCGGGGCCCGCGCCGATGATGCCAACGGATTCGGCGCGTTCGGTCTTGGGCTTGATCGGCTGCACCCAGCCATTTTCCCACGCGGTATCAGTGATGTATTTCTCGACCGAGCCGATGGTCACAGTGCCGTGGCCGGATTGTTCGATCACACAGTTGCCTTCGCACAGACGGTCCTGCGGGCAGATGCGACCGCAGATTTCGGGGAAGGTGTTGGTGGCCTGGCTGACCTCATAGGCCTCTTGCAGACGCCCTTCGGCGGTCAGGCGCAGCCAGTCGGGAATATTGTTGTGCAGCGGGCAATGGGTCTGGCAATAGGGAACGCCACATTGGCTACAGCGGCTGGACTGCTCCTGCGCTTTCTCATCCGCGTATTCCGCATAAATCTCTTTAAAGTCTTCACGACGCAGATTCGGCATCCGTTTTTCGGGCATATCCCGGGATACCGTTGTAAACTTGAGCATTGGCTGCTTTGCCATCTTGGATCTCTCCGCCTGAAACACGTTGCTGCCCCCTCATACACAGGGGCCAAACGATTATAAAGGCAGCTTTGCTGACCTATATGCGGTTTATTTCATATCAACCCCGATATTCTCGCAAATTTACCATATATTTATGTCCGATTCGGACCCAACAACGGACTTCCCTTCCAGCCCGCCAAAGTTATATGCCTATGCCATCGCCAATGACCCAAAGGCCACCCCCCTTATGACCCTGTTCCAACTGCTGCTTGTCGCAATCATTCAGGGTCTGACAGAGTTTCTGCCTGTCTCTTCCTCGGGTCATTTGATCCTGCTGCCCACGCTGACCGGCGGGCCGGATCAGGGGCTTGCGATTGATGTCGCGGTGCATGTGGGCACCCTCCTTGCGGTCGTGCTCTACTTCCGGTCCGAGGTCGCAGAAGCCACAATCGGGCTTGGTCGCCTGCTGCGCGGCAAGATGGACACCCCCGGCGCAAGGCTCGCCGCCCTGCTGATCCTTGCAACAATTCCGGTGCTGGTCGTCGGGCTGACGTTCAAGCTGCTGGGGATTGACGAAATGCTCCGCTCTGTCGCGGTGATCGGCTGGACCATGCTGCTGTTCGGTATTGTGCTTTATTGGGCGGATCGCACGGGGCGCAGCGATCGGGATACTGGCGACTGGGATGTCAAAGGTGCCGTCTGGATGGGTCTGGCGCAGGCGCTTGCGCTGATCCCCGGCACATCGCGGTCGGGCATCACCATCACCGCAGCCCGCAAACTGGGCTATGACCGCGCCAGCGCTGCCACACTGTCTATGCTGATGTCGATTCCCACGATCCTCGCCTCTGGCGCGCTTTTGTCACTGGATGTGATCGGGCAAGCCGACGCGCAGCTCGCGCGCGACGCGTCGATCGCGGCGGGCTTCGCCTTCGTCGCCGCACTGTTGGCACTGTTCCTGATGATGCGCCTGCTGCGCAGCGTGAATTTCACCCCCTACGTCATCTATCGCATCCTGCTGGGAGCAGCGCTTTTGGTATACGCCTACAGCTAACGCAAAAGGCCCCGCCGTCGCCGGCAGGGCCTTTCCAAATTCGACATCGAAATCGTTAGGTCCGCAGGTTCTTCGCGGATTGCTTGATCTCGTCATACTGGCCCGAGGGGCGGAACCGCCACAGGTACTCGGGCAGGACGGAGCCCATGGACACGGGGCTGATCCCCAAAGCATCAAAGCCCTGCGCCCCCTCGCCCACAACATTATCATGCGCCAGGTTCTTGACCTGATCACGGGTCAGCGTGTTGTTCTTGACCAGGCCGAGCGTCACCGACTGCAACACATCAAGGCCAAAGGCGATCACCTTTGCCACGAAAGTCGGCAAGGCGACAACCATGCGGCGACGGTTCACCACATCAAGCATACGTTGCATCAGGCCGCGAAAGCTTTCGACCTCGGGGCCACCCAATTCATAAATACCGGATGGGGCCTTGCCTGTCACCGCAAGCTCCGCCGCGTGGGCCACGTCATCTACGTAGACGGGCTGGAACAGCGTATCCGCCCCCACAGCAGGGATCGCGGGGCTGATCCGCGTCATACCGGCGAAACGGTTAAAGAAGTCATCCTCGGGGCCGAACACGATCGAGGGGCGCAGGATAACAGCCTGCGGCATATGCTTGAGCACACCGGCCTCCCCCATCGCCTTGGTCTGGGCATATTCGCTATCCGCTTCGGCATCCGCCCCGATGGCAGAGATTTGCACCAAACGCGCGATCCCTTCGGCGGCGGCCAAGCGCGCAATGCGTTCTGCGCCGTCGGCCTGAATGGCGTCAAAGGTGTTTTTCCCCGCCTCGGCCAGAATACCGACGCAGTTCACCACCACATCAGCGCCCTGCAGCGCATCGCGCACCGACGCGTCATCACGGATGTTGCAAAAGACCGGTTCGACCTGGCCGACAGTGCCGTAGGTGCGCACAAACAGCGCCTCGTTCGGGCGACGCACCGCGACGCGCACCCGCCATCCCGCCAACGCCATGCGACGAACGATATACCGCCCCACAAACCCGGAGCCGCCGTAAACCGTGACCAGCTTTGCCATGATGATACCCCTGACCAGAAAATCTAGCGCTACAGATACATCCAGCCCCCCTCGGGAACAAGCAGCAATTCCGGCAGAGATCGCCTCGAAAGCCCGTCCCACCGCACCAAACCTCGGTTTTCCGGATTTATTTTCACGCCGTTTCATTTTGTTGCGAGAATCCAATTGACACCCCCGCCCCACAACAATAAACGCTCCCTCACAACCCCCCTGTGCCCAGGTGGCGGAATGGTAGACGCGCTAGCTTCAGGTGCTAGTACTGGCAACGGTGTGGAGGTTCGAGTCCTCTCCTGGGCACCACTTATCCCCGATAAGTCGCTTTTTCATTTCACTGTTACTTAGTGCTGCCTTAGCGATCGTTGTCCCTGCCCGTCGAACTGCCCTTTTAAATCAGCATCGCATCTGCGGCATACCAGCCACCATCGACAGCGCCATCAAAGACGCCCCACTGGCGTCAGGCCCGCTTCACATCCATGTGATATGTCAAAAGTTAAGTCGATTTGTCGCCACTTATCGCTAATGAAATTGCAGAAATTACTATAAACTAGGCCGGTCCGGATCATTTGACCGACCCACAGGCCACCAGAGGATAAAGACATGGCGAGCTTTTTTGCGTTTGTATCGATGTTATCAACAATCCCGCCGTGTCCACAAACTCCAGCGCAGGCCAAGACGGCGCTGGTCAGATGACACTTTCCGGTGGCAGCCAGCCCTTCGCTGACGATGCCATCATCGAATTCATCACACAGAATGAAACGGCAGACGGTGAACTTGACGGGGGCTCGTCCTTCATCGGGATCAAGGTCTATGCAAGTGCTGCCGACTATAACGCCGGCATCGTCCAATATAATTAGGTTCCGATGAACCCCGGCCAATCGGCGAATAACCAAAGCGATGTCAGCGCACTTGGCGACACCTACGTGCGGTTCAACGCCAACGTTCTGGTGCCCCGCACTGAAAGCGGTGCCAACGACCCAAGCGCACCCACATTTGGGAATCTACTGGTGGCACCAGGTACCAATGCGGGCGACAATATCGGCACACTCAAGATTGACCGCAATACGGATCAGGATTTTGACGGCGACGGCTCCATCGCATCCGGTACGTTGGAGGATGGCAACGGCAAGTTCTATGTCGGGAACACCGTACCATGTTTCACCGCGGGCAGCCTGATCGCCACTGCAAAAGGCGAAACCCCTGTAGAGCACTTGAAAGCCGGTGACGCTGTCATCACACGCGACCACGGAATGCAGAAGGTCTCTTGGGTCGGCGCACGTCAGCTGACAGCGGCGGAGTTGGTCGTCTATCCACACCTGCGCCCCGTTTTGATCACGGCGGGTGCTCTCGGCGCTGGAACGCCAGAACGCGACCTTATCGTTTCGCCCAACCACCGAATATTTCTTTCCGATGCGCGATCGATGCTACATTTTGGTCAGGACGAGGTCCTCGTCGCCGCGAAGCACTTGGTGAATGGTGACACGATCCGGACGTTCACGCCTCCTTCTGTTCAATACGTGCACCTGATGTTCGAAAGCCATCAGCTTGTGCTGTCGGACGGGGCATGGACAGAAAGCTTTCAGCCGGGAGTAGAGACACTCCAAAGCATCGGCCAAGCGCAACGCGACGAGATCCTGGCGCTGTTCCCCGCGCTTTCAGAGCAATGCGGCATAAAGCAATAAACGCCGCGCGTAACACGCTGAAACGCCATGAGGCACGCCTGCTGCGGCTCTAGGGCGCGTTCAGGTTGTTTGAGTGGAGGGCTAACAGTTTGCGCTCTCGCTGAGGTGTCTATGTGCGAATCTTTGTGTTTACGAAGCATCCCACTTCCGTAAATTCAGCTATAGGTAGCGGGACCTGCGTTCCTATCAGGTCACCCCTCGCGCCATCACGTTGGCTCAAAACGCCACAAGGCCCGCAGGCGATGCGAGCGGTTGGTGCTAGTTAAAGTTCTTTAAAGTTGGTTGCGGGAGTAGGATTTGAACCTACGACCTTCAGGTTATGAGCCTGACGAGCTACCGGGCTGCTCCATCCCGCGCCGGGTGCCAATGTTTTTGTATTGGCTTATTAATTGTCATCGTTTGAGAGATACGTAGAGGTTTTGCTAGGTTTGGCGGTGACCTACTCTCCCACGTCTTAAGACGCAGTACCATTGGCGCAGTAGCACTTAACTGCCGAGTTCGGGATGGGATCGGGTGTTTTGCTTACGCTATGACCACCAAACCGAGTAAAACCTCTATGTTGTTCCTTTTGCCATTGGCAAAAGAGCAACAAGCGGGAGAGAGCGTATCCGAAGGATGCGCGTTCCCGCCCCCCACCTTTTTGGGTGAGGATTTGTCCAAGTCAGTACAACTGATTGTATGTGTATGCTTTTGTCCTAGTAAGAAGTCTTTCTTCTACTGGATCAAATCAAGCCTATCGAGCAATTAGTACCAGTCAACTGAACGTATTACTACGCTTACATCTCTGGCCTATCGACGAGATGGTCTATCTCGGCTCTCAGGGATACCTTGTTTTGAGGGGGGCTTCCCGCTTAGATGCCTTCAGCGGTTATCCTGTCCGATCATAGCTACCCAGCACTGCTATTGGCATAACAACTGGTCCACCAGTGGATCGTTCACCCCGGTCCTCTCGTACTAGGGGCAACTCCTCTCAAGTATCCTACACCCACGGAAGATAGGGACCGAACTGTCTCACGACGTTCTAAACCCAGCTCACGTACCTCTTTAAACGGCGAACAGCCGTACCCTTGGGACCTGCTCCAGCCCCAGGATGAGATGAGCCGACATCGAGGTGCCAAACACTGCCGTCGATATGGACTCTTGGGCAGTATCAGCCTGTTATCCCCGGCGTACCTTTTATCCGTTGAGCGATGGCCCTCCCACTTGGGACCACCGGATCACTATGGCCGTCTTTCGACTCTGCTCGACTTGTCAGTCTCGCAGTCAGGCTGGCTTCTGCCATTGCACTCAACGAGCGATTTCCGACCGCTCTGAGCCAACCTTCGCGCGCCTCCGTTACGATTTAGGAGGCGACCGCCCCAGTCAAACTACCCACCACACAGGGTCCCGGATCCGGATAACGGACCGCGGTTAGACATCAAGCAGAACAAGGGTGGTATCTCAAGGGAGGCTCCACGCAGACTGGCGTCCACGCTTCAAAGCCCACCACCTATCCTGCACATGTTCGGCCTAATGCCAGTGTGAAGTTGTAGTAAAGGTGCACGGGGTCTTTCCGTCTAACCGCGGGTAACCGGCATCTTGACCGGTAATTCAATTTCGCTGAGTCTATGTTGGAGACAGCGGGGAAGTCGTTACGCCATTCGTGCAGGTCGGAACTTACCCGACAAGGAATTTCGCTACCTTAGGACCGTTATAGTTACGGCCGCCGTTTACCTGGGCTTCAATTCAGAGCTCTCACTCCTCCTTTTAACCTTCAGGCACCGGGCAGGCGTCAGACCCTATACGTCGTCTTACGACTTCGCAGAGCCCTGTGTTTTTAATAAACAGTCGCCACCCCCTGGTTTGTGCCCCCAGCCCCTAGTTGCCTAGGAACCGGGCCTCCTTCTCGCGAACTTACGGAGGTATTTTGCCGAGTTCCTTCAACATAGTTCTCTCAAGCGCCTTGGTATTCTCTACCTATCCACCTGTGTCGGTTTAGGGTACGATCTAGCGATGGAGCTATTTCCAGGGACCTCTAAGCAGCCCATTCAATCCGATAAGGATGAACTACCCTCGAGATCCGTCACTTCCATCTGGCCCAGGAATATTAACCTGGTTCCCATCGACTACGCCTTTCGGCCTCGCCTTAGGGGTCGGCTTACCCTGCTCAGATTAGCTTTAAGCAGGAACCCTTGGATTTTCGGCGAGAGTGTCTCTCACACTCTTTGTCGCTACTCATGTCATCATTCTCACTAGTGATCTCTCCACCGGATCGCTCACGCGCCGGCTTCACAGAAAAGACTTTATCTTGTGCTACCGCCTACGGCTACTTGAGCACGTTTACACGTACCAAACAGACGTTAAGCGATAATAAAGATAAGTCTTATGTCACACTACGCTCTGCTACCATGCAATTAATGCATCCTAAGCTTCGGCTCATGGCTTGAGCCCCGTTACATCTTCGCCGCAAGACAACTTATTTAGACCAGTGAGCTGTTACGCTATCTTTAAAGGATGGCTGCTTCTAAGCCAACCTCCTGGTTGTTTTGGTCGTCTCACCTGCTTTCCCACTTAGCCATGAATTAGGGGCCTTAGCTGTAGGTCAGGGTTGTTTCCCTCTTCACAACGGACGTTAGCATCCGCTGTGTGTCTGCCATCTAGTACTCCTCGGTATTCGGAGTTTGGTTAGGATCAGTAAGCCTGTGGGGCCCCATTACCCATCCAGTGCTCTACCCCCGAGGGTATTCGGATGACGCTCTACCTAAATAGATTTCGCAGAGAACCAGCTATCTCCGAGTTTGATTGGCCTTTCACCCCTAGGCACAGCTCATCCCGATCCTTTTCAACGGATGTGGGTTCGGTCCTCCAATAAGTGTTACCTTATCTTCAACCTGGCCATGCCTAGATCACTCGGTTTCGGGTCTGATCCCACAAACTCAACGCCCTATTAAGACTCGCTTTCGCTACGCCTACACCTAACGGCTTAAGCTTGCTTGTGAGACCAAGTCGATGACCCATTATACAAAAGGTACGCTGTCAGGCCGTAAAGACCCTCCAACTGATTGTAGGCGTTCGGTTTCAGGTACTGTTTCACTCCCCTCGTCGGGGTGCTTTTCACCTTTCCCTCACGGTACTGGTTCACTATCGGTCAGTAAGGAGTACTTAGCCTTCGAAGGTGGTCCTCCGATCTTCAGACAGAATTTCACGTGTTCCGCCCTACTTAATACGTCCAATCATGCTTCTTATACGGGACTATCACCCACTTTGGTTGCGCATTCCAACGCATTCTAACCACACTCATGGCTCGGCTGGTCCCCGTTCGCTCGCCGCTACTAGGGGAGTATCAATTGATTTCCTTTCCTCCGGGTACTTAGATGTTTCAGTTCCCCGGGTTTGCTTTTATAAACCTATGTATTCAGTCTATAAATACCTGGTTCTGCTTACTGATGAACCCACCGTCTGCACCTTGCGAACTTACGTCCTCAAGTAGCAAAGCGGTAGGACAACAATAAACAATCAGGTGGGTTGCCCCATTCAGAAATCCATGGATCAAAGCTTATTCTCAGCTCCCCATGGCTTATCGCAGAGTATCACGTCTTTCATCGCCTCTTACTGCCAAGGCATTCACCAAACGCCCTTTTCGCGCTTGATTTGATCCAGAAAAAGAAAGACTGATTTAATGTCCTACCGCCTATTCGGCTACTTGAGGACAATTTAGACCCTCAAACGGCCGGTAGAGTGCAGGACGTCAGTCCAACGCGGGAGACAGAAGCTGGTAAGAAACTGTCTTCCCTTATTCCAGATCAAAAGCATACTTTTACCCGCCCACTCTCTC